>NZ_JBEZFI010000011.1:0-167062 GCF_040649295.1 Micromonospora sp. NPDC048999 | reverse complement strand
TGATCTTCTTCCCTAGACAAGAGGAATGATCGATCAAGGGCTGTTCCCATGATCAGCCGGGGTTGATGTCACCGCCCCGCAGGTTAAAGACCAAGCTCACGGGCCACGCGGTACCGGCGGTGCGACCTCGGCCGCTTCGCCTGGATGGGTCGCCTCTTAGCCGGCATCAGAACCGCCACCCGCTCCGGCCATCGCCTCCTCCTCCTTTGGTCTTGGCTGCCAAGACGAGGAGAACACGCCGATTTGAGCGGGCAACGTGGGATGCCCTCCGGGTCAGGGCTCACCCAATAGTCGATCTCCAGAGCAACAAACCGGCGGCGTCACCGTTGGACTTCCTGTGCCCGCAGCAAGCCGCGTTACCGGAACGGGGTGTCGAACGATAGGACAGATCGGCAGAGCGGTCACAGGGGCTCCCGCACGGTCGGGTGCCACAGTGCTGTCCGCATCAGTCGATACAGTCAGGCATCGGTCGACTTGGCCTACCTGCGAAATGCAGGGGCCCCTGGGCTCGCACCCCAGGGGCCGCCACGACGGTCACGTCCGCCGGTGTCCGGTGAGGGACCACTACGAGGGAGGAAACGAAGACCAGGTGACAACGGTAACGAGGCGGCCCAGGCAGAGCCAGACCCGGGGCCGAGGCAGCACCGAAACCCCCCTGATCGCGGGGTTGGTGCTGGTCACGTCGCTGGCGATCGGGGCGTTGCTCTGGATCGTCCTGGCCAGCGGCGAGGACATCTCCAACGTCGCCGGGGCGGCCATCACCGCCATCGGGTCGGTCGCCCTCGGCGCGATCGGCGCGTTCTCGGTGGTGCTGCGGCGAAGGAGCGGCAGGAACAGCCGGTCCTAGGCAACGTCAGTGAGGCCGAGGGCAGGGCGGGTTTCATCGACCCCTTGCCCTCGGCCTCACCCTCTTCACCAACGACATCAACGACCTCCTACACAACCTCACCGAGGAGGTGCAGGAGATGGTCAAGTTCATCTCCGACTTCGTCGACCCGACCGACTTCATCTTCGACCACGGCATCATCCGCAACCTCACCTCCTACCTGAACGAATCCCCGAGCCTTTCTCCGGCTGCGGGGAGAGAGAAGCGGGAGAGTGGCGGGGTCTCCGTCTGGCCTTCTCCAAAAAACGGCGGCTGCTCGTCCGCTGTCCGCTGGCATCGCCGATGGCTCTCGCTTGTCCGTCGTCGGCCTCGCGTGGCCTCTCGGTATGTCGTGCCGCCCCGGCCGGACGAGGCGACGGGAAGCCGTCGGAGGCGGTCAGCTCGGGGCCCAGCCGCCGGGTCGCCAGATCCAACCTCGACTGATGCGCCGTTTGACGTCTCTGGGTTTGGCGCAGCAGGGACACGCGGGTTCGCCTGGTCGCCAGCCTTGGTCGGGCCTGCGGGTCGATGGGTGGGTACCCACCCGGTAGGGGGTGGGGGGGTTGGGGGGTAGGTAATTGGTGGGTGGGGGGTATCCCCTCCCCCACTCGGTAGGGCAGTCGGCGGTGGGTCATCGGGCGGCCAATCGGGCGTACGGCAGGTGCCCGGGTCTCAACCGACGGTGAGGGGAGACAGCCCGACAGGGCTGGCCTGTTTCGTCCATATTCCCAGCCCAACACCTGACTTCCAAAAGGGGGAAGCCAGACCGGCGGGCTCACCCTCAGCGACAACCAAAAAGATCCTCTTGACATGACCCCCGTCGGGCTGGCATTTTGCGAAGCAAAGCGGAGCCCAAGGGAGGGCATGGTCGATCCGAATGGATCACTGTGTCGAGCGGAGGCTCACCCCTATGGGCAATAACGTCGCTACCCGGTTGCTGCTGCTGGTCGTCGCCATCCTGGCTGCCAGCCTGATCGGCCTGATCGTCGGCTGGGTCACCTGGGCGATCGAGCAGAACGCTGGCAAGGCTCTGCTCGCCGGGGGTGGCGCCTTCGGCGGTTCGCTGATCCTGATGATCACCGCGTTCAACTTTGTCATGAACCGAAGCGCGTGACCCGCGCTGGCCCCGGGCGATCCCTGGCGGGGGTCGGGGTCGCCCGGGGGCCCGTCAGTATCGGCACGGGGGCAAAAGTCGACGGTGGGTAGACGCCGCGCGGGCGAGGTGCCATTCTGCGGAGCAAGGCGAAGCGGGTCCTCCACCCCGCACTCCTCCACAAGGGAGGACTGTGTGTGTACAGGAGGAACCCCTCGATGGGAAACGGCACCGCTACCCGGGTCTTGTTGCTGGTCGTCGCCATCCTGGCGGCCAGCCTGATCGGCATGATCGCCGGCTGGGTCACCTGGGCGAACCAGCCCAGCGCGGGCAAGGCCCTGCTCGCCGGGGGCGGTGCCTTCGGCGGGGCGATGGTCCTGATGATCACAGCGTTTAACTTCGTGATGAGCCACCACGCGTGACCCGGCCGATCCGGGCGATCCCTGGCGGGGACCGGGGTCGCCCGGGGCCAGCGGCCAGCGCGGGCGACCGACACGACCTGGGCGGCCCCGGACCGGCTGTTTTCGTGACTGCCGTCACCATCCCTTGCCGAGGTCCCGAGCGCTGGCCACAGTAGAGAGACAACTCCAACTCAACCTCTAACACGTAGATCAGCAACTCCTCCAAGGGGAGGACTCTGTCTAGTGAGAGGGGAAGGTATGGAGGTTAACGCTCTGGTCCGGCTGCTGTGCCTGGCCATCGCCGTCCTGTCGGGCGGTTTGACCGCGACGGTCACCAGTTGGATCTCTTGGGCCATCGAACCGAGCATCGGGCAGGCTCTCTTGTCAGGCGGGGTCGCGTTCAGCGGCTGCTTCGCCCTGGTTCTCACCGCCATCCGGTACGTTTCCGGCCGCGACACATGAAACCCCGGCATCCGGGCGACCCCTGGCGAGGGCTGGGGTCGCCCGGGGCCGGAGGGTGAAGCCGGCAGGCAGCCGCTGGCCAGCTTGACATGGGCGACCGCAGTCTTCACAGTCAGTAGCAGCTCGCTCACATCGCATTCAGCTCCTTGGAGGATGCTCTGTGAGCACTTCTAGTTCTGCCACCAGCAACACCCGCGCCTTGTGGTTGGCCATCTCGATCTTGGCCGCCCTGCACCTCGGCACCGCAGCGGGCGTCATCAAGTGGGTCGGCAGCCACGACCCGGGCGACGCCGTCCTATTCGGGGCTGCCTCATTCGCCGGCACCCTCGCCCTGTCGATCACCGCGATCAACTTCGTAATGCGTCGGGACGGCTGAACCTGAGCGGCCTCCTCGGGCGACCCCTGACGGGGTCGGGGTCGTCGGGTTCCGGTTGACGTTGAGGTCGGGCCGCCCGGGGGCTCCCCCCGAAACGGGCTGCGCAGCCCGGCCGCCACGTGGATCAGCACGTATCCGTCGGTGCCGAAGAGCCGGATCTTCGTCAGCGGCACCGGGTACAACGACAACGTCACCACCGTGTGCGCCGACAGCCGACTGTCCGGGACCTTCCTCTCCCTACACTTCTACGGATTCTGGAAGCCCACCGAGAGCAGCTACTGGACCTGGGCCAACGACCTGCGAAACCGGATCGGCTCCTGCGCCTCCCGTACGGTGCTGGACGAGTGGGGTGCGCCAATGACGACCGGGCTCAACTACAACGGCCCGATCAACGGCAACGCCTACATCGCCTACGTGCAGGCCACCAGCGACACGCTGCGCCTGCTGGGCATGGGTTCGGTCTACTGGCCCGGTCTGCGCACCGGCGACTCGTACAGTATGACGACGCTCGGCGGCAGCGGCACCAGCCTGACCCTCACCAACAACAACGCCTCCGGCGTCAGCCGGCTGCAGTGGGCCTGGGGCGTCGGCAGCGCCACCGCCGCTCCGATCCGCGGGGTCGGTTCCAACCGGTGCCTCGACGTGCCCGGCTCGTCGACCACCTGGGGTACGAAGCTGCAGATCTGGGAATGCAACGGCGGCGGCAACCAGTCCTGGCTGCTGACTCCGTCGAAGACCCTGGTGGTGTACGGGAAGCTGTGCCTCGACGTCCCAGGCGGCAGCGTGACCGCCGGTACCCGGGTGGACACCTGGGACTGCAGCGGCAGCGGAAGCCAGCAGTGGAGCGTCAACGGCGACGGCACGATCACCAACGTGCAGAGCGGGCTGTGCCTGGACGTGACCGGCGCCGGAACCGCCAACGGCGCCGCCGTCGAACTGTGGTACTGCAACAGCGCCTCGAACCAGCGGTGGACACGCTCGTGACACCGGTCGCCGCGTCCTGAAACGGGTCCGACCAGACCGGAGGGAGCGTTCCCTGATGGGGACGCTCCCTCCGGCTGGTGCTGGGTACTAGCTAGTGAACTTGAAGTAGGCGCGGTGCTGGAACCCGTTGTCGAGAGTCATGACGAACTCTCGGCAGGTGCCGGCCCAGGCCTTGTCGGTCTTCCACGGGTAGGTGTAGCGGCCGTTGTCGTTGGCCGACATGCTCTGGCCAGCCGGCGTGAGGGCCGCGACCGGAGTGGGACGAGGCGTGATCGGCCCGCTCGGGTTGACGGTCTTCAGCGAGTTGCAGTCCACCAGCCGCGAGTACGGCGAGTTCTCGGCCAGGATGTCCAGGCCCCGGTTGGTGGCCAGCTTGAAGGCCAGCTGCACGTTCGTACCCGCCTTGACGCTGTTCAGCGCCGGCGCGGCCGACTGGTTGACGAAGTCAGCCCGGCAGGACGGCGGCATGTCGAACGCCTCGGTGCTGTTGGCGCGGCTGGTGCCGACCTGCACCGCGCTGTAGCCCAGGCCACGGCGAGCGAACGAACCCCAGATGATGCAGGAGTTCTCGCCACCGGTCAGCACCTTGTCCGCAGCGATGATCGCGTTACGGGAGGTCACGAAGCCCGGGTTGCAACCCTGCATCTTCAGCCCGTCGATGACCAGCTGAAGCGCGAGGTTGTTACCACCGGTGCTCCACCGGTCGTAGATGTTCGGGTTGAACCCGTGCCGGTCGATCAGGTTCCAGGTCATGTCCCACAGCACGGAGGTCCAGCCGTGGCCGATGCCGTGCGGGACAGCCAGGGACGTGCCGTTCAGCCAGCCACCGGTCTTGATGCTGTCGTAGGTGAACGGCTGGATGTCCATGTTCCGCGAGTACGGCCGCGGCCGGATGCCGTCACCGCTGCGGTCGTCCTGGAACAGCACGTACGGGCCCATGCCCCGCTTGCCGTCGGCCGTGTCGAACTTCGGGTCCAGGAGCATGGTGATCGCGACGTAGTCGCTCCAGCCCTCGCCCTGCTGCTGGTCGCCGCTCAGGCAGTTGACACCCAGGCCACCGGTCAGCCGGGTGGAGATGCCGTGGGTGTACTCGTGGATGATCACACCGGCGTCGAAGTCACCGTCGCGGATGCCCGGGTGGTTCGGGTGCTTGCGAACGTTGCCGGTGACGGAGCCAGCGGCGATGGCGGCCTTGATGGTGGCCCCGTTGGCCTGCGTCACGGCGACCGCCGGGATGGTGACCGGCGCGGTCGTCATGGCACCGGTGAGCACCGGGGCAGCACCGCTGGCGTTGTGAGCGATGACCAACGCCGCAGCGCCGGCGGACTCGGCGACCTGGGTGCGCTGCAGGTAGCTGCAGGCGGTGGTGCCGCCGTCGGCGACGGCGATCCAGTTGCCCCTGGGCAGGGTGCTGGGGTACGCGCTCACGGCGCAGCCGGTGCCACCGTAGTAGAGCTGGCTCCCCGCGGGCACGCCCGCCGGGGTCGGCGCGGTCGAGTACCGCGACCAGGAGGCGTTGAACGAGCCCACGCCGTCCACGACGACCTGGTTCGGGTCGCCGAACTGGGTGCCCGGCCACAGGTACATCTGCATCCGGGGGGTGCCGCCGGACGCCGGGGTGGAGAAGTTGGCGTTGTTGGTGCCGCCGCCGTCGGCCGCCTCGGCGCGGACGTAGTCGCCGGCGACGCCCTTGCCGAACTTGTTGGCCTGGAAGTTGCCGGACACCTCGTCAAAGCCGTACAGGTAGGAGACGTCGTGGATGATGTTGTTCCAGTAGAACAGGCTGGCGGTCGCGGCGTCCCGGTAGTTCTGCGCGTGCTCGGCCTGGTCCATCGGGAAGTCGAAGCTCAGGTTCGCGCCGCCATCCGGGCTGCTGCCGTAGTCCGGAGCGTTGTTGTTGTCCTGGTCCTGGTAGGCGTGGACGTTGTTGCCCTGGGTGGTGGTGTACTTGCCACCCGCCAGGCCGGTGTCGTGCCACCCGAGCGGCGAGGCGGTGGCGTCCGCCGGGTTGGTCACCAGGGTCCGCGGCCCGTCGTTCGGGCTCTCCTTGGCGCCCTCGAAGACCCGGTAGCTCGACCCGTCCTGGAGCGGGTTGCGGGTGCCGAAGTTCGCGGGGCTGAGCGGCGACGACGTGGACAGCGACTTCGACGTCGACGTCGCGCTGCGGCCCAGGTTGCTGGAGATCTCCTCAGCGTTCTCGTGGGTGGTCCAGTCGTCGGCGTTCAGCAGTGCGCCGGTCTCGGCGTCGACCGCGGCGTTCCACAGGTGGTCGTCGGTCGAGTCGTCGATCACCATCTGCCAGGCCAGGCGCAGCCCGTTCTCGGTCTGCTGCCAACCCAGCTTCGCCGGAATCGGCTCGTCCGAGATGCCCGCACCGGACACGACCGTGGCCTTGGCCGTGCCGGCGTTGCGGCTCATCACCTTCGCGTTCTTCGGCTTGGCCAGGTCGAGACCATCGGCCGCCGCCTCCACGGCCTCGACCGCGTCCAGCGACGCCGCGCCGGAGGCCTTCTCCGCCAGACCCGACACCAGGCTGTCGCCAACGTAGATGACGCTGCCGTCCTTGGCGATGTTCACCGTGCTGACCGCCCCGAAGACGTCCAGCTCCTTGTAGCGCTGCACCAGGTTGACGTGCGTCACCCCGTTGTGCCGACTCGTGTAGCTCGACATCACCGACAGGTCGGACACGTCCCCGGCACGCACGCCGAAGTCGGCCGGGTGCGACCGCAGGTACCGCATCGCGATGTCCTTCGGTGCGCCCTCGTTCGGGCCAGTCAGAAAGATCGGGTTCTCCGGAGCGTTCTCCGGAGCAGCCCAGGCAGGTTTCATGGACAACGACGTCAACGACGCCACCAGCGCCGTGGACAACAGCAACGCGGCGTTGCGTCGACCACGGGACAGATTCACAGGCACCGCTGCTCCCTTCGAGGGTTGGACAGGACAGCACGGAGCGTCGTTCCACGACCGCCACAGCGGCCCGCCATGCGCTCCGCGGCGCCCGCCAGGCGATTACGTTCAGTAGTCAGACCCGGGCGAGGTGAATTGCATCGACGCTACGGTGTGGTCTACGGGCCGATCATCCGACGGTTGGCGGAATATTCCGGGCAGCGGCTCCTACGCTTGTCGCGACCACCACCGACTCGCCACAACGGACACACAAACCAGCGGGTCGGCCTGCTTTGTAGCTTGCTGACCTGGCTGAAGGGCGATGAGGCAGATCTTCCGGACCGACCGCTTTTGGGGCGACCGGCGAGATCTCGAGCGACGCCCGTGCCCCCGGTTGACTGACACAAATACCCGTAATTCTCGCTGACTTCTTGACCAACGACCAATGGCCGGTACGGTCCTTACTCACACGGCGCGCTTCTTCCAACATCTGGAAGGGTGCGTCAGGTCTTTCGATCGGAAGGCGGCAAATGACACATCAATTGGGAACCAGGCCACGCCGCGGGCGCCAAGCGCTCGGTGTGCTGGCCGCGGGGCTCCTCATGGCCGGCGTGCTGCCCAGCACGGCGGCTTCGGCGGCGGACCCCGACCCGCGGGTCGGGCTCGGCGCCGGCTATCTCAACGCCCCGTCCGCGAGCAGCAACCTGGAGCAGGTCGCGCACCGCGACCGGCCGGCGGGTATGTTCGACCCGAACAGCTACTCCAGCGGCGGGTTCTACAACTCGGACTTCGGCTTCGGCGGCAAGTACGCGTTCACGGGCAACTACAACGGGTTCAACATCTTCGACATCTCCAAGCCCAGCGACCCGCAGCTGGTGACGAGCGTCGTGTGCCCGGGTGGACAGGGTGACATCTCGGTCCACAACAACCTGCTCTTCATGTCGGTCGAGGAGACCCGTGGGCGGGTCGACTGCGGCACGAACTCCAGCGTCGGCGAGCGGTTCCAGGGCGTCCGGATCTTCGACATCAGCAACGTGCGGAACCCGGTGCAGGTCGCGGGGGTTCAGCTCTGCCGCGGCTCGCACACGCACACGCTGGTGAACGACCCGAAGGACCCCGACAACGTCTACATCTACGTCTCGGGCACCGCCTCGGTGCGCCCGGCGACGACGATGGAGGGTTGCAACAACAACGCCGCGGACGGCGACAACCCGTCGCGGTGGCGGATCGAGGTCATCAAGGTTCCGGTGGCGGCGCCTCAGCTGGCCAAGGTAGTGACCGAGTCGCGGCTGTTCCAGGACCCGGTGACCGGCCGGGTCGACGGCCTGCAGAACGGCCCGACGTCGCCCCGGCACCCGTCCGGGTCGACCTGGTCGCCCACGCCGAACACCAACGCCTGCCACGACATCACCGCGTACCCGGAGATCGGGCTTGCCGCTGGCGCCTGCCAGGGCAACGGCATCCTGATCGACATCTCGGACCCGGCGAACCCCCGCCGGATCGACGCGGTGGCCGACCCGAACTTCGCGTACTGGCACTCGGCGACGTTCAACAACGACGGCACCAAGGTGATCTTCACCGACGAGTGGGGTGGCGGTAGCGCCGCGCACTGCCTCGCCACCGAGCAGCCGGAGTGGGGCGCCAACGCCATCTTCGACATCGTTGACGGGAAGATGCAGTTCCGCAGCTACTACAAGCTGCCGGCTCCGCAGACCACCCGGGAGAACTGCGTCGCGCACAACGGCTCGCTGATCCCGGTGCCCGGTCGTGACATCATGATGCAGGCCTGGTACCAGGGCGGCCTCTCGGTGTTCGACTTCACCGACTCGGCCCACCCGAAGGAGATCGCCTTCTTCGACCGTGGTCCGGTCAGCGCGACCTCGCTGGTGCTCGGCGGTTTCTGGTCGGCGTACTGGTACAACGGTCACCTGTACGGCAACGAGATCCTGCGCGGCTTCGACGTCTTCAAGCTGAAGCCGAGCCAGTACCTGTCGAAGGCGGAGATCCAGGCCGCCGAGAGCGTTCGGCTCGACGGGTTCAACCCGCAGGGCCAGCCGAAGATCAGCTGGGCGCCGAGCTTCGCGGTCGCGCGTTCGTACTACGACCAGCTCGTCCGGGCCAACGCCTTCGACGCGGCGCTGGCCACGAAGGTCGACGGCTTCCTGACGCGGGCCGAGGACTTCGCGGCCGACGGCAAGCGGGGCGCGGCTGAGGAGCAGCTGCGGACGCTCGCCAACGTGCTGGGTGCCCCGCAGTACCAGACGCTGAAGGACGCGGTCCTGGCCCTGGCGGACGCGGTCAACCCGGCCGTCTCCGTCACGGTGAACCCGGCCGAGGCGACTGGCAACAACGGCTGGTACACCAGCGACGTCACGCTCACCTTCACCGGCCTGACCGCCAACCTGACCGGCCAGGTCTCCACCGACGACGGGGCCACCTGGGTCAACGCGTCTGCCAACGGCGTCGCGACGATCAGCTCGGACGTCAAGGGCTCGGTGCGCTACCGGGCGCTCGACAACAACGGTTACCCGACGAAGGAGGCCACGGTCTGGCTCAAGATTGACAAGACCGCGCCGACCGTGTCGGTGTCCGGCCTGGCCAACGGGGCGTCGTACGGCAACTCCGGCTCGGTGACCGTCGACTGGACGGTCAGCGACGCCACCTCCGGGCCCGCCGCCACGCCGGAGAGCGGGCTGCTGGACGGCAAGCGGGTGACGCGGGGTACGTCGATCGTCCTGTCCGGCCTCACGCTGGGCAGCCACACGTTCGAGGTGACCGCGAAGGACAAGGCCGGTAACACCACGACCAAGTCCATCACCTTCACCGTCAAGACGTCGTTCGCCGACCTGCAGGCGTTCGTCGACGGCTACAAGTCGACGGGCACCATCTCCGCCAGCAACGCCGACAAGCTGACCAGCAACCTCAGCAAGGCCAGCGCGGCGGCGTCCAACGCCGAGAAGATCGAGTGGCTCACCGCCTTCGTCAACCAGGCCAGCGTGCTCAACGCCACCGGCGTGCGCAACCAGCTGGTCCGCGACGGCCAGGCGCTGATCAACGAGCTCCGCGGCTAGTACGCCCGGTCCACTGGACCAGGCAGGGTAACGAATGAAGGGGGCCCGCTCAGCATTGCTGAGCGGGCCCCCGACTTCTTGTCACAGCACATGTCAGCGCATCTTGGCGAGCATCCCCTGCATCCGCTCGATCTCGATGCTCTGGTCGCCGTTGACCTCGCGGGCGAACTGGTCAGCCGCCGGTTCGAGCCCGCCGCCGGTCGCGTAGAGCTCCTCCACCATCGTCAGCGCTCCCTGGTGGTGGCCGATCATGAACGTCAGGAAGAGCCGGTCGAACTCCGCGCCGCGTGCCTTCCTGAGCTGGTCGAACTGCTCCTCGGTGAGCATTCCCGGCATGTTCTTGTGCCCGGCATGGCCCACGTTCGGCCCCGCGGTCGGCACATCCCGCTCCTCGAGCCACCGCTGCATCCGCGCGATCTCCTCGCGCTGCGACATCTCGATCCGTTTACCGAGCAGGGTCACGTCGCGGTTGGTGGTGCGGTCCGCGATGAGCGCGGTCATCTCCAGGGCCTGAGCGTGGTGCGGAATCATACCCTCGATGAACAGGGTGTCGGCCGCGGTGAACCCGGGCGCCGAGAGCTGGGACAGCTCTTCCGGTGACAGTGACCTGCCCGGCTGGCCGGGCGCACCCGGCTGGACCACGTGGGCTGCGATCGGCGGACGGTAGGGCGGGTCGCTGTCGGGCCAGAGGGCGACGGCCACCCCCGAACCGACGGCGACCGTGGCTACGGCAGCCGAGATGATCAAACGACGAGAAAGGGGCATGGTTTCAGTACCTATCCAGGTTGAGCTGCGCAGAAGTGAAGTCATAGTGCCTCATGTCCGCCGCCGTCACCAGGCTTCCGGCCGGCTCTGTTCCGAGCATCCACGTGCCGACGGATGGCCGACTCACCCGATTGACCAATGCCGGTGGGCACGCCCGAGCTGAACATGCCCGTACGGACCCGAACAGCGGCGCCCTTGATCGGCTGCCTTGGTGGTCGGAGGCTGGCATCGGTTGTGACGAGCAGGGAGGTACCGCCGGTATGAGCACCGTTTCCCGGGACGACCTGAAGGTCGCCTCGACGTACGTGCCGCCCCGGTCCACTGTCGAGGGCCGTCTGGCGGAGCTGTGGAGCAGCAGGCTGGGCGTGTCCCCGATCGGGGTGCAGGACGACTTCTTCGAGCTCGGCGGTGACTCGCTGCTCGCCGCGGACCTGCTGATGGACATCTACCATGAGCTCGGCGTCGAGATCGACGCGTCGGTGTTGTTCCTGTCGCCGACCATCGCCGACCTGGTCGAGGCGATGCCGACGGACGCGCCTGGGGCGGACGTCCGATGACCGGCCGGGGCCTTGTCGACCCGGACCTGGTGGACCTCTCCGATGCCCGGCTGTTCGATCACGGCGAGCCGCACCAGGTGTGGCAGGCGCTGCGGGCACGCCGACCGGTTCGCTGGCAACCCGTCGACGGCAGCGCCGGGTTCTGGGCGGTCACCGGCTACGCGGACGCGGAACGGGTACTGAGCGACCACTCCGGATTCACCTCCACCCGGGGGGTGTTCCTCAACATGCTGGGCCGCGAGGAACCCGCCAGCGATCTGCAGTTCTCGGCGAGCGATCCGCCGCGGCACGGCAAGCTGCGCCGGCCCGTGCAGCGCGAGATGACGGTCAGGGCCGTGCGGCGCCACACCGAGTCCTTGCGGGCGGACATCCTCCGCCTCCTCTCCCCCGCACTCGACGGCGGGCCGGTCGACTTCGCCTCGATCACCAGCACGCTTCCGCTGGCGATACTCGGTCCGCTGTTCGGTATCCCCGCTGCGGACTGGCCACGGCTGACGCGTTTGGTGGGCATGTCGGTGGCCGAGGACGATCCGGCCTACCAGCTGCCGGAGGGCGTCGAGGCGACACTGCAACGGGCCCACCGGGAGCTCTTCGGATACCTGCTCAATCTGGTCCTGGCACATCGCCGTCGCCCGCGCGGCGACCTGGTGGACGTGCTGGCGTCGATGACCGTGGACGGCCGGCCGTTGAGCCCGGGCGCAGTGGTGGCGAACTGCTACAGCCTGCTGCTCGGCGCCAGCGCCGCGATCCCGCATGTGCCGAGCGCGGCGCTGCTCGAGCTGTCCCGGTCCGGTGGTTACGCCGAGTGGGCCCGCCAGCCCGACCTGTTGGACTCCGGGATCGAGGAGGCACTGCGCTGGGCCGCCCCGGCCCGGCACTTTCTGCGCTGCGCCACCCGGGAGGCGCGGTTGGGCGACGTGACCATCGGCGCGGGTGACGCGGTGGTGGTCTGGATCGGCTCCGCCAACCGCGACGAGCGGGTGTTCGCCGACCCGCACCGGTTCGACCTCCGGCGCACCCCCAACCGGCACCTCAGCTTCGGCGACGGCCATCACTACTGCATCGGGGCGCCTCTCGCGCGGCTGACCCTGCGCACCTTCTTCACGGAACTGTTCCGGTGCTTCTCTTCGATTGAACCCGCCGGGGACGTCGAGTACGTCCGGTCGACGTGGCTGGCGGGCATCCGGCGGCTGCCGCTGGTCGCCACACCGCGGTGAGCCCGGCCGGCGCCCCGCCGTGCTCAGCAGTCCGATGCCAGCCGGTTCAACGCGCGGCGGTCGAGCTTGCCGTTGGGCTGGGTGGGCAGTCGGTCCAGCACGACGTAGCGGACCGGGACGGCCACCGCGGGCAGCCGGTCCAGCATGTGCGCACGCAACGCCCGGGTGTCCACCGGCTGTTCGGCCACCACGAAAGCGACCAGCCGGGCGTGCGCCGGGTCGGTTCCGGCCCGTCCGACGGCACCGGCCGTGATGCCCGGGTGGCCGGTCAACGCCTGCTCGATCTCGGCCAACTCGATCCGGACACCGCCGAGTTTGAGCTGGTCGTCGGCCCGGCCGTGAAAGCGCAGCAGACCGTCCCGGCCGACGCTGGCCAGGTCTCCGGTACGGTACGCGCCGGTGCCGCTCGCCACGCCGGGCCCGTCGATCCAGATCTCGCCGATCATTCCTGGTGGCACCGCTTCTGCGCCCTGTGACCTACGCAGCATCACGGTCGTGCCGGGGATCGGAGCGCCGATCGGCACCGTGGAGGCGCAGCTGTCGGCCGGGGCGCACCGATGCACGGTGCTCCAGACCGTGCACTCGGTCGGCCCGTACTCGTTGTAGAGAGCCGTGTCCGGCAGCACGGCGAAGTGCCGCCCGACCAGGGTGGGCGGGCAGACCTCGCCGGCGACGACCACGGTGGTCAGGCTGCCCAGGTGCGCCGGCTCGGCTGATCTCAGCAGCATCGCGTAGAGCGACGGCACCATCAGCAGGTGCGACGGCCGGTGCCGGGCTACCGCGCGCTGAACCGCGAGCAGGTTCACCGGCCGGTCACTAGGGATGATCAGCCGGCCGCCGCTGGCCAAGGTCCAGAAGATGCCCGCCACCGAGCTGTCGAACGCGATCGAGGAGCAGAGCAGGAAGCCGTCGACCAGGCCGGGATAGTAGTCCAGGCGGGCCGCCGTCGAGTACGCCAGCGCCGCCGCCGGCACCGTCACCGGCTTGGCCTCCCCGGTCGTGCCACTGGTGAAATACGTGTAGGCGGCGGGCCCGCGGACGGGAGGGGCCAGCGGTGGAGCTTCGTCGGTGGCCGAGCCGACGTCGACCGCACGCCACGGCCCGGGCAGCGACGGGACGCCCGGCTGGGCGAGCACCAGCTTCGCCCCGCTGAGCTGGCACGTACGCCGCTGCCGCTCGATCGGGAACGCCGCGTCCACCGGGACGTAACGCCCACCTGCCCGCAGCACGGCAAGCAGGGCGACGACGGCCCAACCGGAGAGCCGGGCATGGACGATGACCGGTTCGCCCTCCGACAGCCCTTCGCGGTGCAGGGCTGCGGCCATCCGGCGAGTCGTCCGGTCGAGTTCGCCGTAGGTCAGCGAGCCGGCGGGGTCGACGACGGCGGGAGCTGTCGACTCGGGCCGCAGGTACGGTTCCAGCAGGTCGAGGATGTGTTCGGGGTGGACCAACCCACCGCTGGCCGTCGTCATGGGCGTACCAGCCAATCGAGTCGATCCGCGTAGCACTTCACGAGCTGGTCGATGATGTGCGGTGAGAACAGGTCAGCGCGAAAGCGCACGGTCCCGGTGTAGCCGCTCTCGCCATCCTGCTCGAGCCAGACCGCGAGACCGTTGACCGGGATAACCGGCCCGCCGAGCGGCAGCCCGGCGGGCAGTCGGATCGGCCGGCACGACAGCGGCCCGGACGGCGGCGCGGGTGGCACCTGGATGACCTCGAACTGGGCGTTGACCGGCCCGCCCGGGGCGAAGAAGCGGGCCGCCTCGGGCAGGCTCGACACCAGGTCGGCCAGCGGCAGCTCCCGGGTGAACGCGGCGGCGAAGGCGGCGTGTACCCGGCGGAGGCTTTCCACCGAGCCCAGGTCGCCCGTGAGGTCCACGCGCACGGGCAACGCGTTCATGAACAGTCCGACCGTGTCCCAGTCGGAGCGGCCGCGCCCGTAGGTCAACACCGGCACCGTGAGGTCGGTGGCGCCGGTGAGCGCGCTGAGCGCGCCGATGAAGCCGCTGAGCAGCAGGACGAAGGGCGTGGTGCGGAGGGTACGGGCGACGGCGCGCAGCCGCGAGTCGGCGACGGCGAGCGAGAAGCGGGTCTCGGTGGTCCGGGGCGCACCGCCGGGCAGGGCAACGCCGAGCGGCAGCGGGCGCACGTCGGTCAGCACCCGTCGCCAGTGCTCGATCAGCCGCCGCGTACGCAGCTCGTCGTCCCCGCAGCGGGGTGCCGGGATCCGCTCCCGGCTCGGCGGCGCACCCATCGGGTCCTGGTTCAGCCCGCCGAGCCGGTCGGCGTAGGCGTGCAGCAGGTCGGCGATGAGGAGCCGCATCGACCAGGGGTCCACGACGGTTTGCTGAGCGACCAGCACGAGTGTGGCGTCGGTGGCGTTGTGGCGGGCGAGGTACGCCCAGAGCAGCGGCACGGAGTCGGACGGGTAGGTCCCGGCGACGATCGTGTCGATCAGGCGGTCCGGGGCCACCTCGACCAGCGGCACCGGCGCGGGCGGCTCGACCCGCAGGTAGGGCGGTTCATGGTCGCGCACGATCAGCGTGCGCAGCGCCTCGTGCCGCACGAGGAGCCGGTTCAGCGCGTCCCGCAGCGCGGGCAGGTCGAGCGGGCCACCGAGTCGGTAGCCGCCGAGGCAGACGAAGCGTGGCCCGAAGACCACGCCCGGGTCGACCTCGTCCACCCAGGCCAGGAGCCGCTGCGCCGGGGACGGCGGTACGGCGGGCAGGTCGTGCATGCCTCTCCTCAAGCAGCGAACGGGTCAGGTCGACGGTTCGGCGGCGACGACCGCCGAGCCGGTCGCGGCTGCGGGCACGGTGTCCGCCGGCGTAACGCCGGGTGCGGGTGGCTCGCCGAACAGCCGCGGCAGGGCGAGCGCGAACAGCAGCCAGCCGGTGACGAACGCCGCAGCCACCACGGCGAGGCTCAGCCGCACGCCGAGCAGGTCGCCGAGCAGGCCGCCGACGATGGCGCCGAGCGGTAGCGCACCGACAGCGATCGTGCCGACGGCCGCCGTCACCCGGCCGAGCGCGGACGGATCGGTGCGGGCCTGACGCTGGCTGAGGTTGTGGACGTTGAACACGGTCAGGCCGAGGCCGTAGACGTTGAACGAGAGCACGATGAGCGCCACGGCCACGAGCTTGGGGCCGCTCGCCACCGGCACCAGGATCGGGCTGCACGAGGCGAGCCCGATGGCGATCACGAGTGTTCTGACGGTCCCACAGCGCCGCTCCATTCTGGCCGCGACGACGGATCCGACGACCGCGCCCACGCTGCCCAGCGCGATGCAGAGGCCGACCTGGCCGGTGTCCAGGTCGAGGAAGCGGACCGCGTAGATCATGAACAGCGTCAGCAGCGCCTGCTCGCAGAAGTTGAACCACGCCCCTTCCAGCAGCAGGGCGCGCAGTACCAGGTCCCGCCAGAGGAGCCGGACGCCGTGCGTCAGGCGCCGCGCCGTCGACTCGTCGTCGCCTGTCGGCTGCACGTGGCGGGGTTCCCGCTTGCGGATCGCGAGTAGGGCGATGACGGAGACCGCGTACGAGGCGATGTCGAGGAGGAACGCGATCGCCGGGCTGAGCAGCTTGAGTAGCCAGCCGCCCAGGCCGGCGCCCGCGAGCTGCGCCACCGAGTAGGAGGCCTGCATCTTCGCGTTGCCCTCGACCAGGTGTCGCCGTTCCACCACCACTGGCAGGTACGAGTGCCACGCCACGTTGAACGCCGCGGTGAACGTGCCGAGGACGAAGGCAATGACGCACCAGCTCCAGACCCGCAGCGCGCCCGTCTGCAGCAGTGCGATGGCGGCGGCGAGCGTGGCCATCCGGGCCAGGTTGGACCCGACCAGCATCGGACGCCGACCCAGCCGGTCCGCCCAGTAGCCGGCGACGAGGGTCAGCAGCAGCCCGGGCGCGAACTGGGCGGCCGACACCACGCCCAATTCGGTCGGCGACGCACGCAGGTGGGTCACCGCCACCAGTGGAAACATCAGCTGGGTCGCGTAGGTGCCGATCAGTGACACGCTTTCGCCGAACCACAGCTTGCGGAAGTCGGAGTGATACCACAGTTCGCCACGCCGGTACCGCATCGTCGGCTCAACCGGCCCGATCCGCGTCGAGCAGAGCCTGGTGCATCCGGCGGAGCACCTCCGCGGCGACGGCCGACCACCCGACCGGAACTCGTAGTTCGAACGTGAGGTCAGCGCCGTCGATGACCCGAAGGTAGCAGCGGGGCCCGACGGACGAGAACGGCGTCGCCCAGGACACCGTCTGTTCCTGGGCACCGGCCGCGTCGACGTCCGCGAGCGAGGTCTCCGGCTCGTCGGGCCCGCGTGGGATGAAGTTGAACGACCAGGTGCTGTCGTACTGCGCCCGGCGCTGCCCCGCCTCGTCCAGCAGCTGGAACATCCGGTCCACATCGTAGGCGGCGTAGGCGTACGCGACCCGGGTCCGGTTGACCACCTCACGGACCAGCCCGGCGAGGTCCGGCCCGGACGGCCGGTCGATCGGGACCGAGATCCACTGGTTCATGGATGTCACGACGTCCCGCCGGTACGGGTCGAACCGGTTCGACGACAGCACACGGACCGCCAACCGATGGTCATCGACGAGCGCGAACAGACCGGCGCAGTATGCGGCGAGCACCACGTTGGCGACGGACACGCGCAGCCGCGCCGCCGCCCGCCGAGCCGCCCGGGCAAGCGCCCGGGAAACCAGCCTGGCCTCCACGTAGGGCGGTGTCTGGGCGATCGGGGACGGTATCTCGGTGAACAGCTTCGCCCAGTAGTCGAGCGCCGCCGCGGCACGTCGCCGTCCGGCGGGTGACTGCTCGTGCGCCGCGATCGTTGCCGGACCGGTGACGGCGTCGTCGAGCGTGCCGGCGAGCGCCGCGAAGAAGTCCCGCTTGAGGATCGCCATCGCCGCTCCGTCGGCGACGATGTGGTGCTGCGCCAGCACCAGGTGCGTCGGGGTGTCCGCGGCGGCGACGATCGTGGCTCGCCAGGCCGGCTCGCGGATCAGGCCGAACGGTTTCCGGGCGCACTGTTCACGGACCGCGTCGAGGTCGGCTTGCGGCTCGGCGGTTCGCTCGACCCGCACGTCGGGCGGCTGCGGCGGATGCGCCACCTGCCGGAGCGCGGCCGGATCGGTGAGGTCGTATGTGGTCCGCAGCGACTCGTGCCGGCGGACCAGGGCGGCGATCGCCTCCCGGACGGCCGGCATCCCGATCCCGACGGGCAGGGCCCAGGTCTGCGCGAGATTGGGCTCGTGCCACCGGTGCTTCGGCACGGACTCCACGTCCCGCCAGATGGCGAGTTGCCCGTACGTCAGCGGCGCGGACGTGATCAACAGAGCCTCCGTATGGGTGTTGCCGACCGATCGGGGTGGGACCGTCCCCTGCGCAGGCCCAGTCTGGTGACCGGTGACGTCCCGGGCATAGCCGGTCGAGCAGTCTCGAACGGACCCGAACGGACCCGAACGGGCAAACATCCCTTTGCTGCCACCCCCACCGATACGGTCTGGGTCAGCAGATCGAGGGAGCGTGTGGTGACCGAGCGGGCCGCGACGTACACCGAGGTGTTCGCGGTCCGCGAATACCGCTACCTCTTCACGGCGTACCTGCTGTCTCTGCTCGGCGACCAGCTCACGGCCGTCACGGTGGCCTACCTCGTATACACCGGCACCGGATCGGCGGCGCTGGCCGCCGCGGCCTATGCCAGCTCCTACCTGGCCTGGCTGACCGGCGGACCGCTGCTGACCGGCCTGGCCGATCGGATTGCGCGACGGCGGGTCATGATCGGCTGCGACGTGGCCCGCGCGCTGCTCATTCCCCTGGCGGCGCTGCCCGGCGTCCCCGCGCCCGCCCTGGTGGCGCTGCTGTTCGCGGTGAACCTGCTGCGGCCGCCGTTCGTGGCCGCGCGGGCGGCGCTGCTGCCCGAGGTCCTCGAGGGTGACCGATACCCGGTGGCCAACGGCGTGGACAACACCACCGCACAGATCGCCCAGGTGCTCGGCTTCGCCGCCGGGGGCGGCCTGGTGGCGGCGCTCTCGCTGCGGGGCGCGCTGCTGGTCGACGCCGCGACCTTCCTGCTCTCCGCGGTGCTCATCGGGATCGGGGTGCGCGCACGCGGGGCCCCGACCCGACCGGAGGGGCCGGCACGGGGCGGCCCCTCCGTCGGGTTACGGGTCATCTTCACCGACCAGCGGCTGCGGGCGTACGTCCTGGTCCTCTGGGTGGCCACCGCCTTCACCTACGCCGCCGAGGGGCTGATGGCGCCGCTGGCCCTCCAGTACAGGGGTGGGCCCGGGACGGTCGGACTGCTGCTGGCGGCGGCACCGCTGGGGACGGCCACCGGAGCGGTGCTCCTCACCCGCTTCTGCCCGCCGCGCACCCGTCCCCGGCTCATCCTGCCGCTGGCGGTGCTCTCCGCCGCGATCCTGACGGTGGTCGCGCTCGCGCCGCCGTTGTGGACGGTGCTGGGCCTGCTGATGGTGGCCGGTGCCGGCAGTGCGTTCGGCGTTCCGCTGAACGCCCTGTTCGGCCGGGCGGTACCGGCCGAGTTCCGGGGGCGCGCGTTCGGCGTCGCCATCACCGGCCTGAGTGGACTACAGGGCCTGGCGATGATCCTGGCGGGCCTGGCCGCCGAGCGCTGGGCCGCGACCACGGTGATCGGGACGAGCGGTGTGCTGGGGGCCATGGGCGTGCTCGCGCTGGCGCCGCTCTGGCCGCACCGGCGCTCCAGACCGGCCGCCGGGCCGCTCGAACACCTTCGAATGACCTCGACCACCCCGGAGGGTTCCGCCACTGCTTCCCAGGCGGCCAACCTGAGATGACCGGTCCGGCACCGGGCCGGCTCCCCGAGCGGAGAGGAGAAGCTCATGCGCGGCACCTGCAAGCGTGGCACCTGCAAGCGCGGCATCAGCTGGACCTGATCGCCTCTGGCATCTGGTGCGCCGGCCCCGTCCGCCCATCGGCGGGCGGGGCCTGTCCACGCCCAGCCGCTTGTTCACCGCGACACCGCTCTCGATCGCCGATGTCGTCTCGCGGCGCGGTTGCTCCCCCCGTCGCCTTGCCCGCACTGACATACTTGCGCTGGTGAGTCTCCGGCAACGGGTACGCGACCTCTGTGACGTGAACGGCGCATGACGGCCCCCGACTTCGGCGTCGACCCCACCACCGCGTCCTGCCCCGAGCAGTACGTCGCGCTGCTACGCCGTCTCCGCGACCAGTCCGGCCTCGCCTACCGTACGATCGCCCGCCGAGCGCAACGCAACGGTGACGTGCTGCCCGCCAGCACCCTGGCGACCATGCTGGGCCGGTCGACCCTCCCCCGCCGCGACCTGGTGGTGGCCCTGCTGCGCGCATGCGACGTCCCGGACGACCGGGCGGCGGCCTGGTTGACGACCTGGGCCCGGCTGTCCGCCGCACGGACGGCAGACCGGGGTGCCGCCCTGGGTAGCGGGGCCGCCGATTCCGGACGCAGTAGCGCCGCACCGCCGGATCCGATGGACCCGGTGCTCGATACTCCTCGTGGATCTCCGGTACTGCGGCTGGTGCCCGGCACCGGAGGGCTGCGGGTTGCCCCGGGCCGGCCCGGGGCGGCGCGCGTCGCCGAGGCGGGCGGGCCCGACGCGGAGCGCGAGCGAACCGTGTCGCACGCACCGTCGTGGCCGATTCCTGATCAGGTGCGGGCCAACGACCGGCCACCCGTACCGTTTCAACTGCCACCGGCACCGCCCTTCCTCGTGGGGCGGGACGCGGAGAGCAACGGTCTGATCGCCGCGACCGCCCACGACGGTGCCATCTGTGTGGTCGACGGTGCCGGCGGGGTCGGCAAGTCCGCGCTCGCCCTGCACGTCGCCCACCAGATCGCGGCACGGTACGACGGCGGCTGCCTCTATGCCGACCTGCACGGCACCAGTACCGGAATCGCCCCAGCGGAACCGGCGGACGTGCTGGCCCGGTTCCTGCGCGCGCTGGGCGCGCCGGCCGCACCCGCGTCCATGGAGGAGGCGACTGCGCTGCTGCGCACCTGGGCCGCCGACCGCCGCGTGCTCGTCGTCCTGGACAATGCCGCCTCCGCGGCGCAGATTCGCCCGCTCCTGGTCAGTGGCCCGGGGTGCGCCACCTTGCTCACCAGCCGGTGGGGGCTCGCCGATCTCGACGCGACCGTCCGGATCCGGCTCGACCCGTTGCCGGACGACGCGGCGCTGGCCCTGTTCGAACGGCTCGGCGGCGCGCGGCGCGTCGTTGCCGAGCCGGACGCGGCGGCGCAGGTCGTCCGGCATTGTGGCGGGTTGCCCCTGGCGTTGCGGATCATCGGCGCACGCGCCTCGGCCCGGCCCGACGCACCGCTACGTGGCCTCGCGGAGCGGATGAACGACGAGGAACGCCGGCTCGACGTGCTGGAGGTCGGGGATCTCTCCGTGCGGGCCAGCCTGCACCTCGGCTATCAGGCGTTTGGGGACGCGCCGCAGGAAGAGCGCCGCCGAGTCGCCCAGCTCTTCCGGCTCGCGGCGCTGCCCGACTGGGCCGATGCCACCGCGTACGGTTGCGCGGCGCTCGCGGACCTGCCGGTCCCGGTCGCCGAACGAACGCTCGAGGCGCTGGTGGACGCACACCTGCTCGAGTCGGCCGGCGACGGCCGGTACCGGTTCCACGACATTGTCCGCCTCTACGCCCGCGAGCGCGCCCACGAGATCGATGCGGTCTCCGATCGGGAGGCGGCGCTGGGCCGGCTGACCGGGTGGCTGTTCGCCACCACCGCCGCGGCGGCGCGGCTGCTCTACCCGCAGGAGAGGCTTCCGGTCGCCGCGCTGAGCGACCCGGCCGGGCACCCCGGCCAGCCGTTGACCGGCACCACGGACGCCTGGGCCTGGTTCGAGCGCGAGCACACGAACCTGCTGACGGTCGCCCGGCAGCAGGTCGCGGCCGGGCAGACGCTGGCCTCGGTACGAGATCTCGCCGCCGTCCTCGTCAAGTTCATCGACTACTCCGGGTACGTGTCAGAGCAGCAGCAGTTCGGCCAGCTCGCCGTCGAGGCGGCGCAGCGGTTGGGTGACCGGTCGGGCACGGCGCTGGCGTCGAACATCGTTGCCGTGGCGCTGCTGCGGCAGGGCCGACTCGACGAGGCGGTCCCACTGCTGGAGCGCAACCTCGCCGTGCAGCGCGAGCTCGGCGACCGGGCACGGGAGGCAGCCTGCCTCAACAACCTCGGCAACGCGCTGCGCGACAAGGGCGATCTTGAGGCCGCGCTCCGGCACCTGCGGGCGGCCCTCGCCATCCGGCGAGAGCTCGGCGACCGGCACAAGGAGGGCAGCGTCCTCGACAACCTCGCGCTGGTTCACCAGCGCCGAGGCGAGTTTCGACAGGCCGTCGCGCACCACGAGGCGGGGCTGGCGATCGCCGCCGACGGCGCGGATCCGCTGTGGCAGGCGCAGGCGCTGGTCAACTTCGCGGAGACGTTGCACCTGGCCGGAGGTCACGAGGCAGCGATCACGCGGGCCGCTGAGTCGTTGGAGATCTGCCAGCGGTACCGGCACCAGCGCGGCATCGGCCTGGCGCAGCGGGTGCTGGGCGACGCGTACGCGAGTCTCGGGCGCCCGGCCGAGGCACGCCGGCACTGGCGGGAGGCGCTGGTCCGGCTCGACGGCCTGGACCGGGAGGCCAACACCAAGCTGCGGGCGGCCCTCGGTGACGACGGGTCGACCGGCTAACCGCGTCCGTCCTCACGAGCGGCGCGGCCCGGCTGTCGTCAGCCGGGCCGCCTGATCGGTCGCGTACGGTCAGCCGATGGGGAGGGCGTTCACCCAGTGCTGCCAGGCCTGCTCGGCCCGGGTGGGGTCCTGGCCGGGGGCGAAAACGTGGTGGCCGAGGACCAGGACGTTGCCGCGCTCGGTGCCGGAGTGCAGAAACCGGTAGAGCGCGTCGTCGGTGCGAACACCGAGGTAGGTCGGCAGGCCGGCGAGGTCGACGACCCCGTCGATCGGCGGCAGGCCGTCGACGGTGAGCCGGGCCCGCTGCCCCACGGTGACCGGGCCGGTGATGCCGAGCGCGTCGGCCACCGCCGCCCACACCTGCTCGGGAGTTCCGGCCCCGGGACGGAACGCGGCGACCGGGGCACCGGCCCGGCCGGGGAAGTGGACGAGGTAGGCGGCCAACGTCCCCAGGTACATGTCCCAGCCGGCCTGCATCGCCTCGTACTCGGTCTCCCAGTTGTCGCCGAGGATGCCGCTCTGCACCAGCCGCAGCGTCGTGGCGCCCTGCTCGCGGCCCTCGATCAGGTACTCGATGGCGGTGAAGGCGCCCTCCGGCCCGGGCTCGGAGCGGAGGGCGAGCCGCTTGCCGGGCTCCCACGCGGTGACGGTCGCCTGCTCGGTGTGGCCGCCCATGGTGAGGCTGCTCCGGCCGCCCTCGCGCGGCTCCACCTCGCTGCGGCCCATGAACCAGGAGTCGATGCCCGGCCCGGTGGCGATCGCCGCCCACACCTGCTCGGGCGTGGCGGTCAGCTCGATGTCCTTGTGCAACTCGAAGTGGTGTCCCATGATGCGGAGCCCTTTCCTGTGATCCGTGTCGACGGAGGTCATGTTCAGTCGGATTTGAGGGTGGGGTGCAGGGCGAGCACCACCCGGTGCTCGCGGCCGCCGGGGGCCTTCTCGTCGTGGTACTTACCGACCAGGGCGCTGACCGCGGACGCCAGCTCCTCGGCGAACGCGGCCCGATCAGCGGCGGAGGCGAACCGGACGGTGGCGTCGACGCCGAACGTCGCCACCGGCTTCCCGGCCCGGTCCGCGCCGGTGATCAGCGCGCCGACGTCCTGCACGAGCCGGGCGGCGACCGCTAGCAGCCACCGCGCGGACAGCCGGTCCGGCGCGTCGGACGGGTTCGGCCGCACGGCCCCCAGGGCCACCGGCGAGATCACGTACGAGGCCGCGGTGGCCCGCATGACCCGTTCGGTGACGGTGCCCTTGCGCCGCTCCTCCACCAGCTCGATCAGGCCGTGCTGCTCCAGTGCCCGGAGGTGGTAGTTGACCTTCTGCCGGGGGAGGCCGACCCGGGCGGCGAGCATCGTCGCCGAGGCCGGCTCCGCGAGCGCGGCCAGCAGCCGAGCCCGCATCGGGTCCAGCGACGCCTCGGCTGCCGCTGGGTCCTCGATCACCGCGATGTCGAACATGACCCGACTCTCTCACCGACAAATTTTTTTGTCAAGACAAAATTTCTTTTCGGACTCGCCCCGGGGCGGCCGCAACAGCGCCGAGCCGCCGCGGACCACCGGGAGGCGGTCTTCCGCCCGCCCCGCTACGGGGCGTCGTCGGAGGGCTCGTTCACCGGCTCGAGGTGGTGCCCGACGATGTGCGGTGACGCGGCCAGCAGGTACACCGCGAACGTCATCACCCCCAGGCCGACGACCTCGACGGCGAGCGCCGCCGGTGTCAGCCGCAGGGTCCCACCGAGCACGCCGATGCCGATCGCGATACCGGAGAGCGGCTCAGCCGCGGCCAGGGGCGGAAAGGAGACGGACAGCGGAGCGAGGTCGAACGCGCTCTGCGCGAGCAGCGTCCCGATCAGTCCGATCATGAACACGGTGTACGGCTGCCAGCTGGTCAGCAGCGCCAGCAGCCCGCGGGTGGACAAAAGGTGCACGGCCGACTGGGTCAGGGCAGACTGCAGTCCGTAGAGCATGCCTGCCCCGATCGCCAGCATCGGCGCTTCCTGGTTCGGGCGCAGCCGGCGCGCGGAGCGCACGAGCAACAGGGTCAGCGTGCCGATGCCGGCCGCGGCCACCGCCCAGTCCCAGGCTGGTACTCCCTCCGGGTTGCCGGTTCCGGGATGACCCGCCACGATGAAAGCGACCATGCCCACGGTGACGGCCAGCGCGACCCCCCAGTCCCGCGCTCGCAGCGGCCGCCGGGACCACAGCGCCGAGGCGGACAGGGCGAACAGCAGGCGCAGCACCAGGACGGGCTGCACCAGCACGACCGAGCCCCGCCCCAGCGCGGCGCCACTGAGCAGGCCGCCCAGCAGCGTCGCCGCGAGACCCAGCAGCCACAGTCGCTGCCGGACGAGATGCCACAACAGCCCCACGCGCAACGCCAGGCCGTCCGGAGCCTGGAAGGCGACCCGCTGCTGGATGGCCGAGCCGACGCCGAGCAGCAGGGCGGCACCGATTGCCAGGATGAAGACCACCGAAGGGCGTACCCCGCCCACCTCGGTCAAACCACGGATTTTTCGCGCCTTCAGGACGCGGGTCAGGATCCGGGGCGCAGCGCCGCGAGTTGGATCTGCAGTGCCAGCCGGGTGCGCGGGGAGTCGAGATCGACGCGGACGACCTCGGCGAGGCGGCGCAGGCGGTGCCGGAGCGTGTTGGGGTGCACGTGCAACTGCCGGGCCGCCTTGTTCGGGTCACCCTGCTGTTCGAGCCAGGCGGCGACGGTGGCGACGTAGTCGGTGCCGTGCTTCCGGTCGTGGGCGACGAGGTCGGGCAGGGGCCCGCCGACCAGCAGGTCGTCCTGCGGCACCGCGGCGACCACCCGGTGTACGACCACCTCGGCCCAGAGGTCCTCGAACCGCAGCACCGAGCTCCGCTGCCGAGCCGAGCCGTACAGCGCGAGCAGTTCCGCTGCCTCGGCGCGCGATCGCGGCAGGTCAGCCAGGTCCGCGGCGACGCTGCCGGACGCGGCGCGCAGCCCCGGTTCGTGCACGGCGATGTCGCGAATGAGCCGTTCCATCCAGAGCCAGGAGCCGGGCGCCTCGCCCTCATCGACCACGACGGCGAACAGGACGTCCCCGACGTCCGCGATCAGCGGCTGACGCCAGCCGTGGCGGCGGGTGATCGACTCCCACAGGGCCAGGTTGTGCACCATCTCCGCGGTCCCGCCGTGCGCCTCGAGCGCGACGGCCCGCCACGGCCCCGTGGGCAGGCCGAGCTCCTCCCGGCCCATCCGGCCGGGGGCGCGCAGGGCGGCCCGCAGGCGGTCGGCCGACACCCGGCGGGCGACATCGGCCTGCACCCGGAGGCGGAGCAGGTGCAGCGCCAACACGGACGCCGCGCCCTGAAGGTCGCGCAAGCGCCCGTCCGGCACCGGCCCCTCCACGACGGCCCAGATCGAGCCGAGCAGCTCACCTCCGGCACGGATCGGGATCACCAGCCGGGGCAGGGTCCCGTTCGGGCCCTGCGGCACGAAGACCAGCTCGCTGCCCTTCGCAAGCTTGCGAAACACACCACGGGAGCGGAAGTGCGCGATCACGTCGCCGGGTACGCGTCGGCCGACGATCGTCGAGACGCGCGCCGGGTCGGTGCGGTCCTGACGTGACGAGTAGGCGAGCACCCGGGACTGGGCATCCTCGATCGTCACCGGCGCGTCGACGATGGCGGCGGTCGCGTCGGCGAGGGCGAACAGTTCGTCGTACACCCCGGGTGTGCCGGTCTCGGGTGAGCCGGGCGCGGCCGCCCGGTCGATCACCCCGCGGAGCAGCCAGACGAGTTGGGCCCATGACCCGTGGCGCTGCAGCTCGACCAAGGTCAGGTCGCGGTCGGCGGCGGAGGATGTCACGTCGGGGTGCGAGGCGAGCGGGGGTTTGAGGACGAGGCCGGCCGCCGCGGTCTCCGCGCAGCGCTCGATCACGGCGAGCGCCTGGTTCGGCGTCGCGATGCCCGCGCCGAGGACGAGATCGCCGCTCTGGCCGCTCGACGCGTCGTCGAGTTCGGCGAGGGTCACGTCGCGTACTTCCGCCGGTTTCGCGGCGACGACGACCTGAAGCAGGGCAGCGCCGACCGCCTCCACCACGCCAGCCACGGTCATCATGACCACATCATGCCTCGGCGTTGTTCGTTCCGACCAATCGCGGGTATGAGTGTTGGCCGGCCAGGACAATGACGTCTCAGCCTGGCGACGACAGGATTGGGCCCGATCTCAGGTCGCTTGAAGGAGAAAACGGGAATGTCTGCCACCGAGTCCGCACCCGCCCCCCAGCGCGTCGCCATCGTCGGCGCCGGGATGGTCGGGCTGGCCACCGCCTGGTTCCTGCAGGAGCGGGGGGTGGAGGTCACCGTGTTCGATCGCACGGGTGTGGCGGCAGGCGCCTCGTGGGGCAACGCCGGCTGGCTCACCCCCGGCATCACCACTCCCCTGCCCGAGCCGGCCGTGCTCCGCTACGGGCTGCGCGCCGTCCTGAGCCCGTCGTCGCCGGTGTACGTGCCGCCGCGCGCGGACGCTCGGCTGCTGCGGTTCCTGGCGGGCTTCGCCCGGCACAGCACCCCCGCGAAGTGGCGGACCGCGATGCGGGCCTACATCCCGATGAACCGGCGCGCGTTCGAGTCGTTCGACGCCCTGGGGGCCGGCGGGGTCGCGGCGATGACGCACGAGGCGAAGTCGTTCGTCGCGGCGTACCGGACCGAGGCCGAACGGTCGGTCCTGCTGGACGAGCTGGCGCACATCCACGCCGCGGGCCAGGAGATCGAATTCGACGTCCTGACCGGGGCCGAGGCGCGTGAGGTGGAGCCCTCGCTGTCGGAGAACATCGGCGCCGCCATCCGGCTGCACGGTCAGCGGTTCATCAACCCCGGCGAGTACGTGCACTCGCTCGCGGACTCCGTGCGCGCCCGTGGGGCGTCGCTGGTGACCGGGGCGGACGTCGTGGACATTCGCGACGAGGGAGCCGGGGTCCGGGTGGTGACCTCCGCCGGCG
Source organism: Micromonospora sp. NPDC048999 (assembly GCF_040649295.1). Lineage (NCBI taxonomy): Bacteria > Bacillati > Actinomycetota > Actinomycetes > Micromonosporales > Micromonosporaceae > Micromonospora > Micromonospora sp. NPDC048999. Next base: position 139,706 of record NZ_JBEZFI010000011.1, on the reverse strand, counting down.
CGGACGAGCGCTACGACGCGGTGGTGCTGGCGACCGGCACGTGGCTCGGTGAGCTGGGCCGGCGCTTCGGCGTTCGGACGGTCGTGCAGGCCGGACGCGGATACAGCTTCAGCGTGGCGATCGAGCACGTGCCGTCGGGGCCGGTGTACTTCCCGGCGCAGCGGGTCGCGTGCACGCCGCTCGGCGACCGACTGCGCGTCGCCGGGATGATGGAGTTCCGCAGCGCGGAAGCCCCGCTGGACCGGCGTCGCATCCTGGCCATCGCCGAGGCCGCCCGACCGCTGCTGCGGGGCGCGGACCTGGACGCCCGCGTCGACGAGTGGGTCGGGTCGCGGCCCTGCACCCCCGACGGCCTGCCGCTGATCGGCGCGACCCGGTCGTCGCGGGTCTTCGCGGCCGGCGGCCACGGCATGTGGGGCATCACCCTCGGCCCGCTCACCGGCAGCCTGCTCGCCGAGCAGATGACCACCGGCCGGCGGCCGGCGGAACTGCAGCCCTTCGACCCGATGCGCTGACAACTCACCCGGTGTGCCGGCGGCCGATCGCGGTCGCCGGCAGACCGAGTGTCCACACGATACGGCCGACCTTCAGGCGGGCGGAGCGTCACGACGCTTCGCCCGCCTTTTGTGTTCAGGTAGGCATTCGACCTGGTAGGTCGTGAACAGGCGGTCTCCCACGACGCGGGGCAGGAAACCTCCGTACGAACCCTTGACGAACGCGGGTCTGGTGCGGATGGATAGGTGGTGATCATCTGAGGGCCAGTTTCCCTCCTGGCCTTTCCATAGAAAGGTTCCACATGGCAGCTCCACGCCTGCGTCATACCGCACTGGCCACGGTCGCCCTGATGGTGGCCGGAACCGCAGCGACACCGGCCACGGCCGGTGCGGCACCGGGCAACCCTGGCGCCCCCCGCTACTCCGCCGGCGCTGCGAGCGTCGGCGACCCGTACTTCCCTGACCAGGGGAACGGCGGATACGACGTCCAGCACTACGACCTCAACTTCTCCTACGACCCGGCGACCCGTTTCATGGACGCCACCGCCACGATCACCGCGATCGCCACGCAGGACCTCGACCAGTTCAACCTGGACTTCCGTGGTCCGGAGATCTCCTCGCTGACGGTCAACGGGCACGCCCACGACTTCCGGCGTGAGGGTCAGGAACTGATCGTCACCCCGCGGCCGAAGCTCAAGGCCGGGCAGACGTTCACCGTGGTGGTGAAGTACGCCGGCGTGCCGGGCGTCATCACCGACCCGGACGGGTCGATCGAGGGCTGGGTACCGACCGACGACGGCGCCTTCGTCGCCGGGGAGCCGCAGGGTGCGCCGGCCTGGCTGCCCACCAACGACCACCCGACCGACAAGGCCACGTTCCGGTTCACCGCCAAGGTGCCGGAGGGGCTCACCGCCGTCGGCAACGGCCAGCTTCTCTCCCAGCAGACGAAGAACGGTTGGACCACCTTCGTCTGGGATTCGACCGAGCCGATGGCCAGCTACCTGGCCACGATCACCATCGGCAACTTCGTGGTCACCGAGTCGACCACGCCGAGCGGCATCCCGGTGTACGTGGCGGTCGACCCGCGGCAGGTCGCCGGTTCGGCCAACGCCGTGGCGCAGATCCCGAAGATGGTCGACTTCTTCTCCTCGAAGTTCGGTCCGTACCCGTTCGCCTCGACCGGCGCGATCATCGACCGGGCCCCGAACGTGGGCTACGCCCTGGAGAGCCAGACCAAGCCGATCTTCTCCAGCGCGCCGAGCGTCAGCACCATGGCCCACGAGCTGGCCCACCAGTGGTTCGGCGACAGCGTCTCGCCGAAGCTCTGGTCGGACATCTGGCTGAACGAGGGCTTCGCCACCTACTCGCAGTGGATGTACACCGAGTACACCGGCGGCACGTCGGTCAACTCGACGTTCAACAGCAGCAGCAACTACGGGCGGGCCGCGTCGTCGTCGTTCTGGCAGACCGTCCTCGCCGACCCGGGCCCGGTGGACATGTTCAGCAACGTCCCGTACAACCGGGGCGCGATGACCCTGCACGCGCTGCGCGGCAAGGTCGGCGACGACACGTTCTTCCGCATCGTGCGTCAGTGGACGGCGACCTACCGCCACGGCAACGCCGGAACGGCCGACTTCATCGCCTTGGCCGAGCGGGAGTCCGGGCAGAACCTGCACACGTTCTTCGACGTGTGGCTGTACCAGAAGGGCAAGCCCACCACCTGGTGACGCTGCCCCAGGAGCCCCGCGACCTGTCGGTCGCGGGGCTCCTGCCGTTTCTGGACACGCCAACGCCACATCTGGTGTTGCACTAGCAAGGGCGCGGCCATATATGGTGTCTGGCGCAGCTGGTTCGGCCGCTCTCCGGGCGGTCGAGGCAAGAGGGAACCCGGTGGAAGTCCGGGACTGCCCCGCAGCGGTGAGTGGGAACGACCGCCGTCATCAGCACTGGACCACCCGTGGTCTGGGAAGCGACGGCCAGTAGGAGACCGGTTCCGCCGGTCGTGCCCGCGAGTCCGAAGACCTGCCAGCGCGCGCACGCCCCCGCCGGGGCGTGCGATGGTCCGAGGCCGCGTGGGACGGCCGACGCCACGGGACCCCGCCGTGCCGGCGGGCGTCCGGCGGTGTCCGCTCCCCACGCGCCGAGGGCCATCCGGTCCCGAACTCGCGAGGAGTGAGTAGTGACAGTCACCGAGGTCACCCCGGCCGTCGACGGGGTGCCGTGCGATCCGACCCCGCCCAGTCGACGCCGCGCCCAGATGCACGTCCGCAAGCGCAACGGCGACACCGAACCCGTCGACGTCAACCGGATCGCCCGAACGGTCGAACGATGGACCGGTGACCTGAGCGACGTCGACCCGTTGCGGGTGGCGATCCGTACCCGCGACGGGCTGTACGACGGCGCGAGCACCGACGAGCTGGCGCGGCTCGCCATCCAGATCGCGGCCGAGCTGATCGGCGAGGAACCGCAGTATTCCCGCCTGGCCGCCCGCCTGCTGGCCGGACACGTCGAACAGGAGGTACGCGGGCAGGGCATCGCCTCGTTCAGCCAGTCGGTCCGGCGCGGCCACGCCGAGGGGCTGATCGGCGACGAGACCGCCGCCTTCGTCGCAACGCACGCAGGCCAACTCGACGACGCCGTCGACCCGGCGGGTGACCTGCGGTTCGAGTACTTCGGGCTGCGTACCGTCCACGACCGGTATCTGCTGCGGCATCCGACGAGCCGGCTGGTGCTGGAGACGCCGCAGTACTGGCTGCTGCGGGTGGCGTGCGGACTGTCACACACACCGGCGGAGGCGGTCGACTTCTACCGGCTGATGTCCAGCCTGGCGTACCTGCCCAGCTCGCCGACGCTGTTCAACTCCGGCACCCGGCACACCCAGATGTCGTCCTGCTATCTGGTCGACTCGCCGCGCGACGAGCTGGATTCCATCTATCAGCGGTACGCGCAGGTGGCCAACCTGTCCAAGTTCGCCGGCGGCATCGGCATCGCCTTCTCCCGGGTCCGCTCGCGGGGCGCGCTGATCCGGGGCACGAACGGGCGGTCCAACGGCATCGTGCCGTGGTTGCGCACCCTGGACGCCAGCGTCGCGGCGGTCAACCAGGGCGGCCGGCGCAAGGGGGCCGCCTGCGTCTATCTGGAGCCGTGGCACCCCGACATCGAGGAGTTTCTCCAGCTGCGCGACAACACCGGCGAGGACGCCCGGCGTACCCACAACCTCAACCTGGCCAACTGGATCCCGGACGAGTTCATGCGCCGGGTGGAGTCGGACGGGGTGTGGTCGCTGTTCGACCCGGACGAGGTGCCGGAGCTGCCGGACCTGTGGGGCGCGGAGTTCGACGCCGCGTACCGGGCGGCGGAGGCGCAGGGCCGCTTCGTGCGGCAGGTCCCGGCCCGCGAGCTGTACGGGCGGATGATGCGCACCCTCGCCCAGACCGGCAATGGGTGGATGACGTTCAAGGACGCGGCGAACCGGCTGTGCAACCAGACCGCCGAGCCGGGCAACGTGGTGCACCTGTCGAACCTGTGCACCGAGATCATCGAGGTGTCCAGCGACGCCGAGACCGCGGTGTGCAACCTGGGCTCGGTCAACCTCGCGGCACACCTGACCGACGGCGGCATCGACTGGGCGCGGCTACGGGCGACCGTACGCACCGCGGTGACCTTCCTGGACCGGGTCATCGACATCAACTACTACCCGACCCCGCAGGCGGCGGCGAGCAACCCGCGCTGGCGGCCGGTCGGCCTCGGCATGATGGGCCTGCAAGATGTCTTCTTCGCGCTGCGGCTGCCGTTCGACTCCCCCGCCGCCCGGGAGCTGTCCACCCGGATCAGCGAGGAGCTGTACCTGACCGCACTGGAGACCTCCGCCGACCTCGCCGAACGGCACGGCCCGCACCCCGGCTTCGCGCAGACCCGAGCGGCGCGTGGGCAACTGCAACCTGACCTGTGGGGCGTCACCGGCAGCCAGACCGCGCGATGGGACGCGCTGCGGAACCGGGTGGCCGCGCACGGCCTGCGCAACTCGCTGCTGGTGGCGATCGCTCCGACGGCGACCATCGCCTCGATCGCGGGCTGCTACGAGTGCACCGAGCCGCAGGTGTCCAACCTGTTCAAGCGCGAGACGCTGTCCGGGGAGTTCCTTCAGGTCAACACGGCTCTCGTCGCGGAGCTCAAGGCTCGCGGGCTGTGGACCGAGCGGATCCGGGCGGCGATCAAACGCGCCGACGGGTCCGTGCAGGACGTCGCGGAGCTGCCGGCGGGGGTACGCGAGCTGTTCCGTACCGCGTGGGAGCTGCCGCAGCGCGCCTTGATCGACCTGGCCGCCGCCCGCGCGCCCTTCATCGACCAGTCCCAGTCGCTGAACCTGTTCCTCGCCGCGCCGACCATCGGCAAGCTCTCGTCGATGTACCTGTACGCCTGGAAGGCCGGGTTGAAGACCACCTACTACCTGCGGTCCCGACCGGCGACCCGGATCCAGCAGGCCACCGTGTCGGCCGTCGTGCCAGCGGTGAAGCTCGACGCGGAGGCGCTGGCCTGCTCGCTGGAGAACCCCGAGGCATGCGAAGCCTGCCAGTGACCGCCCCGACCGACACCACCACGGAGATCACACCCATGCTGCTCGACCCCGGGATGGACCTCACCCTCCGCCCGATGCGCTACCCACACTTCTTCGACCGCTACCGCGACGCCATCCGCAACACCTGGACGGTCGAGGAGGTCGACCTGCACGCCGACCTGACCGACCTCGACCGGCTCAGCCCCGCCGAGCGGCACCTCGTCGGCCGGCTCGTGGCGTTCTTCGCCACCGGCGACACCATCGTCGCCAACAACCTGGTGCTCAACCTCTATCAGCACGTCAACAGCCCGGAGGGCCGGCTCTACCTGTCGCGGCAGCTGTTCGAAGAGGCGGTGCACGTCCAGTTCTACCTCAACCTCCTGGACACCTATGTGCCCGACGAGGCCGAGCGCGTCGCCGCCTTCGCCGCCGTCGAGAACATCCCGTCGATCCGGCGCAAGGCCGAATTCTGCTTCCGCTGGATCGACTCGCTGCACGACCTACGCGAGTTGAAGACGCGGGAGGACCGGCGGGCGTTCCTGCTCAACCTGATCTGCTTCGCCGCCTGCATCGAGGGGCTGTTCTTCTACGGCGCGTTCGCCTACGTCTACTTCCTGCGCTCCCGCGGCCTGCTGCACGGCCTCGCCTCCGGCACCAACTGGGTGTTCCGCGACGAGTCGATGCACATGGCGTTCGCCTTCGACGTGGTCGACACCGTCCGGGCCGAGGAGCCGGACCTGTTCGACGACGACCTCGCCGACCAGGTGCGGCAGATGCTCGTCGAAGCCGTCGAGTGTGAGGTGCAGTTCGCCGAGGACCTGCTCGGCCAGGGTGTGCCGGGGCTGCCCCTGGCCGACATGCGCGAGTACCTCCAGCATGTCGCCGACCGGCGGCTGGCGCAGCTCGGCCTGAGCGCACACTACGGGTCCACCAACCCGCTCGCCTTCATGGAGTTGCAGGACGTGCAGGAGCTGTCCAACTTCTTCGAGCGCCGGGTGTCCGCGTACCAGGTCGGGGTGACCGGCACCGTCGCCTTCGACGACGACTTCTGAGCACCGTCGCCCGGGGCGAAAACACCGCCCCGGGCGACGGCGGATATGCTGGCTGCGGCGCTGGTTCGCCCGGCCGTGACAGGCCAGGCGTCGTAAGAGGGAACCCGGTGTGAGTCCGGGACTGCCCCGCAGCGGTGAGTGGGAACGACCGCCGTCATCAGCACTGGACCACCCGTGGTCTGGGAAGCGACGGCCAATAGGAGACCGGCCCCCGGTCACGCCCACGAGTCCGAAGACCTGCCCGCGCCGCGCGCACGAGGTGTGCGCGCTGCCGTCGACCTCGCGGGTGGGTCGGGCGGGTGACACGCCGGACGCAGGTCCGGTGTGGCCTCGACGTGCGCGCCCCTGAGCCGGCGGTCCGCTTTCCGAGGACGGACAGACCACAGTGCCTGACACCACCACGATCACCGGCCGGCCGCCGTCGGCCTCCCACCTGACCCTGTCGCAGATCATGGACCAGCACCACACCAACCTGATGGGCACGGTGCACGGCGGCCGGATTCTCAACCTCATCGACTCGGTCGCCGGTGTGGTCGCCGCCCGCCATTCCGACGGGCCGGCCGTCACCGCGGCCATCGACGAGACGGCTTTCCTCCGGGCGGTGCGGGTCGGCGACGTGGTCCACGTGGACGCCCGGATCACCTGGGCCGGCCGCAGCTCGATGGAGGTGGCGGTCAAGGTCACCGCGGACCGGTGGGACCGGGCGGTGCCACCGGTCGACGTGGCGACCGCCCACCTGGTCATGGTGGCCGTCGACGACGCGGGCCTGCCGCGACCGGCGCCACCGCTGCTCCCCGAGACCGAGGCCGACCGGCGCCGCTACCGCGAGGCGGAGATCCGCCGCAGGCACCGGCTGACCCTGCGGCGCGCGCTGCTCGACGGCGTCGAGGAGGGCTGAGTCATGCTCGGACTGTCCATGGCGGTGCTCGCCGGCTACCTCGCCGCGATCGTGGTCCTGATGGTCACGCCCGGTCCGGACATGATGTTCGTCCTCGCCAATGCCATCCGGTACGGCACCCGGGCGGGAGTTGTGGCCGCGCTCGGCGTCGCCGCCGGCGAGGCGGTGCATGTCGCGGCGGTCGTGTGCGGCCTCGCGGCGCTGGTCTCCGCCTCGCCGGTGCTGTTCGCCGCGATCCGATGGGCCGGCGCGGCGTACCTCATCGTGCTCGGGATGCGGGCGCTGCGCGGCGGCGACGGGCCCGGCACCGCCGCAGCGGCGCAGGATCCTCGGGCCGGCCGGGCGTTCCTGCGCGGGCTGGTGACCAACCTGCTCAACCCGAAGATGATCCTGTTCAGCGTGGCGTTCCTGCCGCAGTTCGTCGACCCGGCCGCCGGCGATGTCACCGCGCAACTGGCGCTGCTCGGCGGGCTGTTCGTCGCGGTGCAACTGGCCGTCGATGTCGCCCTCGGCGCCGGTGCCGGGCGGTTGGCCGGGCGGTTGGCCGACGGCCGGTGGTCGCGACGGATCAACCGGATCTGCGCGGTCGCCTTCGTCGCCCTGGGGCTACGCCTGGCCGCGGGCTGACTCTCTGCCCGCCCTGGCCACGGTAGGGCCGGAGGGAGCGTTCCGTGGTCGGAACGCCCCCTCCGGGTGCTGCTGGTGTTACCGGTTAGTTGAACTTGAAGTAGGCGCGGTGCTGGAACCCGTTGTCGAGAGTCAGGACGAACTCACGGCAGGTGCCGGCCCAGCCCTTGTCCGTCTTCCACGGGTAGCTGTACCGGCCGTTGGCGTTGGCCGACATGCTCTGCCCGTCCGGCGTGTGGGCCGAGACCGGGGTGGGCCGGGTCGGCCCGCTCGGGTTGACGGTCTTCAGCGAGTTGCAGTCCACCAGCCGCGAGTACGGCGAGTTCTCGGCCAGGATGTCCAGGCCCCGGTTGGTGGCCAGCTTGAAGGCCAGCTGCACGTTCGTACCCGCCTTGACGCTGTTCAGCGCCGGCGCGGCCGACTGGTTCAGGAAGTCAGCCCGGCAGGACGGCGGCATGTCGAACGCCTCGGTGTTGTCGTTACGGTTGGTGGTGCCCTGCACCGCGCTGTAGCCCAGGCCACGGCGAGCGAACGAACCCCAGATGATGCAGGAGTTCTCGCCACCGGTCAGCGCCGCGTCCGCGGCGATGATCGCGTTACGGGAGGTCACGAAGCCCGGGTTGCAACCCTGCATCTTCAGCCCGTCGATGACCAGCTGCAGCGCGAGGTTGTTACCACCGGTGTTCCACGCCTCGTAGACGTTCGGGTTGAACCCGTGCCGGTCGACAAGGTTCCAGACCATGTCGTACAGCACCGCCGCCCAGCCGTGACCGATGCCGTGCGGGACAGCCAGGGACGTGCCGTTCAGCCAGCCACCGGTCTTGATGCTGTCGTAGGTGAACGGCTGGATGTCCATGTTCCGCGAGTACGGCCGGGCCCGGATGCCGTCACCCACCCGGCTGTCCTGGAACAGCGCGTACTGCCCGTAACCGCGGGCCTTTTCCGGATCGTCGATCGCGGGGTTGAGCAGGGCGGTGATCGCGAGGAAGTCGCTCCAGCCCTCGCCCTGCTGCTCGTCGCCGTTCAGGCAGTTGACACCCGGGCCACCGGTCAGCCGGAGGGAGACGCCGTGGCCGTACTCGTGGAAAATCGTTTCGGAGCGGAACGAAGCGTCCCGCATCGGCGGCCGGGCCAGGTTCCGGTGGACCTTGCCCGAGGCCGGCAGGCCGGCCTTGATGGTCCTTCCGTCGGCCTGGCTCACCATGACCGCGGGAATCCCGACCGGCGGGTCCATGGAGCCGCTCATCACGACCGGAGCACCAGCGGCGTTGTTGACGACCACCACCGCGGCGGCGCCGGCCTTCTCGGCGTTGACCACCTGGGTGTAGTAGTTGCAGGTGCTGGTCCGGTCGACCACGGCGATCGCGCCGCGGGGCACGCTGTAGGCGGTGCAGCCGTCGCCGGTCGCACCGACGCCGTCGTTGACGACCACCACCTCACCGGCGAAGCCGGCGCTGGTGGGCGCGGGGGTGAACCGCGCGTACTCCGCCTCGTACGTGCCGGCGGCGGAGCCGCCGTCGATCGTCACGGCGTTCGGCAGGCCGAACTGGTTGCCGGGCCAGAGGAACATCTGCATCCGGGGGCGTCCGCCGTCCGCCGCCGGCGTGGAGAAGTTGGCGTTGTTCTCGCCGGAGCCGTCGTGCGCCTCGCACAGCACGTCATCGCCGCCGACGCCACCCCGGCCGTAGTTGTTGACCTGGAAGTTGCCGGAGGCCTCGTTGAAGCCGTAGCGGTAGGTGATGTCGTGGACCATGTTGCACCAGTAGAACTGGTTCACCACGGCGGCCTGGGCGTAGGTCTGCGGATGCTCGTTCATGTCGGCGGTGAAGTTGAAGCTGAGGCTGGCTCCGCCGTCCGGCGCGCTGCCCGGGTCGACCTGGTTGTTGGCGTCCTTGTCGGTGTAGGCGTACGCGTTGTTGCCCCGAGTGATGGTGTATTCGGGGCCCGGCTTGCCGTCGGTGTCGTGCCACCCGTACGGCGACGCGGTCCCGTCCGCCGGGTTGGTCACCACGGTTCGCGGGCCGTCGTTCGGGTCACCCTTCGGGAACTCGAACACCGTGTAGCTCGACCCGTCGACGGCCGGGTTCGGCGGGCTGACCCGGAGGGTCGGGACGCTCGCGGCGGCGACGGTCGCGGCTTGCGTCTCCCGGCGGCCCAGCGTCGTGGCCAGATCCTCCGGGCTGTCGTGGTCGGTCCAGTCGTCGACGTTGAGCAGCTCGCCGGTCTCGGCGTCGACCGCGGCGTTCCAGAGATGGGCGTCGGCAGAATTGTCGATCACCATCTGCCAGGCCAGCCGCAGCCCGTTCTCGGTCTGCTGCCAACCCAGCTTCGCCGGAATCGGCTCATCCGAGATACCCGCACCGGAAACGACCGTAGCCTTGGCCGCGCCGGCGTTGCGGCTCATCACCTTCGCGTTCTTCGGCTTGGCCAGGTCGAGACCATCGGCCGCCGCCTCCACGGCCTCGACCGCGTCCAACGACGCGCTGCCGGAAGCCTTCTCCGCCAGCCCCGACACCAGGCTGTCACCGACGAAGACCACGCTGCCGTCGCGGGCGATGTTCACCGTGCTGACCGCGCCGAAGACGTCCAGCTCCTTGTACCGCTGCACCAGGTTGACGTGCGTCACCCCGGTGTGCTCGCTCGTATAGCTCGACATCACCGACAGGTCCGACACATCCGCGGCACGCACCCCGAAGTCGGCCGGGTGCGCCCGCAGGTACCGCATCGCGATGTCCTTCGGTGCGCCCTCGTTCGGGCCAGTCAGAAAGATCGGGTTCTCCGGAGCCTTCTCCGGAGCAGCCCAGGCAGGTTTCATGGACAACGACGTCAACGACGCCACCAGCGCCGTGGACAACAACAACGCGGCGTTGCGTCGACCACGGGACGGATGCTCAGGCACCGCTGCTCCCTTCGGGGGTTGGACAGGACAGCACGAAGCGCCGTTCCACGACCGCCGCAGCGGCCCGCCATGCCGCTCCGCGGGCGCCCGCCCAGCAGTTACGTTCAGTAGCCATACCGGTGCGGGGTGAATTGCATCGACGCTACGGTGTGGTCTGCGGGCTGATCATCCGACGAGTGGCGGAAGATTCCGAGCAGCAGCTCCTACGCCTGTCGCGGGGCCCCCGCGAAGGAACTGGGGGCGCCGGCCGCCGGTCGCCGACGGCCGGCATCCCGTACGTCAGTCCGCCGCGTTGGTGACGGCGGGTCGCCGACGCCAGGCCAGGAGGCCGAAGGCCAAGCCGGCCAGGCCGGCGACCAGGCCGGCGATGCCGAAGGTGAGCGCCCAGCCGGTGCGGCCGTCGTCGGTGTCGGTGGCGTCGCTGGCCTTGACCGTGGCGACAGCGTTCGAGTCAGCCGCCGGGGTGGCGGCAGCCCCGTGGGCCGAGTCCGCGGACTTGGCGAGCTTGAGGACCGGGGCGGGGTGCTCGACCTCGGAGCCGTCAGTGCTGGGCTCCTCGATCCACCGCACGACCTCGCCGCTGGAGTAGGTCTGCAATGCTTTGAAGATCATCGTATCGGCCTCGGGCAGCGGGCCGGCGGAGATCTCAAACTCCTGGAACTGGCCCGGTTTGATCATGTTGCCGTCGCCCTCGGCCGTCCACGTGATCTTCGACGGCGCCTCTGTCACCTGGCTGCCATGCATCTCGAGAGGCTTTGCGAGCGTCGCCTTCTCGACCTGCACGGTCCATCCCGCCATCGGCCGCACCGACACCGACGCCACCGGCGTGTCGGCCGGCAGGGTCACTTCCAGCTTGGTCGTGCCGGCGTTGTCCCGCTCGTTCGGCACCCGGAAAGCGAGCTTCGCGTAGCCGCCCTGGGTCGCCTCACGCGGGTTGACCGTGACGTGCGCAGACGCCACGCCGACTCCGATGGTCGTTGCGGCAAGCATTCCGGCCACGGTTGCGGCCAGCAGCCTGGCCACCGATCGTGCACGCATCAACAGAACTCCTCGATCACAATGTCCGTACGGGTCGGCCACGCCGCCCGCACGTGGTGGCCGCACGGCCACCACGCGTGTTGGTCGTAGCGGGGGGCTGCTGAGTTCCCACAGTCTTACGACGCGCGCGAGCATCCTCGACCCTTTCATCGACAACGTGCTATTTTCTGCGGGAGTCAGGGCACGCCACCCCGTTCGGCGCCACCGACTGATCGAAGGGCACCGGGTCTGACCCCGGTCGGCTTTCGGTGACCTGTCCGAGCCGCTCCCGCCACCTGTTCCGCACTTCTCAGGAGCGTTCAACTGGCGCCGGGTTTCGTGGGTCCAGCAGCCCTGCACCGCCTTCGTCAGCCCGTCAGCACGACTCGCAACCCGGGCGTGACCGCGCGGACCATCGCTGCGCCGACGATGCGGCACTCCACGGTGCGCCGGCGTACCCATCCGCGAAAGGACCTCGATGCGTCCCACCTGGAGAGCTAAGGCCGCGACACTCGCGGCCACCGCAGGACTTGTCACCGCCGCCGCAGCCGTCACCATGCCGGCCCAGGCCGCCGCGGCCGGCTGCGCGGTCACCTACGCCGTGTCCTCACAGTGGCAGGATGGCTTCGGCGCGAACGTCACCATCACCAACCTCGGGGACCCGGTCGACGGCTGGACCCTCACCTGGTCCTTCACCGCGGGCCAGACGGTCACCCAGTTCTGGAACGCCTCCATCACCCAGAACGGCGGGCAGGTCAGGGCCGTGAACGTCAGCTACAACGCGACCATCGGCACCAACGCCAGCGTGTCGTTCGGGTTCAACGGCTCATGGAAGACCAGCAACCCCGCGCCGACGAGCTTCGCGCTCAACGGGGTCACCTGCACCGGTGGTACGAGCACCCCGCCGCCCACCACCACCCCGCCATCGACCGCTCCCCCACCGACCACGCCCCCGCCGAGCGGCAGCCTGCCGAACACCTTCCGCTGGAGCTCCAGCGGCGTGCTGATCGGCCCGAAGTCGGATGGCCGCGGCATCGCCGGGATCAAGGATCCCTCGGTGGTCTACTACAACGGCAAATACCACGTCTTCGCCAGCACCGCGAAGTCGTCCGGCTACAACCTGGTCTACACCAGTTTCACCGACTGGCCCCAGGCCGGCTCGGCACCCCTCACCTACCTCGACCAGACGCCGATCGGCGCCGGTTACCGTGCCGCGCCCCAGATCTTCTACTTCGCCCCACAACGGCTGTGGTACCTGGTCTACCAGACCGGCAACGCCTCCTACTCCACCAACGCGGACATCAGCAACCCCGCCGGGTGGAGCGCGCCGAAGAACTTCTACAGCGACATGCCACAGATCATCAAGGACAACATCGGCAACGGCTACTGGGTCGACATGTGGGTGATCTGCGACAGCAGCAACTGCTATCTGTTCTCCTCCGACGACAACGGCCACCTCTACCGGTCGCAGACGACGCTGGCGCAGTTCCCGAACGGATTCACCAACACGGTCATAGCTCTGCAGGACAGCAACCGTAACCGGCTGTTCGAAGCGTCCAACGTCTACCGGGTCGGCAACCAGTACCTGCTGCTCGTGGAGGCGATCGGCGGCGACGGCCGGCGCTACTTCCGCTCCTGGACCGCCGCCGCCCTCACCGGGCCGTGGCAGCCGCTGGCCGACAGCGAGAGCAACCCGTTCGCGCGGGCCAACAACGTCACGTTCACCGGCACGGCCTGGACCCGTGACATCAGCCACGGCGAGATGATCCGCAGCGGCTACGACCAGACCCTGACGATCAGCCCCTGCAACCTGCGCTACCTGTACCAGGGCCTGGATCCGAACGCCGGCGGCGACTACAACGGGCTGCCCTGGCGCCTGGGCCTGCTGACCCAGACCAACTCCGCCTGCTGACCGGCGGGGCCGGCCGCCCCCGCATCCCCGTCGAACAGTGGGCCGGGCGCCACGACGCCCGGCCCACTGGTCGGTCAGCTTGCGGTGCAGGACAGGGTTGGGACGCTGTTGGTGACGTTGTTCCACGAGCCGTTGAAGCCGAAGTTCGTGCTGGCACCCGCGCCAAGACTGCCGTTGTAACTCTCGTTGCGGGCGGTCACCTTGGACCCGCTGCTGGTCACGGTCGCGTTCCACCACTGGGTGACAGTCTGCCCGTTGGCGAAGGTCCACGTGACGGTCCAGCCGCTGATCGCCGAACTGCCGGCGGTGACCCGCACGTCGCCCTGGAAGCCGCCCGGCCACTGGTTGACGACCGCGTAGGTGGCCGTGCAGGTCCGGCCACCGGTGGGTGGGGTGGTCGTGGGGGCTGCCGTCGGGGTAGGCGTCGCAGTCGCCGTAGGCCGCACCGTCGGTGAAGTGGTCGGTGAACCCCCGAAGATGGTGGCCTCCTTGGCCGTGGCCTTGATGCCGTTGGTGCCGTTGAAGATCCGCTGTCCCCAGGTGGTGAGCCGGCTGGGATCGAAGTTCGTGGCCATGTCCAGGATCGGGTCACTGTTGCCGCTCCAGGACCAGCCGAGGTAGCCCAGGCGACGTGCCTGCGCCTCCGCCAGGATGGTCTCGTGGTCGACCTCGCCCGCGTTGAACCGCCAGCCGAACTCACCGATCACCACCGGCCACCCCTTGGTCTGGAACCGGTTCAGGTAGTCGGTGATGGACGCGGCAGTGTTGAACACCGCGTACATGTGGATCGACAGCACCGTGTTGTGCTGAACGTCGGCGTCCAGGATCGTCTGCGCGTTGTCCCGCATGACGAACTGCCAGTCCTGGCCCCAGTTCGGTCCGTCGATCATCAGCAGGTGCTCGAAGCCGTTCGCCCGCATCTTCTTGATCGCGGCGGTGGTCGCGCTGGTCCACTGGCCGGCGTTGTTGTTGCCGATCGGCTCGTTGCCGATGTTGATGATCACATAGTTCTCCTGGCCGACCAGGGCACTCTTCTGGCTGATCCAGTAGTTGACCGCCTCGTCGAGTGAGGCCGCCGCGCCGTCCTCGCCGTAGCCGGTGGTGTCGTGCACCTCCAGTACGCAGATCAGCCGGTTCTGCTTGCACAGTGAGATCACGTTCGGCACGTCATTGGACGGACCCCACCGCTTGCCGCTGCCCAGCACCACCCGCACCGTGTTGGCGCCGAGCGCCTTGATGTTGGCGAACGAGCTGGTCTGGCCCGTGTACCAGACATGGGGGTGGTTGACGCCCCGCATGATGAACGTCTGGCCGTTGGCCTCGACGATGTTGGTTCCGCTGACGTGCAGGCCCACGGCCGCGTCCGCGGGCCGGACGAACAGCAGGACGGATGCGGCGACTGCGAGCAGGGCAGCGCCGAGAGTGAGAAGCCTTCGTTTCATGGCCTACCTCAGAGTGAGGCCCCGACCGGTCGGGGCACGAGCGCGCCTGCCCAAGCGCACGGCCAGGCGGCGGTGCGCGGCGCGATGGCGACGTGCGAGGTGCGGACGCGAGGCCGGCTCAGCACTCACGAGGTGTCAACAAGCTACTCGGAGACACAGCCCGACACAATAGGTCAATATCAATGCGCAAACCCGGCGTACGAGCACCCGCTCGCGTCGCGGTCTCCCGCGCGGCGACACGAACCCGGGCAGGACCGAAACGGCTTCCAGGTGGCCGAAAGTCGCTTGCCGCGCCCGGCGGGCTCGGCGAAGGTGATGCCCATGACGTTCTGACGGCCAGCCCTCCTCCTTGCTCCGCCACCCACGGTGCCAGTCGGTGCCGTGCTGCCGTCCGCCCAGACTCCGCACCGAGAATCGAGCGTCGTTGTCTCAGTACCACTGTCCACCCGAGCCTCTGCCGGAGCCCACCCCGGCCACCGTCACTGTGTTCGCCTCCCCCACAAGCTGGATCGAGTCTGCTGCCCTCGCGCAGTGCCACCAGGTGGCCGGGCTCGACGGCATGATCCACGTCGCGGCCATGCCGGACCTTCATCCGGGCAAGGGCGCCCCCATCGGGGCCGCCATGGCGTCGACCGTGTTGTACCCGTTCCTGGTGGGCTCGGACATCGGGTGCGGCATCGCCGTGTTCCCGATCAAGCTCAAGCGCGCCGTGCCGGAGAAGCTTGCCGGACGCTTCCCCGACCTCGACCGCCCGCTCGATCCTGACCGGGACGCCGACGACCCGGCCTGGGCCGTCATGCGGGGCGACATACCCGCCGGTCACGTCGACGGGCTCGGTACGGTCGGTCGGGGTAACCACTTCGTCGAGCTGTCCCGGATCGGAGCCGTCTTCGAGCCGGGCCACGCGAGCCGTCTCGGGCTCGACCCCGGTGACCTCGTGCTCATCGTTCACAGCGGCTCCCGGGGGCTGGGCGAACGAATCCTGCGGGCGCACACCGAGGTCCACGGCGCCGGTCCGGCCCCTGATGCCGCCGCCTACCTGGCGATGCACGACGCCGCCGTACGTTGGGGTTCGCTCAACCGGCGGCTGCTGGCCGCCCGGGTCGCCCACGCCCTCGGGGCCGAGCCCACCGAGCCGATCGTCGACCAGTGCCACAACCTGGTCGAGATCCGCGACGGGGTTTACCTGCATCGCAAGGGCGCGGCGCCGGGTGACGGCCGCGACGTGCTCATCGCCGGTACGCGAGGCACCCCTTCCTACCTTGTGGCCGCCCACGCCGGCCCGGATGCCAACCACTCGGTGGCGCACGGCGCGGGCCGCAAGATGTCCCGCGCCGACGCCCTGCGCCGCGGCCGGGCCAAGCACACCGTCGAGGAGCTGCGCCGCACCCCGGTCGGCTCGCTCGTGGTGTGCGGCGACCGCCAGCTGCTCTTCGAGGAGGCGCCGACGGCCTACAAGCGCATCGAGCAGGTGATCGGCGACCTCGTCCACCACGGGTTGGCCACCCCCGTGGCCACCACGGTTCCTCTGGTCACCTACAAGACGCCCGACCTCGGACCCACACCACGACCTGATCGGCGGGACAACCGTCGCGGGCGAGGCCGGCCATGAGGGTCGAGCTGCTCTTGTCGGCCGGGCGCGGCCCGCAGGAGTGCGCCTGGGCGCTGGCCCGGCTGCTGTGCCGGCTGGAGGCCGACGCCGGCGGGCGCGGTCTGACCACCCATCGTGTCCAGACCGTGCCCGGTGACCGACCCGACACCTACCGGTCCGCCCTGGTGCAGATCCGTGGTGCCGATGCCGAGACGTTCGCCGCCTCGTGGACCGGAACCCTCTGCTGGCAGGCGCCCAGCCCCTACCGGACGAGCAACGGCCGGAAGAACTGGTACGTCATCGCCCGACCGTGCCAGCTCGACGCCCCGGCCACGACGTTCGCGGAGGCGGATGTCGACGTGGTCGCCTGCCGTACCGGCGGCCCCGGCGGCCAGCACCGGAACAAGGCCAGCACGGCGGTACGGGCGACCCACCGTCCCTCGGGCCTCGTTGTCGTGGTCGACACCGAGCGCCACCTCAGCAGCAACCGCCGCATCGCCCTGCAGCTTCTTCGACAACGCATCGAGCACGACGACGAGGCGGCCCGGCGCGCCGTCACCGTTGCCCGGTGGCGCGTCCACGACGAGCTCGTACGCGGCAACCCGATCCGCGTCGAGCGGCCGGAGCCATCAGGACCTGACCCGCAGCGGGGACGACGGCGATCCGCACCACCGCGCTCGTCACGGTAGGGGGACGGTGACGACGGCCTTTCCGGTCGCGTGGCCGCCCTTGAGGTGGCGAATGGCGTCGGGGACGCCGGCCAACGGCCAGGTCCGGTCGACAACGGGGGTGATCTGGCCGGCCTCGATGAGCCCGGTCAGTGCCATCAGGTTCTGGGTGCTCTCCTTGCTCATCAGCGGCACCAGGCGCTGCCCGACCAACGGTGACAGGGCCAGCGCGCGCAGCTGCCGGTCGAAGCCCTGCAACCACTTCCCGCCACGCGCCTCGCCTCCGACGAGGACGAGGACGCCCGTCGGGGTCACCGCCCGGCGTAGCCGGGACAGCGACCGGTTGCCGGCGGTGTCGATGACGGCGTCGTAGCGGTGCTCGGGCAGGTCGACGCGGGTGTAGTCGACCACTTCGTCGGCGCCGAGTCGGCGTACCAGGTCGAGCTTGGTGGGCCCGCAGAGGCCGGTGACGTGCGCACCGGCGGCCTTGGCGAGCTGCACGGCGTACGAGCCGACGCCGCCGCCGGCGCCGATGACCAGGACGCGGTGCCCGGGGCGTACCTGGGCGGCGTCGCGGACGGCGGTGAGCGCGGTCTGCCCGGAGATCGGAACGGCGGCGGCCTGTTCGAAGCTGAGGCTGGCGGGTTTCGGTGCGAGCCGGCCGGCGGACGCGACGGTGTACTCGGCGAAGGAGCCCGCGCCGGTGCCGTACACCTCGTCGCCGGGGGTGAGCCCGGTGACTCCGGCCCCGACGGCGGTGACCACGCCGGCGAGGTCCATGCCGGGGACGCGGTTGCGGGGCCGGCGCAGGCCGAAGCCGAGGCGTACCACGTAGGGCAGGCCGGTCAACAGGTGCCAGACGCCGGGGTCGACGCCGGCCGCGCGGACCTGGACCAGCACCTGGCCGGCGCCGGGCGTGGGTACGTCGATGTCGGCGAGGCGGAGCACGTCGGCCGAGCCGTACCGGTCCTGCACGATCGCCTTCACGATTCCTCCTGTGGGTACTCGAACACGTCGGTGAGGGGCACGCCGAACACGGCGGCGATCTGGAAGGCCATCTCCAGCGACGGCGAGTAGCGGCCCTGCTCGATGGCGATGACGGTCTGCCGGGTGACCCCGACCCGCCGGGCCAGCTCGGCCTGGGTCATCTCGTCGTGCGCGAACCGCAGCGCCCGGATGGAGTTGGTGATCCGGGTCGGCTTCACCACGACTGGAACCCCCGCCGGTAGGCGACGATCTTCGCGGTCGAGCCGACCACCGCTGAGAGCACGAAGCCCAGGTAGATGACGTTGGCGATCCAGAACTGGTCCCAGTCGGCGAGCGCCATGGCCAGCGCCGCGACGCCGCCGATCACCAGGAACGACTGGCCGATGTGGTCGCCGAGCCGGTGAATCTCCCGGTCCCGCTGGTCCTTCTCGTTGGCGCCCTCGGCCGAGAGGATCGAGACGACGATATTCAGCGCGATCGACGCCACGATCGACCCGCCCACCGTCGCCAGCAGCGGGCCCGCGTAGGAGACCTCCGCGAGTGGGTCACCGTCCGCCCGCCCGAGCACGATCACCACGTACGCGGCATAGGCGGCGATCGCCACCAGCCCCATGATCCAGGAGCGCTTCTCCTCGAACGCCATCGGGCCCTCCCCTGAGGTAAAGAATTCTTGACACCACTGAGTGTCAAGCACAGCGGACACGATGTCAAGGATTCTTTACCTCTCCTGAGACAGGGCCCGCGAATCGGGCGAGGGCGACGCCGCGAAAAGTCCTAGAGTGTCAACCTGTGGCAGTGGATGCTGGCCCCACCGGGCAACCCAACATGGTCCGCACCCTGCTCCCCCTCGGCGTGGTCTTCTTCGCCATGGGCGTCGCCAACGCCGTGGTCATGCCCTTCCTCTCGCTCTTCCTGAGCACAGCCGTGCACGCCGACCCGATCCGGATCACGGCGCTCCTCCTTGTCGCACCGCTGGCGGGCGTGGTCGCGGCCACGGCGATCGGATGGCTGTCGGATCGCTGGGCGATCCGGCGCGCGGTGCTTGTCGGGGCTGCCCTGGCCGGGCTGATCCACGCCGCGCTGACGGCCTTCATCCGCGACTACTGGATCCTGCTCGGGCTGGCCCTGACCCTGGCACCGCTGGCCGCGGCGCTGTTTCCGCAGTCCTTCGCCTACGCGCGCCAGGTCCTCGCCGGCGCGGACTCCGCTCGGACGGCGATGGGCATCAGCACGCTACGGACGGTCTACTCGCTCTCGTGGGTGGCAGGTCCGCCCCTGGCCGCCCTCCTGCTGAGCGCCGGAGGGTTCCGTGGCCTCTACGGAACGGCGGCGCTCATGTTCGCGCTCGCCGGGCTGGCCTCGATCGTCGGCCTGA
Source organism: Micromonospora sp. NPDC048999 (assembly GCF_040649295.1). NCBI lineage: Bacteria > Bacillati > Actinomycetota > Actinomycetes > Micromonosporales > Micromonosporaceae > Micromonospora > Micromonospora sp. NPDC048999. Next base: position 120,186 of record NZ_JBEZFI010000011.1, on the reverse strand, counting down.
AGCGGATCGCCGCGCCGGCGGCCCCCACCGACGGGCAGCCCACCGACGCCCCTGCCGTACCGCGATCGACAATACTGCTGACGGCAGTGGCATTCGTCCTGCTGAACTGCCCGTTGACCCTGGCCGTGCAGGCACTTCCGCTGTTCATCGGCACCGAACTCGGTGGCGACGCGGCCCAGGCCGGTCTTCTCCTCGGCCTCTGCGCCGCGCTGGAGATCCCGCTGATGCTGGGCCTGGGCGCCCTGAGCACCCGGGTCGGGGTACGCGTGCTGCTGCTGACCGGCGCCGGGTGTGGTGTCGCGTACTACGGGCTGGCGGCCACCGCCTCGTCCGTATGGGTGCTGGCCATCGGTCAGCTCGCCAACGCCGCCTTCATCGCCGCGGTGTCCGGCCTCGGCATCTCGTACGTGCAGGACCTGATGCCGCAGCGCCCCGGGCAGGCCACGACCTTGTTCACCAACTGCTTCCCCATCGGCGCGATGCTGGCCGGTCCGCTGTTCGGCCTGGCGCAGCACTACGGCTTCCGCCTCGCGTACGGCGCATCGGCCGCCTTGTGCGCCGCCGGGCTGCTGCTCCTGTTCCTCACCCGGCCGCCGGCCACCGCCCGTGTCGCTCCGCCATCCACCGGTCGGCCCGTCCGCTCCCGGTTGCCACAGCCGTCCTGAGGAACGGCCGCCGGCTCAGGTGCCGGCCGATCCGCCAGCAATGTGATCCCACGCGTTTCTTCCTGCTTCCATTCGGTCCGGATTTGCCGGAGACATACTTGCGAAACCTACGCGAAAAGCAGGCATTGACGGAGTTCCCCTTGCGGGCCGACGCCTCCGTCCGATACAAATTGGACAGCGTGCTCAGCGCGCCGGAACAACGGCCAAAGTGGTCCGCCTACCTCTTGGAGGCATGTCCATGGCATTGACGCCGGCGGCTGGCTCGGGTTGTAACGCATCGTCCGCTCCGCCGCCCCGAAATCAATCCCCGAAACAGGTCAATTCAGAGATCGAGTGGGATCGGTTCGACCCCCAGGCGTACGTGCGGCACAACTACTCGGCGCTGCGTCCCGACGATCGCGAAATTCTGTGCCACATCAGGGATTTCTTCGCCGACGCGAGGCTCTCCGACTCGCGCTGCGTCGACGTGGGATCCGGGTCGAACCTCTACCCGGTGCTGCCCTTCCTACCGTTCGCGCGCAGCGTGGAGCTGTGTGAATGGTCCGCGTCCAACGTCCGCTGGCTGCGCAGCCAGATCGACGGCTACGACGAGGTCTGGGATCCGTACTGGCAGGTGTGTGCGGAGCATCCGTCCTATGCGACGCTGCTTGATCCGCGAGGCCGTTTGGCACAGATCGGCCGGGTCCGGAAGGTCAGCGTCTTCGACCTGCCAGGGCATGCCTGGGACGCGGGCACCATGTTCTTCGTCGCCTGCTCGATATCGGCCGAACGTGCGGAGTTCGACCGGGCGATCGGCCGGTTCCTCGGCGCGTTACGTCCCGGTTCCCCATTTGCCGCGGCGTTCATGCTCGGCTCCCGCGGCTACCGCGTCGGCCCGCGCTGGTTCCCGGCGGTGGAGTTGCGCAGCGCCGACGTGGAGGCGAGCATGGCGGCCGGCGCGTGCGACGTGGACTTCCACGAGGTGCGCCCGAAGCCGCCACTGCGGGACGGGTCCCTGAGCATGCTGCTGGCCACCGGCCGCACCCGCGACTGACGGCACTGTGCCGCCGCAGCATGGGGTGTCCGCGCGGATCGGGGCACGAGCCGCACCCGGACGACCTCGGCGTCGAGACCGACACACGGCCGCCCACAGGCGTCCCCGCACGGCTCGGCATGAGTGGATACGATGAAGGGCGTACCTCACCGTGAATCATCGTGTGCAAGGCAACACCCGTTCCGAGTCGGCGACTACAGCAGACGGCGGTGAATCATGCGGATACAGCCACGCCAGGAGATCCTCGACATCTGGCGGGCCACGGTGCACAGTTGCTGGCAGAACGGTGAATGGCAGTGGGGCGGCCGGAGCGGCAGCAACTCCATCAGCGACGCCGAACAACTGCTGACCCTGTTGCTGCCGGCGACCAAGGTCCCGGCGCTGGGCCTCGACGACCCGGACCGCACCGACGAGGAAGTCCTTGACGCGCTCGACTCGATCGGCGGCGCGATCGAAATCCCCCGTCGGCTGGTCAGCGTGATGACCGACTACTTCACCCGCTACACCGACGACGGCGGCGCCCCGATCTTCAGCGCCGGCGGCTATCTCAATCCGTTGGATGCCGGGCCCGACCTCACCGAGGAGCAACGCTCGCTGGACATCGTCGACTCGTTCGCCGTGTCGATCACGCTCACCCTGGCGACAATCGGTTTCGCCAAGGTCTACCGTGGCGCCACGCAGCGACGCGACCTGTTGGCGCAGTTGGACACGCTGGAGGCGATGGCCAGTGCGCGGCTCAGCGCAGCCATGGTAGGGCTGTTGCGCAGCTTCAGTACCTCGGTCTTCACCTCGACGGGCGACTACGGGGTCCGGCTGTGCGACATGATCAACCAGGACGGGGTGCCGCGCCGCGAACTCGTGGCGGCGCTGCGCGAGCGGCTGAAGGAGACCATGGCCAGCCTGCGCAGCGTGCTGATCGGGTCGGGGCGGGTGACCGAAGACCTGGACAACAGCGAAATGCTGTTCGAGTGCGGTTGGTCCTGGGGAATCATCTCCGGCGCCGAGGAGGTCTCGACCAAAGAGCCGATCGGCCGGCAGCGCGAGGGCGCGGCGGAGAACGCTCCCTTCCTCTACTTCACGGTCATCGCGATGGACGCCATCGAGGATTTGAACTCCGAGCGTACCCGGCTGCTCGGGCTGCTCAATGAGGAGCAGCAGCGGCTGTCCGGGGCACTGCAACTGCGCTGGGAGCTGACCCGCACCTACTGGGCAGAGGTGGCGACCTTCGACAGCCGACGGCGGTGGCCCATCGAGGACGTGCCGTGGCGCACCACCGACGGTGACCGCACCGACTACTACACGCTGCAGGTCACCTCACTGGCGGTGAAGGGCCTGCTCGCCCGCGGGCGCGGCGCCGACGAGGAGCTCGGGCGGATCGCCGCCGTGCTGGTGGAGCTGGCCCAACGGGCGCGGATCACCCGGCGCGCCTCGCTCGGCGAATCGGCGCTGGTCGTGCACGCGCCCGGGAAGGGGGTCACCCTGACCGACGCGACGTCCAAGCCGATCATGATGTGGAACGTCAACGAGTTCTCCGCCGTGCTGCTGCAGCGGGCGGCCACCGTCGCCGGTCTGCTCGGCAACGCCCGCCGCCGCAGCGAACTACTCGAGCTGGCCGACGAGGTCTGGGACCACCTGCTGCTACGCCGCATCTCCGACGGCCAGAATGGCGGCCTGTGGGATCACGCCGGTGGCGCCTTCCCCGGGCTCGCGCCGATGCCCGAGGCGCCCTCCTGGTACCTGACCGAGCGGGTGGTGCAGGCGCTGGTCAGCGCCGGTCAGCTGCTCTCGGACCGGCCGCTCCCGCGGGCCGGCCGGCTCTCCGCGTACGCACAGGATCTCATCGACGAGGCCGAATACCTGTTCGACCGGGAACTGATGAGCGGCACCTTCAGCGGTACGGCGATGCAGCGCAGCATGCGCAGCATCCGGGCCAGCCTGCGCCGGGCGCAGCTGTTGGTGGACGAGCGCCCCGGCACCGCGGCCGCCCTGGCGAACTCTCTGCTGTTGCTGCTCAACGACGTCACCACCGGGCAGCAGAAGGCCAGCGAGGGGATCTGAATGTTGGTTTTTGTCACGTCTCACAAGGGCGGCACCGGGCGCTCGGTGACCGCGGCCAACATCGCCTACCGCAGCGCGCTGTCCGGCCGCGCCACCTGCTACCTGGACTACGACTTCGCCTCGCCGACGGCCGGCGTCACCTTCCAGATCCCCAAGGCGATCAACGGGGTGGAGGGCACCGGGCCAAAGGCCGGCGGCCTGCACCGGTACCTGCGCGGGGAGATCTCGTCTCCGGAGCAGTTGGACGTCTGGGGCACCTCGGAGCGGGCCAGTCTGCGTCAGCGGCCAGCCGGGTCCGGCTCGCTGGTGTTCCTGCCGGGGCAGCGCAACGGCAGCGAGTTCGGCTTCACCAACGACATCGCCAAGCGCTGCGCAGAGCTCTTCCTCCGACTGGAGGAGGAGTTCGACCTGACCCTGGTGGATCTCAGTGCCGGTCGCTCCTACGCCAGTCAGATCGCCCTGGCCGCCACCGCCACCCCGACCATGCGCAAGGTGGCCGCCCGATGGCTGGTCTTCCACCGGTGGACTCCCCAGCATGTCACCGCGGCCGCGGACCTCGCCTTCGAGCCCGGCGGAATCCTGGCCATGGGCAAGGAGTACGGCCACGAGCCGGACCGGCTGCGGGAGTCGCTTCGGTTCATCCGCACCGCGGTGATCAACCCGCGCGGGCCCGAGATCGGCCACCTCGACCTGGCGCAGCAGGCCTTCCTGCGCAAGTGCGACGCGGAGCTGGCGGAGTTGGCCCGGCGGCGCGGCACCGGGCGCACCACGCTGCTCGGCATGGTGCCGCTTGACCCGCTGCTGCAGTGGCGCGAACAGCTCATCTCGGACCACGACGTGCAGTCCAAAATCGCTAACGCCGAGACCGTGGACGCCTTCGTGGAGCTGACCGAGAAAATCTTCGACGACACCGCGTGGGAGACCGTGTGATGGCCGTGGATGTCAGATTCCAGGAGGCAGCCGCAGTGCGTCGCACCGAGAGTGTGCCGTACTCCCACCTGTCAGTCGAGTTGGGGCACGTCTACGCGGAGGATTTCGGCGACGACTGCCGGGAGTTGCGGCGCAAGTTCGAGCGGATCGCGGACTGGGCCCAGGCGATCCCGGCGCTGGCCCGTCGGGGGCTGCGTCCACACCGGCAACCACGGATCAGCACCTGCTTCCTGGTGGACGACTACTTCCACCGGTTCGGCAGCCCGGGAGAGGTGATCCCGCAGGTGCAGGATGCCGCGGCAGCACAGGGTCTGATGCTGGACTACGTGGCCCGGGAATCCACCTTCGCCCGGCACGACGATGTCGAGCTGGCCCAACTGATGCTCGACACGCTGGTCGTGGAGCCACCCCGGCATACCACCGGGAGCCGCCCGCCGCTGAGCGAGTCGGGCTGGCTGTCCAACGGCAAGCGCTCGCCGGGCCACGCTGCCGCGCCGGCGATGACCCTGCCGCTGCCCTGGTCCCCGCCGGCGCAGTCCGGTGACCCCCGGCATTCCATCTTCGTCGATGTCGAGCTGTGGACCGACGAGCCGGACGGCCGGGTGTGGGCCTGTGCGCTGCTCGCCTCGGTATGGCAGCTGACCCGGCTGGGTGCGCTGCGCCATCGCGGCGACACGGTCGCTCAGCCGTACCGGCTGCCATCCGGCGAGCCGTGGCCCGCCGACTGGGACGACCTGCCGTCGATCGTCCAGTTGAACCCGGCCGCCGCACCGTTCTGCGCGTACCGCACGGTGACGATGATGGACACCCGGTACCTGCCGGTGGAGCTGGCCGTGCGGACCATCCTCGGCCAGGTGGCGGTGCCACCGGCGGTCACTGAGCAGGTCGCCAAGCGGGCCAGCGGAGAGGGCCTGCAACTGCCCGGCGAGCTGGTCGACCGGTTGAGCTACGTGTTCATCGGCGACTGAGGCCGGTCAACGAGGGCACGGCTGGGTGATCTCCACCCGGTCGGCCAGATCGCGCAGCAGGGCCATGTTCGCCACGCTGATCTGGTCCCGGATCCAGTTGACCGACGACTTCCACTGCCGGCTGAACCCGGGCACCTGCTCCAACTTGTCCCAGATCAGCCGTAGCCGTGGGTCCACCCGCGCGCCGGGCAGCCACAGGTGCAGCAGGTGCTCCAGCACCGGTCGGAGCCGCTCGATGTGCTCCCGCGTCGGCACCGCTCGGGTCACCGCGACCTCCATGAGGGCGGACAGCGTGGTGAGCAGCCAGTCGTGCAGGGCGAGATCCTCGCAGAGGCCGGCGACCGCGGCCGGCACGTCCTGTGGGCCGACCACGAGTTCGACCGTACGCAGCGTCGGGGTGTCCACCGTGACCACCGCGCTGCCGGCCGCCTGCGGCCGCTGGTCGACCTGCGCGGTCCAGCGCAGCCGGGTGCGCGCCGCGCGCAGCGGCGGCCGTCGGTCCAGCAGATCGGACATCTGCACGCCGTCGAGCACCCGGCCGGTGATCGCCTCCAGGTTCAGCACGTCGGCCGCGTTGCCCAGCCGGAAGCCCCCGGCCAGGTCCGCGGCGTCCAGCTTGCCGACCGTCTCCAACACGCCGGGATTGGCCAGATAGTGCGACCACGGCCGGCGGCGCTCCCCCGCGACGACCTGGACGATCGAGGAGGACTGCACGATCCGGCCACCGGTGATGACCGCCCGGGTGACCACCGCACCCACCCCGCGCAGCTGACGGTTTTTGGCGCTGGGCAGCCAGCAGTCCACTCCCGTGCGGAGGTCGGGCGAGACCGCGTACAGCGACGGGCGTCGGGACGTCAGCACGGCCTCGCCCTCCACCAGGTTGAGCACCTCGGAGCTCTGCTCCTGGGCCAGTGCCGTGCTGTGCTGCAGCAGGCTGGTGTGCACCTCGCCCACCGTGAGCATGTTGGCCTCCGCATCGCTGCCACCGGTCCGCGGTCACTCCGCGGAATGCGGTCTCATGATGATCGACGTTCGCCGCCATGGCCGGCATCGACACGGACCCGCGTGCGAAACACCGGGACACCGGCAAGCCCCCGGCACCGACCCCGCGCCGGGTCGGAACCCGTCCCGTGGGCCATCATAGGCCCAACGGCGCACGGAACCGCGTATCGCCACGGGTGGCGGTCGTCCGCGGGGACAAATGGAAGTGAACGCGGCTGATATTTTGAAAGTGCGGTCGCCAGTCAGCCACCCCCTGGAGTTCTGCTGACATGAAGGTCTACATTTCGGCCACTCAGCTGGACCTGCTGGATTATCGAGCCGCCGTGCACGCCGCGGCCCGTCGCCTTGAGATCGAAGACGTGGCCATGGAGGCGTACGGCGCCGACGTCCGGCCACCTCTGGAACGCTGCCTGGCCGACGTGCGCCGGTGCGACCTCTACGTGGGGCTCTTCGCCTGGCGGTACGGCTACCGGCCGCAGGGCCAGAAATCCTCCATCACCGAACTGGAATATCGAGAAGCGCTCGCGGCTGGGAAACCCTGCCTGATCTTTCTGCTGGCCGAAAATGCGCCGTGGCCGGTGGACATGGTCGACAAGGACAGGCAGCAGATTCTCGCGTTGCGCCACGAGCTCAAGGAACAGCATCTGTGTGACTTCTTCACCAGCCCGGACGACCTCGCGGCCAAGGTGACCGCGGCCCTGGCCGACGTACGCGGCGGCCGGTCCCCGGCACGCGAGCCCGGCGACCCGGACACCCATCTGCCGGAAGCCACGCGCGACCAGTACCACAAGCGTCTGCGGCAGATGTACCAGGCGGTGCCCCTGGACGCGGTCTCGCCGCGGCCCACCATCGGCTACCTCACCGTGGGCCTGTCGAACGTGTTCGTGGAGCCGCGGGTGCACGAGGACGCCCGGCCGGAGATGCCGCTCGCCTGGTGGCGCTGGGCCGGCGCCACGGCCGGCGGCGACGCCGGCCGGTTGCCCGGCGTGGTGGACACGGAGGAGGTGGAGCGGCTCTGGGCGGAATACTCCGCGAAGGATGCCCTGGCCCTGTTCGACGTGGTGTGCGATCCGAGCCAGCGCGCGATGGTGCTGCTCGGTGACCCCGGCTCCGGCAAGTCGACGGCCGTGCGGTACCTGGCGCTGGCGCTGGCCGGGGTCTGCACCGAGCCCAGGCTGGCGGCGCTCGACGGGCACCTGCCCGTCCCGGTCGAGCTGCGCTCGTACTCGGCGCATCGCGGGGACGGCCGGTGCGACGGGCTACTCGACTACCTCGGTCACCGCCGCCAGCAGGGGCTGGCCGGCATCGACCGGGGCGTGCTGGAGGCATACCTGCGGCAGGGCGGTCAGGCGCTGTTCCTGTTCGACGGCCTGGACGAGGTGTTCGACCCGGCGCACCGGGAGGAGGTGGCCGAACAGATCGCCACGTTCGCCAGCGAATATCCGGGGGTGCGCACGGTCGTCACCTCGCGGGCGGCCGGATACCTGCGGCACACCTTCGCCAACGCCGGCTTCGACCATTTCACGTTGGAGGATCTCGACGACGAGCGGATCACCCGGTTCCTCGGCAACTGGTACCGCGATGTCATGCCCACCCCGAAGGCGGAGGCCGACCGGCAGCGGCGGCAGATCCTCGACGTGGTGCGCCGATCCCGCGCGATGTACGAGATCGCCGGCAACCCGCTGTTGCTGACGCTCATGGCGATCGTCGCCCGGGGCCACCCGCTGCCGCGCAACCGGCGCCGGCTCTACGCGCACGTCGCCGATGTGCTGATCTCCGAGTGGGACGTGACCAAGCAACTGCGGGAAAGCCACGGGGATGTGCCGCCGCTGGACCCGCAGGCGAAGCTGCGGCTGTTGCGCCACCTGGCGTACCGGATGCAGTGCCGGGAATCCGGCCCGGCGGGCAACTATATTGAATCCGACGAGTTGTCGCGCGTCTTTCGGGACCACCTGGTCGAGTTCTACGGCTTCGAGAACGAGCGGGCGCACGGCATGGCCAACTCGATGATCGAGAAATTGCGCGAGCGAAGCTTCATCCTGGAGCGGTACGGGCTACGACTGTTCGGGTTCGTGCACCGCACGTTTCTGGAGTTCTTCTGCGCCGAGGAGATCGTGGACAGGTTCGAGCACGACCCGGATGTCTGGAGCCTCGACCAGCTGCGCGCGCTGTTCCGCGAGCACTGGGCCGACCCGTCCTGGCGGGAGGTGCTGCGGCTCGTCGCCAGCGCGCTGCCGGCCGGGGCCGCCGACGACCTGATCACCCTGCTCGCGACCGAGGTCAACCAGCCATGGCCGCCGTTGAACCTGACCAGCCCACCGTGGAACCTGATACTGGCCGCGCAGTGCGTGGCGGAGGCGTCGCAGCCGGCCGATCTGGCCGGCGCCGGTGACGCGGTGCTCCGCCAGGTGGTGCTGCTGGTCGAGCACGGCATCTCCGCCGACGACCCGAACCTCGTGGAGCTCACCGAGCAGGAGTTGCTCTCCTCGATCCGGGCGCTCGGGTCGCGCTGGCCCGGCCGCGGCGTCTTCCTGTACTGGTACCGCCGCCGCGGGTTGCGGACCAGTTGGCACTCCGGCTCCACGTTCGCGACCCGGGCCGCCGCGATACTGTCCACCCCGAATGAGCGGTTGGAGGAGCTGCTGGTCCGGGAGCTCGGGCAACGCCGCGAACGGCAGGCCCGGATAACCCTGGTCGCCGGGCTGGCCGAGGCGGCCGGCCGGCCGGACAACACCGGCAGCAGCCATCGATACTGCCAGGAGCAGCTGTTCGCCCAGGCGCGGGCGGAGGGCTCGACCGCGGTACGACAGGCCGCGGTACGCGCGCTGGTCGCCCACTTCGGCGCCGCCTCCGACCTCGTCGATCTGTTGCGCGACCTCACCGGTTCACCCGATTCCGCGGTGCGGGCGCTCGCCGTGCAGTCCCTCGGCGGCCGGGCCGAGTCGTCCGAGGACATCCGCCAGTTGCTGACGCGCGTCACCGAGGACCGGGACACCGCGGTACGGCGGGCCGCCACGGCGGTGCTCGCCACGCGGGCCGCCCTGCCCGGCGTACCCGAGGCGTTGCAGCGGCTGCTCGCCGCCGACACCGACCCGGTGGTGGTGCAGTGCGCTGTGAAGTGCCTGTTGACGCTGCCCGATTACGCGGAGGTGGCCCGAGCGCGGGCCCTGGCTCGGGTGGCCGGCGACGGCCCGGACGAGGTGCGGCGCTGCCTGGTGGCCGAACTGCTGCCCGGTCGGCCGGGCGCGGAGGCGACCGAGCTGCTGCTGACGCTGGCGGGCTCGGACTCCGCCGCACCGGTCCGCGCGGTCGCCGTGCAGCGGCTGGTGCTGATGCCCGACCCGGAGGGGCGCTGCCGGGACCGGCTGGTGGACCGGATCGAGCAGGACGAGGACGCGTCCGTCCGGGCCGCGGCGGTGACCGGGCTGGTCGACCGGTACCGCCCGGACGACACCGGGTGGGCGGTGGCGGCGCACGCGGCGCGCGCCGACGAGGATGCGACGGTGCGCCTGGCCGCGGTGCGCGGGCTGGCCGAGTCCTGTCCGGACGACCGCACCGGGAAGCTGCTGTTGGAGCGGGCCCGCCAGGACCCCACCGCGAGCGTCCGACTTGCCGCGGTCGAGCTGCTCACCGGCCGGCCGCTGCTCGAGCGTGCCACGCGTGACCTGCTCATCAGCCGGGCCGCCGAGGAGCGGGATCCGATCGTCCGGTTGCAGGTCACCCGCAGCCTGACCCGCACCTCGATGGACGCGGACGTGCGCGAGTGCCTGGCCGAGCAGGTCCGGCGGGACCCCGATCCCAATGTGCTGCGGGCGGCCGCGCAGGCACTGGCCCGTCACGGCGAGGGCGGCGGCCTGGTGGCGGCGCTGTCTCGCCGGGCCCGCCGGGACAGTTACGCCGGCATCCGGCTGGCCGCCGTGCAGACCCTCTGCGCGTACGGGAGCGACGATGTGGTGACCGACGTGCTGCTGGAGTGCGTCGAGTCGGACACCGACCCGGCGGTGTTCGACGCGGCGGTGCACTGCCTGACCGAACGAGGTTCGGCGTCCATGGCCGTCACGCTGCGGCTGATGCGCCGGCTGTCCGACCCCGATCCGGCGATCCGGGCCCGCATCGCCGCCGCGCTCGGCGAACACTTCGGGGCCGACCCGGAGGTCCGGGTGCTGCTGGTGGGGCTGGTCCGCGACGATCCGGCGCTGGAGGTCCGGCGCCGGGCCGTGGCGCAGCTGGCGGCCACGCTGGCCGACGGGGTGGGGGTACGGGAGCTGCTGATGCGGCTGGTGGACGACGACGACTGGGAGATCCGCCGGACGGCCCTGCTGGCGATGGCCCGCCACTACGGTGCGGACGCCCGGACCCGTGAGGTGCTCGTCCGGCTCGCGCATCGGGAAGACGACGACACCGTCCGGCGGTTGGCCGCCCAACTGCTGGCCACGCTGCCGGGCACCGCCCCCGACGACTTCCCGTGACCCACTCGGCCGGGCGCTCGGACTCAGGGCGTGCCCCGCGCCGGTCAGCCGGCCCCGAAGCAGACGAAGGCCGCGGCGGTGGCCCGGGCCGGGCCGTCGCCGGCCGCGCCGAACGCCCGCTGGGCGTCGGCAAGGGCCAGCGCCGGACGGGCACCTGCCCGCATCCGCCCATGCAGGTCCAGCATCAGCGCGGTGGTGGGCTCGGCCGGCACCGGCAACACGGTCGCGATCAGACACCGGGTGCCGAGCGCGAGCAGCACCCCGGTGAACCCCAGGACCTCGTCGCCCGGGCGCACCCCGGTCAGGCCCGAGTCGCAGGCGGAGAGCACCACGCAACCGGGCGGGCGAGCCACCCGCTCCCACTCGTACGCGAACAGCGGCCCGTCGGCCAGCTCGAGCGTGGAGAACTGCGGATTGTCCGCGCGGAAGGTGCCGTGGGCGGCGATGTGTACCAGCCCGGCCCCGTCCAGGGCGGCGGTCAACGCCGCGGCGGTGGCGTCGGAGCCGGTGAGCAGCCGCGTCCCCGGCAGCACCTGCGCAAGCCGGCATACCTCGGCGTGCGCGGCCGGCAGGCGCGGGCCGGCGGCCAGGACCGGCGGGCCGGCCGGCGGCTCCCGCCGGTCCGCCGCGAGCCAGACGGTTGCCGACGGGGCGACCGCCACGGCACGCCCCGCGCAGGTCGGCAGCGCCGACCAGGGCACGGCGTGCAGCGCGCCGACCGGGACGATCACCAGAGGCCGGTCGGCCAGGCGCCGCCGCAGCGGGTCGAACAGTTGACGGTCCAGCGCCGCCGCGGCGTGTGCCGCCCCGGCCCGCGCGGCGGCCGCGTCGCCGGTGGTGACCAGCCGACGCAGGGCGAACCGGTGTCGCCGGGCCAGGTCCACCGCGTCGGCGAGCGGGCCGAGGTCGTGCAGGCTGGCGCGGCCCTCGCGGACCAGCACCGCCCGGAGCCGGTCGCCGTGGGCCACCAGCTCCAGCAGCACCCGGGAGCCGAGCCGCGCGGCCAGCGCGCCCACGCCGGGCGGGGCGATCACGCTGCCGCCGCCGGGCGCGCGCCGGGCCAGATCCCGGATCCGCTGCTCCAGGCGGGCCTGCCGGCCGCGCAGGGCGCGGGCCGGGCGGCCGGCCAGCACGTCGTCCTCGATCAAGCCGCTGACCAGTCGAAGTTCGGCGAGCGCCGCCACCAGGTCGGGATCGTCGGGGGGCAGCGCCGGCCGGGTCCGCAGCCCGTTGGCCCGCCACCGCTCCGCCCAGGTGAGCACCCGCGCCGGTGCACCCGCCCGGACCGCGATGTCCAGGCCCTCGGCGGCCAGCTCCTGGCCGTACGCTCCGCTGTGGGCCCGCAGCTCCGTGGCACCGAGCGACGTGCGGTGCCGGTCGAGCACGGTCAGCCCTCGGCGCAGCGCCCGGGCCGCCCCAGGGTCGTCCCCGGCGAGCCGGTGCGACACGGCCAGGGCGTACCATCCCTGCGCTCGCCGGTCGGCGATGCCCCGCCGGCGGGCCCGGGCCGCCACCGCCAGCAGGTCTCGGGCCTGGTCAGGACGCCCGAGCGCGGCGGCCAGCAGGCCGGCCTCGATCCGGGTGGTCAGCGCCGGGCCCGGCCACCCGGTGGCGTCGAGCTGCTCGGCGGTACGCGACATCGCGCTGAGCAGCGGGCCGGACCGGATCCCCCGGCGGTACGCGGCGCGCAGCTCGACGTGTCGAGCGAAGACGGCCCAGGTGCGGCGTCCCTGGCGCTGGAACCGGGACCGGGCCGCGGCGGCGGCCCCGCTCGCGGTGTCCAGGTCTTCGGCGAGCAGCGCGGCCCGGGCCCGCGCCAGAAGCGCCTCGGCGAGGTCGGAGGCCAGGCCCCGGCTACGCAGTTCCCGCACCGCCGTGCGGGCGACCTCGACCGCCTCGTCGACCAGCGGCACCGACAGCAGCAGCTCGAACCGGTCCAGCAGCAGCGCCGGCCGGGGGACGGCGAGCCGCCGGTACTCCTCGTCGACGGCGGCGAAGCAGCGCAGCGCACCGGCGATGTCGCCCCGCCGGCCGGCCGCGATCCCACCATTCCAGCGGGCGTCTGCCGCCGCCAGGTCCAGCCCCAGCCGCTGGAAGGCGGCTGCCGCACGCGACAGGTCGTCGTCGGTGCCGCCGGCCGCGCCCCGGTGGGCGTTGAGCAGGCCCCGGTTGTTGCGGGACCGCGCCTCCAGCAGCAGGTCGCCCTCGCGCTGTGCGATCTCGATGGCCAGTCCGTAGTCGCGCACCGCCTCGTCGTAACGCCCGCGGTAGTGCAGCACCACGCCCCGCTGCATCCGGGCTCGGCCGGCGTCGGCGCCGTTGAGCCGGGGCAGCGCGGCGGTCACGGCCCGCAGGGCCGCGCCGGTGCGGCCGGCGTTGGCCAGCACGTAGCCCAGGCTCATCCGGGCCAGGGCCCGGGCCCGGGGCGTTCCGGCGACCCGTACCGCCCGCCGCAGGTGATGCAGCGCGCCGGGCAGGTCGTTGAGCTCCCGCAGAGCCAGGCCGACGGCTCGTTCGGCGGTGGAACGCTCGTCGGCGGCGACGAGGGACCCGGCGGCCAGCACCCGCTGGGCGATCGCGATCGCCTCGCGTGGGTAGCGCTGGACGGCGTCGAGCGCCGCCTGGGCCGTACCGGCACCGGAACCGGTGCTGTCGGGCATGCCCCACAGACTCCCCCACTGATTCGCTTCCGTCAATGCCACCCGGCGGACGTGTCGGGAATCAAGAATCGTCATTGACATATGCCGATGCTTTGGCAGAATCGACGTCGTCCGGGATTTTGTCCACGCCGGCCATTGGCGGGCGCTTCTGTCGACCGCGTGGAGGACCCGTGTCACCTGACCACCCCGCCGCGCCGCGCCCGGCCGGCCGACTGTCCCGACGGCGGCTGTTGGCCGCGTCCGCGCTCGCCGCGGCGGCCTCGTTCGGCGTCGGATCCCACCCGACCCCAGCCCGCGCCGACGACTCCGACGACGCCGCCTACCAGCGGGCGTTCGACGAGGCGCTCGCCGCCGACCAGAACGTCCGCCGGCACACCGTCCCGGGCCGGGAGTTCCTCTACCGACCCCGGCAACTGCTCGCCGCCGACACCGACGCCCAGCGCGTCACCGCCTGGCTGCGCACCCGGGGCTACGCGGTGGCCCCCGAGAGTCGCTTCGCCGGCGTCACCCAGCTGCTGTTCGACCGGGAGACCGAGGTCCCCGCGGTCGTGACGAAGCTACGCGCCCCCGAACAGTGGCCCGGGCAGCCGGTGCCGGCGGTGCAGCCACACCACGTGTTGCTGGGCCTGGGCAACATCATGGGCAACCCGAACAGCCCACCCACGGCGGTCGCCGCGCTGCCGCCACCGGACCCGACCCGGCTCGGTGAGGGCGCGGGGGTGACGGTCGGGATCTGCGACACCGGTATCTGGCGGCTGGCCGGCAGCTACCACCCGCAGTGGCTCGGCGGGGCGTACGTGCCGGAGGTCGACGACGAAGACCCGCTGTACGTGCACACCGACGTGCTCGCCCCGCAGGGCGGGCACGGCACCTTCGTCGCCGGGGTGGTGCGGCAGGCCGCGCCGGGCGTACGCGTCGACCCGGAGCAGGCGTTGAACGCCACCGGCGTCGGCGACGAGGCGTCGGTGGTGGCCGCCATGAGTCGGCTCGCGCCGGCGGTGTCCGTGATCAACCTGTCCCTGGGCGGGTTCACCCAGGACGACCAGCCGTCGCTGCCCCTGGCCAACGCCGTGGCCGCGCTGCCCACGGCCACCGCCGTGGTCGCGGCGGCGGGCAACGCCGGCACCAGCCGACGGGTCTGGCCCGCCGCGCTGGCCCGGGTCGTCGCGGTGGCGGCGGTGCGCCAGGGCTCCGGTGGCGTGGTGCCGGCCGCCTACAGTGGGTACGGGCCGTGGGTCGACGCCTGCGCGGTCGGCGCGCGCGACAGCACGTACGTCGAGGGCCGGTTGCCCCTGGCCGGCCGGCCGACCCGGGTGTTCCACGGTTTCGCCGCCTGGGTGGGCACCTCGTTCGCCACGGCGCACGTCTCCGGCCGGCTCGCCGCACTGATGACCGCCGGCGGGCTGAGCGCCGACGCGGCGCGGCTGGCGCTGCTCGCGGCACCGCGCTGGCACCCCGACTACGGCGTGCTCGTCCCGTGAACCGCAGCCGCACGGTGTCGTCGTGACCGGCCGGAGCACGACCAGCCTGGTGGCCGCCGCGTCGGGCGGGGACGAGTCGGCGTGGGCGGAGCTGGTCCGCCGGTACACGCCGCTCGTCTACTCGGTGATCCGGTCACACGACCTGAGCCGCGCCGACGCCGCCGACGTCAACCAGACCGTCTGGCTGCGCCTCGTGGAGCACCTGAGCCGGGTGCGGGATCCGCAGGCCCTCGCCGCCTGGCTGGCCACCACGGCCCGGCGCGAGTGCTACCGGCTGTCCCGCCTCGGCCGGCGCACCCAGCCCTTCGACCCGTACGACGAGGCGCTCGACGCGTACCACGGATTCACCCGCACCGCGGAGGCGGCGGCCCCCGACGAGGAGTTGCTGCGCGCGGAGCGGCGGCAGGCGCTGCGGGAGGGCTTCGCGCAGCTGCCGCCGCGCTGCCAGGAGTTGCTGTCGCTGCTGACCGCCGACCCGCCACCCAGCTATCGGGAGGTCGCCGAACGGTTGAGCATGTCGGTCGGCAGCATCGGGCCGGCGCAGGCCCGCTGTCTGCGCCGGCTGCGCGACTGCCCGGCGCTCGCTGCGTTCCTCGGTGCATCGGCGACCCAGACGAACGGAGGTGACCGCGATGGAGCCGTGGCCGCCGGCCGGTGACGACGCCCTGACGGCCGAACTGGGCGCGGCGCTGTGGAACGCCGGGCCGGTTCCGGAGGAGTTCCTCGCCGCGGCGCATGCGGCGTTCGCCTGGCGGAACGTGGACACCCACCTGGCACTGGCCGAGCTGACCTTCGACTCGGCCAGCGACGCGGAGTTGGCGGGGCTGACCCGGTCGGCCGGCTCGGCGCGTACGCTGTCGTTCCGCAGCGGCCCGATCGTGCTGGACATCGAGGTGACCGACGCCGGGATCGTCGGTCAGCTCTCGCCGGCCACGGGTGGCCGGGTCAGCGCGCAGACCGCCTCCGGCACATACGACGAGGCCCCGGTCGACGCGGTGGGCTTCTTCTCGCTGGACGCTCCCCCGCCGGGCCCGGTCCGGCTTCGCGCCCGCACCGACGAGTACACAGTGGCCACCACCTGGGTCTTGCTGCGCTGACGCCGCCGCTCGCCGGGTGCGTCCGTCCGGCGAGCAGGCCCGGTGACGGGGTCGCGAGCCGGGATGGCCCGCGACCCCGCGCGGCGGCGAAGCAGACTAGCCCTGTCCGGCGCTGATCAGGTACTCCACCCCACCGAGATCGGTCCGCTGGGCCCCGCTGTTGTCGGGGCCGAACTGGGTCACGTCGAGCGCGAACTCCCGGTCACTGGCGGCGGCGGCCGAGAAGAGCAGCGAGAACTCGATCCGCTCGCCGGGGTTCAGCAGCAGGTTGCCCAGGCTGGCCTTGCTCGGCTCCACGATCTCCAACTGGGTCTTGCCCACCTCGCGCACGCCTGTGCCGACCTTGCCACCGGCCTGCCAGCGTTCGAAGAGGGCCTGGCCGAGGTCGACCACGACCCGGCCGCCGATGCTCTGCAGTCCGCCCTCCTTGGGCTGGGTGAAGACCAGGTCGTTCTTCGTCGCCACGGTAAGCGAGTTGCCGATGGCGAACGGCCGGACAATCTGCGGGCCACCCAGGATGTAGCGCACCGAGTCGACGTTGCGCCAGGCGATGTTGTTGTTGTAGCGGGTGTTGGTGCCGATGTCCGGGCCCTCGAAGTTCATCGGGTCGGTCGGCGACTCCCACCGGGCCAGCAGACAGAAGTGCCCGGGCCCGGGCACCCCGTTCCACGGGATGGTCACCGTCGTGGTGCCCGGATAGACGATCACGCTCGCCGCGCCGATCTGGGTCCAGTGCGTTGGCCAGACCGCGCCGCCGCCCGGCGTCGTCCGGTAGACCCGCAGCACGCCGCTGTCGGTGCCCGAGCCGTACGGGCCGGGGTTACGCAGCTTCACGAAGATGAAGTTGGTGGCGCCGACGATCGGGTTCTGACTGGCGGCGCACTCGACGGCGGTCGGGCAGACCTTGATGTCGGGGCTCTGCCACAGCGGATCGAACGAGTGCGGCTGGGCGCCGACGTCAGCGGCGACATCCCGGATGTAGACGTCGGTGCGGCCCGCCGCGACCATGTTCTCCTGCCGCTGCGCCGCGCCGGGCGCCGCGCCGGCAGAGGTGACCGTCAGCAGGGCGGCCAGCGCCGCGCCGGTGAGCACGGCCAGCGCCGAGCGGCGTACGCGTCTCCCTACATTGCCCATGACAGGCTTCTCCCATCGACGGGGGGACCGCCGGCCCGGCGTGGTCGTACCGGGTCGACAGCGATGACGGTGTTCAGGAGCGCGCCGCCACGCGGTTGATTCACCCTGATGCCGGTCACCGCCAGATGGCGTCAGGAGCGACGAACACGACAAGCGCCGCCGATGCGAGAATGCCGCCCTATATCGACATTGATGAATCAGATGACCGCGGCCAGGGCGCCTCGTGGAAGGCCGCTTCGACCAGCAGCGCCTCGACGCCGCGCAGGAACCGCTCGGCCCGTTCCGCCGAGAGGTAGCGGATGTCGGCGGTGACCACCAACTCGACCGCGCCGGGGGCGTCGAACACCTGGAGGCGGCAGCGCCAGGGGAACCGCTCCAACTCCGGCAGCCAGCGGAACTCGTCGCGGTCCACCATCGCCCGCAGGGCGGCCTCGTCCGGGTCCGCGACGCCGCTGCCGGCGTCGGGCGAGAGCCGGACGTCGTTGAGGTAGCAGAACGGTGCCAGGGCGGTCCGGTGGTCGTGGCCCAGGTCGGTGAGGGCACGCTCCAGCGCGGCCGGATCGTAGTAGGCGTGCCGGTAGGCGTCCAGCGCCGCGCGCCGGGCGCGGGCCAGCAGCTCGGCGAAGCCGGGCCGGTCGGCCAGATCGAGCCGACAGAGGCCGATCTGGTTGAGCGTGCCGACCGCGCGATCGTACCCGGGCTGGAAGCGGTTGTTCGCCATGACGACGATCCCACAGCCGTCCTGCCCGCTGTCCGTGGTCAGCACGGCGGCGGTCGCCGCCAGCAGGGCGGTGGAGCTGGTCACGCCGTGCCGGGCCGCGACCAGCCGCGCCGCGTGGTGGACCGCCGCGGAGACCAGCGAGCCGCGCCGGTGACGGGGTGCCGCCCCGGGTCCGACCGGGTCAGCCGGGCGCGCCGTGAGACCATCGAGCTGCCGGAGCCAGTACGCCACCGCCCGCTCCGAGCGTCGCGGCTCGACGCGGCGCTCGCGCTCGGCGAGGTCCAGCGACTGGAGGCCGGGCGGGGTGTCCAGCGAACCGCGCAGCAGCATCCGCAGGTCGCGCAGCACGGTCTCGGCGGCGTGGAAGTCGACGGTGGAGTGGCTGAACACCACCACGACCTGCCGTACCCGGTCGTCCACCGTCACCAGCGCGACCCGCAGCGGCCACTCGGCGACGAGGTCGAAACGTGTCTCGCCGAGCCGCGCGGCCAGGTCCGCCGCGGCGGACCGGCCGTCGGGGTCGTCCCCCGGTCGCGGCACAGCGTGCACGAGGACAGCCAGCCGACCCGTCGCCGCCGCCTCCTGGTGCAACTCCCCGTCCCGGTGGCGGATCCGGGTACGCAGCGACTCGTGTCGGGCGACCAGCGCGCCGACCGCCTCCAGCGCCCGTGGCACGGCCACGTCGGCCCGTGCGGAGACAGCCAGGGTGCGGGGCAGGCTCAACACGCGGTACGCGGCGGGGGACTCGAACTCCTCGACGGTCCGCCACATCGCCCGCTGCCCCCAGGTCAGCGGCCCGCTAGCGGCCCGTCCGCCGTGGAACTGCGCGTACGCCACCTCCTCGACGCCCTCGACATCGGGCGTCGCCGGAGCGGGGACGGCCACGGGTGCCGTGCCAACGGGCGACCACGGCCAGGGCACCTCGGCGAAGGCCGCCTCCACCAGCAACTCCTCCAGCCCGCGCAGGAACGGTTCGACGGTGTCCAGCGCGACGTGCCGGGTGTCGACGGTGAGCGTGACACCCAGCCCGGCCGGCTCGTCGACCACGTGGGTCAGCAGATGCCAGGACGCCGCGTTCAGCCCGGCGGTCCAGGAGAACGTGCTGCCCTTCGTCGCGGCCCGCAGCTCTTCCCGGGTCACCGCCGGCACCGGATCGACGCCGCCCACGGTCAGCCGGACGTCGTTGAAATAGTAGTGCGGTAAGAATGCCGAAACCTGGTCGACGCCCCGTTCCTCGAATGCGTGGCGCAGCGCGGCCGGGTCGTAATAGGCGTGGCGCAGGCCGTCCAGGGAGGCAGCCCAGACGCGGGACAACAGCTCGGCGAAATCGGGGCGTCCCGCCAGGTCCACCGCGCAGAAACCGATCTGGCCGAGATTTGCGACAGCATTCGCGTATTCGGTGCGGAACCGGTTGTGGGCCATCGGAAAGAGGCCGCAGATCTCTCGCCCGGAGCCGCCGGCGGCCAGCGCCGTCACGCCGGCCTGCAGCACCGCGGAGACGCTGACCCGGTGCCGGGCGGCGATCAGCCGGGCAGCCGTGTCGGCGGCCGAGGAGACCAGCACACCCCGGCGCAGCGGCGGCTCCAGCCCGGGGCCGACCGGGGACCAGGCCTCCGCCGGCAGCCGGTCGAACTCCCGCAGCCAGTGCGCCACCGCCCGCTCCGAGCGGCCCCGGTCGGGCCCGTGCTGCAACCGGGCCACGTCCGTCGACTGGGGGCCGACCGGAATCGACAGGCCACCGCGCAGCAGGATCAGCCGCAGGTCCCGCAGCACCACCTCGGCGGCGTGCGCGTCCACGGTGGAGTGACTGAACACCACCACGACCTGCCGTACCCGGCCATCGACCGTCACCAGCGCGACGCGCAGCGGCCATTCCGCGCCGTGGTCGAACGCCACGTCGCCGAGCCGGCCCGCGGCGTCCCGGGCGGCCTCGACGCCGTCGCCCGCGCCCACCTGGACCAACAGCGGCAGCACCCCGGCCGCCGCTGTCTCCTGCCGTGACCCGCCGTCGAACTCCCGGACGCGGGTGCGTAGCGACCCATGCCGGCCGACCCACGCGCCCACCGCGCGGGCCACGGCGGCCGCGTCCGCGCCGGCCCGCGCGGACACCGGCACCGTACGCCGCAGGTTGAGGAAGACGTGGTTCGAGCCGTACCGGGCGATCGACCGCCACATCACCTGTTGGGCCCAGGTCAGCGGCGCCACCCCGGCCCCCGCGCCGGAGAACTCGGCGTGGACAAGCGTCTCCGATGCCCATTCGACGGGCACCACCACGTCAGCGAATCGCATTCCCGACCATACGACGGCCGGCTCCGCGGCGAATCGCTCGATCGTGTTCTACATAGTGGACCATTCAGCCGATCCAGCGCCTCGCGCACGGCGGGCAGACTACTGACTCCTGCCCGTCATCCGCAGCGAGAAGGCACGCGTGACCAACGTTTACGTACCGGCGCGGGCCGCCCCCATCCCGCCAAATTCGACCATTTCCCGCTGCACCGGAAATCCCCGGCTGTCATTCGGGCAGGAACGGATCTGGTTCACCGAGCAGCTCACCCCCGGCACCGCCGCGTACGTCGTCTACGCCACCGTACGGCTGCGCGGGCCGCTGGAGGTCGAACTGCTGCGCGCCGCCCTCGACGCCACCGCGGCCCGGCACGACAGCCTGCGCATGCGGTTCACCGAGAACGCCGACGGCGAACCCGTCGTGGACGTGCTGCCCGAGGTGCGGGTACCGGTCACCGTCACCGCCGCGCCGACCGAGTCCGACGCCCACGAACTGGTGGCCGCCGGCGTCCGCACCCCGTTCGACCTCGGCGCCGCTCCCCTGCTGCGGGCGCTCGTCGTCCGGCTGTCCGACGAGGACCACTTCCTGCACCTTGCGATGCACCACATCGTCAGCGACGGCTGGACGCTGGACCTGCTCCTCGGCGAGGTCGCGGCCACGTACGCCGCCCTGCGCGACGGGGGCGCCCCGCCCCCGGCCCCGGCGATCGCCTACGCGGACTACGCCGCCTGGCAGCGGGACCGGCTCGACGGGCCGGCCACCGGCGACGGGTTCGCCTACTGGGCCACCGCGCTGGCCGGCGTGCCACCGCTGGAACTGCCCACCGACCGGCCCCGCCCGGCCGTGCAGTCGTATTCCGGCGACACCCACCGCTTCACCATCGACGCCGACCTCACCGACGGGCTGCGCCGGCTGGGCCGCGCCCACCGGGCGACCCTCTACATGACCCTGCTCACCGGTCTGCAGGCCGTGCTGTTCCGCTACAGCGGCCAGCGGGACTTCGCCATCGGCTCCCCCGTCGCCGGACGGGTGACGCCGGAGCTGGAAAACCTCATCGGCCTGTTCGTCAACACCCTCGCCCTGCGCGCCGACCTCTCCCCGGCCGGTGCGACAGGCGACGCCCCGGGCGTCGAGCCCAGCTTCGCGGACCTGCTGCGGCGCACCCGGACCACCGTCGTACGCGGCCTGGCCCACCAGGAGATCCCGTTCGAACGCCTGGTCAAGGAGCTCAACGTGGCCCGGGACGTCAGCCGCGCCCCGGTGTTCCAGGTGCTGTTCGCCCTGCAGAACTACGCCCGCGGCGACAGCCGGTGGCCCGAGGACCTGCGCGCCGAGGGCGTCGGCACCGACGCCGCCACCGCCCGCTTCGACCTGTCGCTGTACGTCGGCGAGACCGCCGACGGCCTGCGTGGCATGTTCGTCTACAACACCGACCTGTTCGACGAGCCCACCGTACGCCGGCTGGCGGCGAGCCTCGCGACGCTGCTGCGCGCCGCGGTTGCCCGGCCGGACCTGCCCGTCGCCGACCTGGACCTGCTCGGCGCGGACGAACGGGACCGGCTGCTGGCCCTCGCCCGGCCCGACCACGACGATCCGGCCGTCGGGGTCACCGGCACGGCGACCACCCTGGCCGATCTCGTCGGCCCGCACGTCGCCACCACACCCGACGCGCCGGCCGTGGTCTGCGGACCGGACGCGGTCAGCTACCGGGAGCTGGACCGGCGGGCCAACCGGCTCGCCCAATGGCTGCGCACCCGTGGCGTCGGCCCGGACCGGCTGGTCGGGGTGCTGCTGGAACAGTCGGTCGAGCTGGCCGTGACGCTGCTCGGGGTGCTGCGGGCCGGCGGGGCGTACCTGCCGCTGGACCCGGAACAGCCCGTCGCCCGGCTGGGCCTGATGCTCGCCGACGCCCGGCCGACCGTGGTGCTGACCAGCTCCGACCTGCGCGACCGGCTGCCCGCCGAGGCGGCGGCAACCACCCTGGACGAGATCGCCGCCGAGGTCGCCACCCGGCCCGACACCCCGCCCGCAAGCGGGACGACCGGCGGGAACCTCGCGTACGTCATCTACACCTCCGGCTCCACCGGCACCCCGAAGGGGGTGGCCGTCGCGCACCGGCAGGTGCTGCGCTACCTCGACGGGGTGGCCGACCGGTTCACGGTCGCCCCGGCCGCCCGGTACGGGCTGCTGCAGTCGATGTCGTTCGACTTCAGCGTCACCGTCTTCTACCTGGCGCTGGCCACCGGCGGTGCGGTGCACCTGCTGCCCCGCCGGTGCACCGGCGCCGAACTCGCGCAGCGGCTACGCGCTCACCGCATCGACTACCTGAAGATCACCCCGTCGCATCTGACCGCGCTGGCCGCCGACACCGAGCCGGACGGCCTGCTGCCCGCCCGCGCGCTGGTCCTCGGCGGCGAGGCGTCCGACCAGGACCGGGTCGCCGGGCTCGCGGCGGCCGGCCCGGCCCGGGTGTTCAACCACTACGGCCCCACCGAGGCCACCGTCGGGGTCGCCACGTACGAGGTGACAGCCGACGGGCCGGGCAGCGGCCCGGTGCCCACCGGCCGGCCCCTGCCACACGCCCGGGTGTACGTGCTCGACGAGCGGATGCGGCCGGTGCCGGTCGGGGTGCCCGGGGAGCTGTACCTCGGCGGGGACCGGCTCGCCCGCGGCTACCTGAACCGGCCGGGCCTGACCGCCGAACGGTTCGTGCCCGACCCGTACGGGCCGCCGGGGTCCCGCCTCTACCGCACCGGCGATCTGGGCCGCTGGCGCTCCGACGGGCAACTGATGTTCCTCGGCCGCCGCGACCACCAGGTGAAGATCCGCGGCTACCGGGTCGAGCTGGGCGAGGTCGAGGCCGCGCTTCGCGACAGCCCCGGCGTGGGGCAGGCCGCCGTGCTGCTGCGCGACGACCGGCTGGTGGCCTACCTGGAACCGGCGCCCGGCGCGGTCGTGCCCGACCCGGCCGAACTCCGCCGGGCCCTCGCCGACCGGCTGCCCGAGCACATGATCCCGAGCCGCTGGGTACGCCTGGACCGGCTGCCGCTGCAGGAGCACGGCAAGGTGGACCGGCGGGCCCTGCCCGAGCCGACCGACGACGGGCCGACCGGCGAGCGGGTCGCGCCGGCCGGGCCGGTGGAGACCCTGATCGCCGACATCTGGCGGGCCGTGCTGGGCGTGGCCGAGGTCGGTGCCACCGACGACTTCTTCGACCTGGGCGGGCACTCCCTGCTGGCCACCCAGGTGGTGGCCCGGCTGCGCCGGGAACTGACCGCCGTCGGCGGCGACGCCGCGCCGGCCGTCAGCGTGATGGACCTGTTCCGCCACCGCACCGTACGCGAGCTGGCCCACCTCGTCGCCGGTGCCGACGCCGGGACCGGTGGGCTGCTGCACGAGCTGACCCCGCCGGTGCCCGCCGCCGAGCGGGTCGCCACCCTGGTCTGCGTCCCGTACGGCGGCGGCAGCGCGGTGGTGTACCAGCCCCTCGCCGACGCGCTGCCGCCCGGATACCGGCTGCTGTCGGTGGCCGTGCCCGGGCACGACATCGGCATCGCCGACGACCCCGCGCCCATCGAGGACGTCGCCACGGACGTGGTCGAAGAGATCCTGGCCCGGGTGACCGGACCGCTGATCCTGTACGGACACTGCGGCCCCGGCGGGGCGCTGGCGGTGGAGGTAGCCCGTCGGCTGGAGGCGGCCGGCCGGGACCTGCTGGCGGTGTACCTCGGCGCGGTCTTCCCGTTCGGCCGGCCCGCCGGCGGGCTGCTCGGCCCGCTGCTGCGGCTGCGGCTGGCCGAACGCCTGCGCAGCGACCGGATCTACCGCACCTGGCTGCAGGCGCAGGGCACCGCCGTCGGGTCGCTCGCCCCCGACGAGGTCCGGTTCCTGATCCGCGCGATGCGCCACGACGCCCAGGTCTCCGAGGACTACTTCACCGAGCTGATGCGCCAGCGGGTCAGCCCGCTGCGCGCCCCGGTCGTCTCCGTGGTCGGCGAGCGCGACCGCAGCACCGACTACCACGAGGAACGCTACCGGGAGTGGCACTTCCTCACCGACCGCACCGCGCTGGCCGTGATCGACGAGGGCGGTCACTACTTCCTCAAGTACCGGGCCGGTGAGCTGGCCGAAATCGTCACCGGCGTGCACCGGCGGCTCGACGCCCCGCCCACGCCGGCCGGGCCCGACGCCGCGGAACCCGCCTGGCAGCTCGCCGGCGTTTCCCAGCGGCCCGCCGACGGGCACCCGACGCCGGACACGCCGACCCCGGCGGCCACCGCGCCGCCGCCGAGCATGCGCCGCTTCGGCCTGATCGCGGCCGGCCAGGTCGTCTCGGGCATGGGCACCGCGCTGACCAACTTCGCGATCCCACTGTGGATCTACACCCAGACCGGGTCGCTCGCCCGGTTCGCGCTCTTCGCCGTGCTCGGCCTGCTGCCCGGCCTGCTCGTCGCACCGCTGGCCGGGGCCCTGGTCGACCGCACCAGCCGGCGGCGCGTGCTGCTGCTCGCCGGTGCCGCCGCCGGCGGCGCGAACGCGGTGCTGGCCGGGCTGGTGCTGACCGACCGGGCCGAGGTGTGGCACTTCTACCCGCTGGTCGCCTGGCTGTCCGTGGCGTTGGCGTTCCAACGCCTCGCGTTCGTCTCGGCGGTGCCGCAACTGGTGCCCAAACGCTTCCTCGGCCACGCCAACGGCGTCACCCAGACCGCCGTGGGCCTCACCCAGTTCACCGTGCCGCTGGTCGCCGTGGCGCTGCTGGAGGCCGTCGGGCTGCGGGGCATCCTGCTCCTCGACGTGGCGTCGTACGCGTTCGCGATCGGGGTGCTGGCGCTCGTCCGGTTCCCCCACACCCTGGCCCTGCAACGCCGCGAGGGCATCGGCGCGGAGATCGTCGCCGGGCTGCGCTACTCGCTGCGACGCCGGGAGTTCCGCGCCATGCTGGCGTTCTTCGCCGCGTTGAACCTCTTCCTGTTTCCGGCGCTGTTCCTGCTCTCCCCCCTCGTGCTCGGCTTCGCCGACCTGACCGACGTGGCGCACGTGGCGCTGACCGGCGGGGTCGGCGCGGCCACCGGCGGCCTGGTGATGCTGATCTGGGGCGGCCCCCGTCGCCGCCGGATGCGCGCGGTGCTGCTGGGCACCCTCGGCATCGCCGCGGCCGCCGTGCTGACCGGGCTGCGGCCGAACCTGCTGCTCGTCGCCGCCGGCGCGTTCGGCATGTACCTCGCCCTCGGCATCGTCAACGGCGTCTACAACACGATCATCCAGACCAAGGTGCCGCCCCGCGTACACGGCCGGGTCTTCGCGCTCAACCAGATGGTCGCCCAGTCCACCCTGCCGTTGGGCTGGGGCCTGGTCGCGCCGTTCGCCGCCCGGGTGGTCGAACCGCTGCTGCAACCCGACGGCGCGCTGGCCGACACGGTGGGCGCGGTGATCGGCGTCGGTCCCGGCCGGGGCCACGGACTGCTCTACGTGCTGTTCGGGGTGTCCATCGCGCTGACGGCGCTGGTGTCGCTGGCCACGCCCGTCCTCGCCCGGTTCGACGACGAGGTGCCCGACGCGCCGCCGGACGACCTGGTCGGCATCGAGGAACGCCGGGCCCGGACCGCCGACGTCGAAGGAAGCCAGGCCGTCGCGGCCGGACGGAAGGAGGATTGAGATGACCACGACGACAGCGCCGCCGCCCCGGACCGTGCCCGAGCTGTTGGACTGGCGTACCGCCCTGCACCCGGAGCGGGTGGCGGTCGAGGTGCACGGCGTGGCGAGGCTGACCTTCGCCGAGTGGTCCGCCGGCGCGGCCGCCGTCGCCGCCGCGCTGCTGCACCGGGGCCTGCGCCGCGGCGACCGCGTCGGCCTGGTGTTCGACGCCCGCGACTGGACCCGGTTCGCCGTGGCCTACTGCGGGGTGCTGCGGGCCGGCGGCGTCGCCGTGCCGTTGTCCGACCGGCTCGCCGCCGGGCAGCTCGGGCATGCGCTGACCCACTGCGCGGCCACCGCCGTCGTGCACGGCGACGGCACCCCCGCCCCGCCGGTCCCGCCCGGCCTGTCGGTGTGGACCTGCGGTGACCTGCTCGCCGATCCCGGCACCGCCCCCGACCCGGCCGGCGCCCACGCCACCGGCAACCCCGACCCGGCCGGCGCCCACGCCACCGGTGACCCGGGCTCGTCGGCCGCCCGCCCCGGCGACCTGGCGCAGATCCTCTACACCTCCGGCACGACCGGCCGCCCGAAGGGGGTGGCGGCCAGCCACGCCAACCTCACCGCGGGCGCGCCCCACCACCCCCGTCGGCTGGCCCTGGCCCACTCGGAACGATTCCTGCACGCCTTCGCCATCGGCACCAACGCCGGGCAGACCATGCTGCTCAACGCGCTCACCGCGAAGGCCACCGCGCTCACCCTGCCCCGCTTCACCCCGGTCCGGTTCGCCCGGCTGATCGAGGCGCCGGGCACGGGGACCGTGTTCGTCGTCCCGTCCATCGCCGTCGAGCTACTCGATTCCGGGTCGCTGAACGGCCGGGACACCGGCGGCGTACAGCTGATCGGGTCCACCGCCGCGCCGCTGGCCCCGGCGGTCGCGGCCCGGCTGGCCGCGGCCTTCCCGCAGGCCACCATCGTCAACTACTACACGTCCACCGAGGCGGCCCCGGCCCAGACCACCATGATTTACGACCCGACGCGGCGTGACGCGGTCGGTCGGCCGGTCGGCGGCCAGCTGATGGTCGCCGACGCCGACGGCAACCCGCTGCCCGCCGGGACGACCGGCGACGTGTGGCTGCGCGCCCCGTACCCCCGCGCCTACTACCGCGACGAGACGGCCAACCGGGCCACCTTCCGCGACGGCTGGGTGCGGATGGGCGACGTGGGCCGCATCGACGCCGACGGCTACCTGTACCTCACCGACCGGCACCAGGACGTGATCAAGACCGGCGCGTTCAAGGTGTCCACCCTCGAGGTCGAGGCGGCGCTGCACGAGCACCCGCTGGTCGCCGAGGCCGCCGTCGTCGGCGTACCGCACCCGGTGCTCGGCTCGGCGGTCGCCGCCGCCGTCGTGCCCCGGCCGCAGGCCGGCCCGGTCGGGCTGACCCTGCCGGTGCTACGCGGCTTCCTCGCCGACCGGCTGGCCGACTACCAGCTGCCCGCCCGGCTCCTGCTGCTGGACCGGCTGCCCCGCAACGAGGGCGGCAAGGTGCTCAAGCGGCAGCTCACCAACCTGTTCGACAACTGATCACGAGCACGACCATGGGAGAGTATGTGGGCACCGCCGAGGCGACATTCGCGCAGCACGCCGTCTGGTTCACCGAGCAGGCCGGGGTCGCCGGCACGGCGTACCACATGGCACTGGGCGTACGGTTCGCCGCCGAACTCGACCGTCGGGCCCTGGTCGCGGCGTGCGCCACGGTGACCGAACGGCATCCGGTCCTGGCCGCCCGGATCGTCACCGACGGTGAGGGCATCCCCCGGCTGGCGCCGGCCGACACCCGCCCGGCGGTCACCTTCGGGGAGCTGACCGACGCCCGGGTCGCCGAGGAGATCGCCCGCCCGCACGATCTGCGGGCCGGGCCGCTGGCCCGGTTCACCCTGCTGACCGGCGCCGACGGGACGCACCTGCTGCTCGTCACCGCCCACCACCTGGCCTTCGACGGAATGTCCAAGGACGTGCTCGCCCGGGACCTGGCCGCCGCGTACACCGCCGCGCGCGGCGACGGCCCGGCCGACCCGCCACGCACCGACGGGTACGCGGGCCTCGCGGCGGCCGAACAGCAGCGCGTCGCCGTGGACCTGCCCACCGCCCGCGCCTACTGGACGCGGCACTGGTCCGGCCCCGGCGACATCGTCCTGCCCGGCCTGCGCCGGACGCCCACCAGCGCTGAGCCGGGCACAGCCGTGACCGTCGACCTGCCCGCCGACCTGGTCGACGGCGTCGAGCGGGCCGCCCGGGCGCTCGGGGTCACCCGCTTCGAGCTGCTGTTCGCCGTGCTGCACGCCGTGCTCGCGCGCTACGGCAACCGGGGCACGCCCGTCGGGGTGGCCCTGTCCACCCGCACCCCGGACCAGGCCGACCGGGTCGGGCTGTTCGTCAACGAGCTACCCGTCGCCGCCGACCCGGCCGACGGAACGTTCCGCGACCACGCCCACGCCGTCCGGGCCCG
This sequence comes from Micromonospora sp. NPDC048999, assembly GCF_040649295.1. NCBI lineage: Bacteria > Bacillati > Actinomycetota > Actinomycetes > Micromonosporales > Micromonosporaceae > Micromonospora > Micromonospora sp. NPDC048999. The sequence continues at coordinate 91,537 of NZ_JBEZFI010000011.1, read as the reverse complement.
ACTGCGCGAGGCGTACCGGCACCGCGCCGTGCCGCTGGCCCACGTGGTGTCCGGCCTGCGGCCCGCGCCGGCGCTGACCCCGGTCAGCATCGGCTATCGGCGGCGCGGCGCCGAGCCGGTCTTCGCGGGGGTGGCCAGCGCGGTCGACTGGACGCTGTTCTGCGGCGCCGCCCGCAACGCCCTGCACGTGCAGATCGTGGACGGCCCCACCGGCGTCACGGTCAGCCTCCAGCACAGCCCGTCAGCCATCGACACCGACGCGGTCCGCCGGATCGGCGGGCACCTGCGCACCATGCTGACCGCCGTCGTCGCCGACCCCGACCGACCGGTGGCCGACCTGCCGGTGCTGCCCGTCGACGAGCTCGACCGGGTCACCCGCGCCTGGAACGACACCGCCCGGGCGTACCCCGCCGAGGCGACCGTGCCCGCCCTGTTCGCCGCCCGCGTCGCCACCGACCCGGACGCGCCGGCCGTGGTCGACGGCGACCAGACGCTGAGCTACGCCCAGCTCGACGCCGCCGCCGCGCGGCTCGCCGCGCTGCTGCGGCAGCGGGGCGTCGGCCCCGGGGCGCTCGTCGCGGTCGCGTTGGACCGGTCCTGGCAGGCGGTGGTGACCGTGCTGGCGGTGCTGCGCTGCCGCGCCGCTTACCTGCCGATCGACCCGGGCCACCCGCCGGCCCGGCAGGAACTCGTGCTCGCCGACGCCGCCCCGGCGCTGGTGGTGACGCCCGCCGCGACCCAGACGGCCCGACCCACGCTGGCCCTCGACTCGGTCGACCTGCTCGGTGGCCCCGCTCCGGGCGAACCGGTCGGCGTGCCGGCGGCCGACGACCTCGCGTACGTGCTCTACACCTCCGGCTCGACCGGCCGCCCGAAGGGCGTGGCGGTGCGGCACGGGGCGCTGACCAACCTGCTGCTGGGCGTACGGGACCTGTTGGACAGCGGCCCGCAGCACCGTTGGCTGCAGCTGACCTCGCTGTCGTTCGACATCTCCGCCGTGGAGGTCTTCCTGCCACTGATCACCGGCGGTCGGGTGGTCGTCGCCTCGACCGTCAGCGCCCTGGACGGCGCGGGCGTGCTGCGACTGATCCGCAGCGCCGGCGTGACCCACGCCCAGGCCACGCCGTCGGGCTGGCGGGTGCTGCTGGAGGCCGGTCTGGGCGCGTCCGCCCCGGGCGGGGTCGCCCCGCAGCCGCTGGTCGCGGTCGCCGCCGGCGAGGCGCTGCCGGTCGCCCTCGCCCGGGACCTGCGGGCCCGCACCGCCCGCCTGGTCAACGGGTACGGGCCGACGGAGGCGACCGTGTACGCGACGACGGCGGACCTGCCCGCCGACCCCGGCGAGGTCACGATCGGGCGACCGCTGCCGAACGTGCGCGCGTACGTGCTGGACGAGGTGCGTCGGCCCGCACCGGTCGGAGTGCCCGGCGAGTTGTACCTGGCCGGCGCCGGGCTGGCCGCCGGCTACCTGGGGCGGGACGACCTCACCGCCGAGCGGTTCGTGCCGGACCCGTTCGGGCAGCCCGGCGAGCGGCTCTACCGCACCGGCGACCGCTGCCGGTGGCTACCGGACGGGCGGATCGACTTCCTCGGCCGCACCGACGACCAGGTCAAGATCCGAGGTCACCGGATCGAGCTGGGTGAGGTCGACGCCCGGCTCCTCGAGCATCCCGGCGTGGCCGCGGCGGCGACGGTACTGCGCCCGGACGCCGACGAGCCCTGCCTCGTCGCGTACGTGGTGGCCGCGGCGGGCACCGCCCCGGAACCGGCCGAGCTGCGCCGGCACCTGGCGCTCAGCCTGCCGCAGGCCGTGCTGCCGACCGACTTCGTGGCGCTCGACCGGCTGCCGTTGAGCCCGAACGGCAAGGTCGACCGGGCCGCCCTGCCCGCCCCCACGCCCCGGGACCCCGCCGCCGACGCGCCCGAGGACCTCGCTGACACCGGCGATGACCCCGTGGTGGAGCAGCTGCGGCTGATCTGGCAGGAGGTGCTGCGGATCCCCGACGTCGGCGTACACGAGGACCTGTTCGACCTGGGCGGCCACTCGCTGACCATCACCAGGATCAGCGGCCGGATCCAGCAGCGGCTCGGCGTCGAGGTGCCGCTCGACGCCTTCTTCGACACCCCGACCATCGCGGAGATCGCCGAGATCATCCGGCAGTCCGGAAAGGAATTCTGATGGGTGGCACCGAACTGCGCGAGCGGATCGCGGAGCTGGTCAGCGAAGCCACGGGAGGCGAGGTGTCGGCCGGCGACGTGCTCGCCGGCGGATCCATGATCGCCCTCGGCGTCGACTCGCTCGGGCTGCTGCGCCTGGTCGACGCGATCGAACTGGAGTACAGCGTCGAGATCGAGCTGAACCGGCCCGGTCGCCCACTGGACACCCTCGACGACCTGTTGGCGTTGCTGACCGACGCCAGCGTCACCTGAGCGAGGAGTCAGGTACGGGCGGCCGACTCGGCGGGTGCGGTGGGCGAATCGTCACCCGGCCCGCCGTCGGCTGTCTCGGTCGGTGCTGTGTCGGCGGCACGGGCGGGGGCCACCGCCCGCAGCCGGCGAACGTCCCGGCTGGACAGCATGCCGAGGACGGAGAGCACCACCAGCCCCGCGAGGAGCAGCAGCGTCTCGCGGGTGCCGACCGCAGCGGCGACCGGCCCGACCGCCACCTGGCCGAGTGGGATGGCGACGAAAGACCCCAACATGTCGTACGAGTAGACCCGCGCCAGTCGATCGGCCGGGATGTGCTGCGCGATCGACGTGTCCCAGGCCACCGCGAACTGTTCGACCGCCAGCCCGACCACGACCCCCGCCGTGACCAGCACGGCGATGGTCGGCGCCAGGGCCAGTCCCAGCAGCAGGAACGACTCGGCGAACATGCAGGCCACCCCGAGCAGCAGCAGCCGACGTACCCGGATCCGCAGGGCGATCAGCCCGCCGACGACCATTCCGGCGGTCTCCGCCGCCAGCACCACGCCCCAGGCGCCGCGGCCGATTGTCTGGTCCGCGACCGCCGGGCCGAGCACGTTCACACCACCGGCGAGCGCCGCGTTGAGGATCATGAAGCCGAGCACCACCACCCAGACCCAGGTCCGCGCGGTGAACTCGGTCCAGCCCTCCCGGAGGTCGGCCACGATCCTCGCACCGGTCCTCGTTCTCGGCGGGGTGGTGACCCGTACGCCGGTGAACGCGGCGGCCGCGACGGCGAAGGTGAGCGCGTCGATGCCGAGGCCCCATCCGGGTCCGACGGCCGCCACCAGGAGCCCACCGAGGGCAGCGCCGCCGATCATGCTGGCGTTCATGCCGAGCCGGATGAGCGCGGTCGCGGGCTGAATCAGCTCCGGCGGCACGGTCTGCGGCGTCGCGGCGGCCGAGGCCGGCTGGGCCAGCGCGCTCACGATGCCGTTGGCCGCGCTCACCGCCAGCAGCAGCGGGATCGTCGCCGTACCGGTGAGCACCAGGGCGGCCACCGCCGCCTGGGTCAGCGCGCCGAGCAGGTTGGAGCCGACCAGCACCAGCCGGCGCGGAATCCGATCGGCCACCACCCCGCCGAAGAGCACGAACAGGACGTTCAGCAGCGATCTCGCGCCAACCACCAGGCCCAGGTCGCGCACCGAGCCGGTCAGGTCGAGCACGGCGAAGGCCAGCGCGATGGGGGCGACCCCGTTGCCCAGCATGTTCACCAACCGGCCGGCAGCCAGGTGACGGAACGCGGCATATCGCAGCGGAGCGAACATCCGATCCTCCCTCCGGAACAGGGCTGACGCTACCGCCGCCGTGGATCGCGCCGTAGGCGCGTGGCGCCGGGTCCGGTCCGCCCACGGCGCGCACCAGGTCGCACTTCGGACAAGGATCCGGCGGCGGGCTCCCATGGCGCGCCGCCGGCAAGTACTCTCCCCGCGGAGAGGAACACGATGATCAGTCGTCGAAAGTTGATCGCCACCGGCCTGGGCGTCACGGCCGGCCTGGCGACGGCAGGTTGCAAGCAGGAAGCCTCGTCCGACGCCGCGTGGTCGCAGCCCGGTTCGGCCGAGGCGAGTCCACCCGCGGAGGAGGTGCGGGTGACCGTCACGCCGGCCGCCGATGCCACTAAGGTGTCGCCGCTCGACCAGATCGTGGTGGCGGCCGAGGGCGGCACGCTCAAGGACGTCGCGGTGGCCACGGGAGGCAAGACCGTCGCCGGCAAGCTCGGCGACGACGAGACCTGGCGGTCGACCGGCAAGCTGGCCTACGGCAAGACCTACACGGTCACCGTGTCGGTAGCCGACTCCGCCGGCGCGCTGACCGAGCACAAGAGCAGCTTCAGCACCGTCAAGCCGTCCGGGGTCGCTTCCGTCACCTTTCAGGCCAACGCGCTGGCCGCGCTGCAGACCGGCGGCACGTACGGGGTCGGTCAGCCGGTCATGGTGAACTTCAGCAAGCCGATCAAGAACCGCGCCGAGGCCGAGAAGGCGATGCTGGTGGAGACCACGCCGGCCGTCGAGGGGCGCTGGCGTTGGATCGACGGCCAGAACGCGCACTGGCGGCCGGCGAAGTACTGGACTCCGGGCACGAAGATCTCGGTGAAGGTCGCTCTCTTCGGCCAGAATCTCGGCAAGGGCGTCTACGGCGGCTCCAACGCCAGCACGAACTTCACCATCGGCCCGTCCCGGATCGCCATCGCCGATGCCAACACCCACCGGATGAAGGTCTACATCGGCGGCAAGATGGTGCGGGACATCCCGATCAGCATGGGCAAGGGTGGCACCACCAAGGGCGCCGACGGGCAGGTCATCGACTTCTGGACCCGGTCCGGCCCGCACGTGGTGGTGACGCGCGAGCCCTCGCACCAGATGAGGTCGGCCAGCTTCGGGATCAAGGATCCCAAGGACCCCAACTTCTACGACGAGGTCATCCAGCTCTGCCTGCGGATCTCGTACTCAGGCGAGTACGTGCACATGGCGGACTGGAACATCGGTGCGCACGGCAACCGGAACACCTCGCACGGCTGCATCAACGTCGGGCCGGCCCACGCCCGTTGGTTCTACGACACGTTCCGCCTCGGTGACGTGGTCGACGTGCGCAACACCCCTAAGCAGTTGAGCCTCACCGACGGGCTGGGCGACTGGACCATCCCGTGGGACAAGTGGTGACCACGCTCAGTCCGCGAGTTCCACCAGCGGGAAGGCCCGGTGCCGCCGGGGCGGGACGAGGAAGTTCTGCCGGCGGGTGCAGGTAAGGAAGCGTTCCAGGCCGTTGTCCTGCTCGGCCACTCGGTGCTTGCGGGCCAGGTCCACAGCCGCCTGGCTGCGCCGCATCCGGGCAAAGAAGTCTGCGGTCGGCACGAAGACGCTGAAGTGCAGCTTCGGGTGGCTGCTGCCGTCGGGCACGTCCAGGGCGTCGAAGCCGGGGCCGTCGATGCGCAGGTGCATCGGGGTGCCGTCCGACGCCCGGGACGTGCGCTGGAGGGTGGACAGGTGCCCCATCCGGCGCTCGCCCCGGGGCAGGCCGATCCCCTGGGCGGTCCGCTCGGCGTAATCCGGGCCGCGGTTCTCCGCCGGCAGGAACGACGGCCCGCCGCCGTCGGTGAGCTGGTCGGGGTTGCCGGGGTGCACGGCCGGGGCGTGGAACATGTACTGCACCCGTTTGGTGAAGTTGCCGTTGTCGCTCGGCGGGGTGTCCGGCGAGGCCATGTCATAGAACTGGAGCATGTCGAGGATGACGTGCGACAGGTGCTGGATGCCGCCGTTGTCCAGGTAGTCGCCGGCCCGGGCGGTGGTCAGCCGGGCCGAGGGGTGGCCGGCGAAGGTGCAGATCGCCGGCGGGCCGGAGGCGTTGGACTGCTGGTCGGAAAAGCCCATCCACATCGGCGAGTCGGGCTGGATGAACCGGGCGTAGGGAAGATGGTTCTGCTCGGCGACCGAACGGGGCAGACCGACCTGGGTGAACATGTGCCGACTCGAGGTGACGGTGAGCAGCCCGGCGAAGGCCGGCGAGGGCGTCGGCTGGGCGGCCAGGGTGTCGCTGCCGTCGAACCAGGCCAGCACGTCCTGGATGACCGTCGCCCGGTCGCTGCGGAAGGTGAACAGCAGGTCGTTCTGCTCGATCCGCACCGGCACGGTGAAGCGTCCCTTGGTGACCCCCGCGTTGTCCGGGTGGACGTCGGTCGGGCCAGGTGTCGCCTCCTCCAGCACAGACCGGGACGGGTCCGCGAGCAGCCGCGGCAGGTGCGCGCCGACCAGGTCACCGGTGAGCCCGCCCGGCAGCCGCCGGAAGTACGGCAGCCCGTACGAGACGAACGTCATCAGGCCGGCCGCGCCGAACGGGTACCGCGACTCCAGCGCGGCGAGCACCCGGGTCAGCTCCCGCTGGTCGTCCCGGCCGGGGCTGCGCGACAGCGCGGCGGTGAGATAGACGGTGTGCACCGGCGGCATGACGAACGGGCCGCCGGTGGGCGAGGTCTGCTCGGGCGCGCTGAACCGGGCGACGTCGAACTGAATGTCGGGCAGGCCGGCCGCCGGGTCGGGCACGGCGGGGCGGTCCGGGGTGCGGGCGCCGGTGGAGCAGGCGGCGAGGGCGGACGCGGCCATCGCCAGCGCGCCGCCGGCCAGCACGGTCCGGCGGCGGATCCGGGACTCGTCAACCATGCGTCAGCGGGACCGGTCGAGTGCGGCGAGCAGGGCCTCGCCCAACTCCGCGTCGCCCGGGTCGGTCAGCCGCACCGCGTGCTCGGCGAGCCCGACGAAGCCCTCCCGCGCGCCGCCGTTGCGGGTCGGGATCACCGTCACCGCGCCGGTGTCCTGCTCGACGTGGACATGCCGGGTGCCCCTGGCGTAGCCGTTGAAGGAACGCAGGCCGAGCGCGTCGAGGATGGGCGCGAACTGCGACGGTCCCTGGAAGTCAGGCGTGGGGACGCCGCCGCGTGAGGCATCGAGCATCCGGCGTACGGCCGCGCCCAGGGTCGGGGCGTCGGCCGGCCCGTCGAGGATCTCGAAGACTCCGTTGGCGATCCACATGCCGTCGGTGGTGCGCGAGGATGAGTACGCGACGTACTGCCCTCTGCGCAGGTCGAGCGCGGCGAGTCTGGTCATGGTGTCCTCGGTGGGGAGGGGAACGCCCCCAGATTACCCTCGGAGCGTCCCCGTCGGTCTATCTGATGGGGATGATGCGGACGGTGACCCCCCTGCCGGCGCCGTACTCGACGATCTGGTTGAGGACGTTCTGTTGGGCGGCGGTGGCCGTCCCGTGGGGAATCGCGACCTCCAGTTCCCGGGCGCGGACCATCCCCTTGGTGTATGTGTCGCCGCCCCAGGTGACCGGGCTTTCCTTGGCGAAACCGGCCACCTTGTCGACGTAGCCCTTCAGCCGGCTGGTGAGCTGGCTGGCATTCTGATACGTCTTCGCGGTCAGGTCGACGCTCTTGATGCTGGTGGCGGCGCCGGTGCTGGGGGTGAACCGGTCGATGGTCGGGAAGCCGGGGCGCAGGTTGCCGCCGAGCCTCTTCTCGATCTCCAGACCGCGTTCGAACTGGTTGAGCTTCCAGACCGAGCTGCCGCCCTTGAGGGCCGCCCCGAGACCGCCGCTGAGGGCGCCCAGCGCGCCGCCGATGGCGAAGTCCGTGAGGGCGTCGCCCAGGGAGTACTTACGCCCGGTCAGCGCCGCGATGCCGGCGCCGATGCCGACGGAGGTGGCACCGCCGATCAGCGCCCCGATCACCATCGGTAGGCAGACGGGACAGTCGCCGTTGGGGTCGGAGAGGTTGACCGGGTCGTTGAGGGCGTAGGTGTAGAGGTTGGTGCTGCCGCCGCCGAACCCGGCCGGGTCCTGGCTGAGGAAGCGGCCCGTCTCCGGGCTGTACCAGCGGGCCCGGTGGTAGGACAGCCCGGTGTCGGCGTCGTGCTCGCGGCCGGTGAACTGTTGGGTGTTGCCGCTGGCCGCGCCGCCGGTGGTGACCGCGCCGAACGGGTCGTACTGATACTCGGTGGTCAGGGCGCCGGCGGCGTCGGCGAGGCCGAGGATGCTGCCGAGCGCGTCGGTGACCGGCACTCGGGCGCCGTCGGCGTCGGTGCGGACCAGGGTCTGGTCGAGCCCGGCGGTGAGCCGGTCGACGGCGGTCGCGCCGGTCACCTCCCGGACCAGGTTGGGGCCGTCGTAGAGGTAGCCGGTGGTGGTGCCGCCGGCAGTCCGGCTGGCCAGCCGCCCGGCGGCGTCGTAGCCGTAGGAGACGGCCAGACTCGGGCCGGTGACGCCGGTCAGTTCGCCCCGGGCGTTCCAGGCGTAGCCGAGGACTCCGTCGCCGGTCAGGTTGCCCTCGTCGTCGTAGCTGAACGTCTGGGCGCCCCGGCTGGTCAGCCGGTTCGCGGCGTCGTAACTGGCCGGCGGGCCGGTGCTGGGGATGGTGACGTGGGCGAGGCTGCCGGTGAGGCCGAGCACCCGGCCGGCGCCGTCGTAGGAGTAGGCGAGGTTGCCGATCGGCACGCCGCCGGTGCTCTCGTAGGACATCCCGGTGAGCTGCGACGCCACGTCGTACGCGTACCGGGTGACCACGCCGGCCTGCTCGACGCGGTCGGTGCGGCCCGCGGCGTCCCGGTGCCAGGTGGCGGTGGTGCCGCCCTGGGTGATCTGCTCGATCAGGCCGGTCGGGTCGTAGCGGTAGGAGATCGCCGACTGTCCGGGCACGGTCATCCCGGAGCGGCGGCCGTCGGCGTCGTAGGAGTAGCCGACGGTGCCGGCCGGGCTGGTCACGCTGACCACCTGGTCGAGGTCGTTCCAGTCGAGGGTGAGCAGCCCGCCGGCCGAGTCGTTGATGGTGGTGAGCCGGTCCAGCCCGTCGTAGCCGAACCGCTTGGTGCTCTCGTAGCCGCCGCCGGTGATCGCGCCGTAGCCGATGAAGGTGGTGCGGCCGAGGGGGTCGTACTCGGTGCGGGTGGTCTTGCCGCGCCGGTCGGTGGCGGAGACGATCCGGCCGAGCTCGTCGTACGTCTGCCGGGCCTGCTTGCCGAGCGGGTCGGTGACGGTGACCGGCCGGTCGGACTGGTCGTACGCGACCGTGGTGCTGTTGCCCCGGGCGTCGGTGACCTTCGTCAGGTTGCCGTTGGCGTCGTACTCGTAGCTGGTCACGCGGCCGAGGCCGTCGGTGCTGGTGACGACCTGGTTGTCGGGGTCGTAGCGGACGTGTTCCTGAACGCCGGTCGCGTCGGTGACCGCGGCCGGGCGGCCGACGGCGTCGACGAAGCTGCGGGTGGTGCGGCCCAGCGGGTCGGTCACCGCGACGAGGTCGCCGTGCTCGTAGGTGTACCGGGTGGTGTTGCCGAGCGGGTCGGTGACCGCGGTGACCTGGCCGGCGCCGTTGTAGGCGTAGCTGCGGGTGCGGCCGGCGGCGTCGGTGGCCGCGGTGAGGTTGCCGCGGTCGTCGTACGTCATCCGGGTGGTGTGGCCCTGGGCGTCGGTGACCGAGGTGACCTGCCGGTATGGCCCGCCGGAGGTGACCGTGGCGGACTGCGCGGCGGCGGTGCCGGCGAGCGAGGTGAGCGAGGTGAGCTGCCCGGCCGCGTTGTAGTCGAGGGCGGTCCGCCGCCCGTACGGGTCAACCAGCCCGGTGGGCAGGTGGGTGACCGGATCCCGCGCGGTGGTGGAGGTCCGCGCCTGGGCGGTGCCGGCGGCGGTGGTCTCGGCGACCACCCGCCGGTTCTCGTCGAAGCTGGTCTCCCGGACCTGGCCGTCCGGCTCGGTGACGGCCGTCTTGACCACCTTGCCCGCGGCGTTGGTGGTGTAGGCGAACCGGTAGGTGACGCCGTTGGGCATGGTCTGGGTGGCCACCCGCCCGGCGGTGTCGTAGGTGTTGGTGAGGTAGGTGATGCCGCGGGCGTCGGTGACGGTGGTCATCCGGTTGGCGGTGTCGTAGGTGTACGTGGTGGTGCGCCCGCCCGGCGAGGTGACCGTGGTGAGTCGGCCGGAGCTGTCGTAGCCGTACTGCACGACCCGGCCCGCGTTGTCCTGGGCCCGGGTGACCCGGCCGCTGGTGTAGGAGAGTTTGATCCAGCGGCCGTTGGGCGAGGTGATCTGGGTGATGTCGCCGGACTGCCCGCCGCTGGACCGGGTGAGGGTGATCTGGTTGCCGTGCCGGTCCCGGATGGACTGCAACGGCGCGTTCTCGCCGAAGACGTAGGTCATGCCGTCGGTGCGGACCAGGTCCCAGCCGTTGCCGTTCCAGGTCATCACGGAGTCTCGGAACGGCCCGGTGGTGTCGACGGCCTTGTACACGGCGTCGGCCCAGCCTGTCCCGGGGCTGATCCGGTCCATGTGGACCTTGCCGCTGTCCGGGAAGACCAGGTCGGCCTCGCTGTACTGCTGCTCGGAGTAGATGAAGATGCCGTAGGTGAAGTTGGCGCCGATGCCGAACTCGCGGGTCTGGGTGTCGTTCTGCCGGTAGGTGCGGGTGATCGCGATCGGCAGGACGTCGTTGACCGCCAGGTCGGTGTGCTCGTCGACGAAGAGGCCGCTGGCCAGGTCGACCGGGTCGCCGCCGGAGTCGCCGTCCTCGCCGGGGCCGGTGCCGGCGGGCCGCTTGCCGCTGCCGTTGAACATCGCGCCGGTGAACTCCCAGACCCGCACGTCCGGGTCGGGCATGATCTGCCGGCCGTCGGGGGTGACGGTGCCGTGGCCGTAGATGTACCAGCCGGCCTCCGCGCCGGTCACCGCGCAGACCGAGGGCGCCTTCGCCGCCTTGGCCGGCTTCTTCGGGTACGACTTCACCGGCGCCTTGACGCACGGCACGCGGCCCGGGTCGTAGTCCCAGAAGTCGAGCCGGCTGCCCGGCGCCAGGCCCTGGGTGTTCGGGTAGATGATCTGCGCGCCCTCGGGCAGGATCACCGAGCCGCCGGGCTGGACGGTGAAATAGACCGGGGTGCGTACGCCGGCCGGGAGCGGGAACGGCGGCTGGTCCACCGGAAGGGCGGTGATGGACAGTTCGGTGACCCGCTTGCCGGCCCGGTCGCGGATCACCGCCCCCTTGGGCAGCCGTACCTCGAAGCCGGGGATGGCCGGGGTGGTGATGACAGTCTGCTTACGGGTGGGCGACGGGAAGCGGACGCTGTGGTCGGTGTCGAGCCGGGTCATCCAGATCGGGTACGACAGCTCGACCGTCTCCCCCGCCCGCAGGTCCACGCCGGTCTCGAAACGGCCGAAGGCGCGGCCGGGGCTGCTGGCCGTCGCGCCGTCGATGACCAGGACGTGGTGCCCGGCCGTCAGCCCGGTGAGCAGGAACCGGCCGCTGGCGTCGGTGCGGGTGCTGCGCCGCCCGACCGAGAGGGTGACGTCGGCCAGCGGCCCGCCGTTGAGCAGCAGGGCCTGCCCGGCCAGCGCGGTCACTCCCGCGTCGGCGCGCAGCGCCGGCTGGAGGTGGCCGTACGCGCCGGTGCGGTGGCTCGCCCAGTCCTCGCCGGCGAGGTTGAACCGGTCCGGCGTCCAGATCTCGGTCACGTCGACGGCGGCCCGGGTGGCCGTGCCCGTCGAGGCGACGCGCTCGGCCGACGTGGTCCGCGCGTTGACGCCCTTCGCGGCGAGTCCGGCGGGCAGCCGGACCTCGCCGGTCAGCGCACCGATGCTGGTGGACGCCGGGTCGATGAAGACGGTGTACGTGCCGGTGACCGGCAGGGTGACCGAGGTGAAGGTGCAGGTGTCGCCGCAGTAGACGCTGCTGCCGAGGTTCGACCCGTCCGGCTTCCGGATGACCACCGTGGCGTTGTAGCGGGTGTACGTGCCGGCGCTCATCACGACGGTGACCACCTGGCCGGCCGTGCCGGGGAAGGTGAGCGCCGCGTTCTGCCCGGGGACGGTGGTGGTGAGGGTGACCGCCGGTCCCCCCGGGGTGGTGCTGGCGGTGGCGTCGGCGGGCACGTCGTACACCTGCAGGGTGACCGCGCCGAGGTAAGCCGCGTCCGGGTTCAGGAAGACCGTGTACGTGCCGGTCACCGGCAACGTGGTGACGTCGATGAAGCAGGTCGCCCCGCAGTACGCGTTACTGGTCAGGTTCGACCCGTCCGGTTTCCGCACGTTCGCCGTCGCGTTGTACGTCCCGTACGTACCGCCCCTGCCCTCCACCGAGATCCGCTGACCCGCCGTACCGGCGAACGACAACACCGCGTTCTGGCCCGGCACAGTCGTGGTCAGGGTGACCCCGGCCCCGCCGGGGGTGACGGTCGCGGTCGCGTCGGCGGGCACGTCGTACACCTGCAGGGTGACCGCGCCGACGTAAGCCGCGTCCGGGTTCAGGAAGACCGTGTACGTGCCGGTGACCGGCAACGTGACAACGTCGATGAAGCACGTCGCCCCGCAGTACGCGTTACTGGTCAGGTTCGACCCGTCCGGCTTCCGCACATTCGCCGTCGCGTTGTACGTCCCGTACGTACCACCGGTCCCCTGCACCGAGATCCGCTGACCCGCCGTACCGGCGAACGACAACACCGCGTTCTGGCCCGGGATGGTGGTGGTGAGGGTGGCACCGGCCCCGCCAGGGGTGACGGTCGCAGTCGCGTCGGCAGGCACGTCGTACACCCGTAGGTTGACCGCACCGATGTAGACCCCATCGGGGTTCAGGAAGACGGTGTACGTGCCGGTCACCGGCAGGACCGTGGTGTCGACGAAGCACGACGCCCCGCAGTACGCGTTACTGGTCAGGTTCGACCCGTCGGGCTTGCGCACGATCGCCGTCGCGTTGTACGTCCCGTACGTACCACCGGTCCCCTGCACCGAGATCCGCTGACCCGCCGTACCGGCGAACGACAACACCGCGTTCTGGCCCGGGATGGTGGTGGTGAGGGTGGCACCGGCCCCGCCGGGGGTGACGGTCGCGGTCGCGTCGGCGGGCACGTCGTAGACGCGGACGGTGAGCGCGCCGGTGTAGGTGCCCGGGCTGAGCAGCAGGGTGTACGTGCCGTCGACCGGCAGGACGGTGGTGTCGAAGATGCAGGAGCTGCCGCAGTAGGTGCTGCCGATCAGGTTGGACCCGTCCGGCTTGCGCAGCACCGCCGTGGCGTTGTACGTGCCGTACGTGCCGCCGGTGCCCTGGATCAGGATGCGCTGGCCGGCGGTGCCGGGGAACGACACCACGCCCTTCTGCCCGGGAACGGTGGTGGTGACGGTGACCGGGTCGCCGCCCGGGGTGGTGCTGACGGTGGCGTCCGGCGGCACGTCGAACACCTGGACGGTCAGGCTGCCGACGGCCGCCGCGGCCGGGTCGACCAGCACCGTGTAGGTGCCGGCGGCGGAGAGCGACACCGAGCTGAACGAGCAGCTCGTGGCGCAGGACGAGGTGCTGGTGACGGTGCTGCCGTTGGGGGCGCGCAGCGACACGGAAACGCTGCCGCCGCCGAACGCGCCGGCGGAGGCGTTGATGGTGACGACCTGCCCGGCGGTCGCCGGGAACGAGACGACCGCGTTCTGCCCCGGCACGGTGGTGGTCACCGTGACGGCCGCGCCGCCGGGAGTGGTGGTCGCCGTGGCGTCGGCCGGCACGTCGTGCACCTTGACGGTGAGCGCGCCGACGGCGGTCGTCCTGCCGTCGATGAGCACCGTGTACGTGCCGGTGGCTGACAGGGTGGTGGTGTCCAGGAAGCACGACGTGCCGCAGGACGAGTTCGACACGATCGACGTGCCGTCGGGCCGGCGCAACGTCACCGTCGCCTCCGACGACCCGAACGTGCCACCGGAGAGCTGCACCGACACCCGCTGGCCCGAGGTGCCGGGGAACGACACCACCGCGTTCTGCCCCGGCACGGTGGTGGTCACCGTGACGGCCGTGCCGCCCGGGGTGGCGGTCGCCGTGGCGTCGGCCGGCACGTCGTACACCTTGACGGTGATGCTGCCGACGACCGTGCCCTTCGGGGTGATGAGCACGGTGTACGTGCCGTCCGTGGGCAGCGCGGTGACGTCGAAGAAGCACGACGTGCCGCAGGACGAGTTCGACACGATCGACGTGCCGTCCGGCCGGCGCAACGTCACCGTCGCCTCCGACGACCCGAACGTGCCACCGGAGAGCTGCACCGACACCCGCTGCCCGGCGGTGCCGGGGAACGACACCACGCCCTTCTGCCCCGGCACGGTCGTGGTCACCGTCACGGCCGTGCCGCCTGCGGTGGTGTTGGCGACCGCGTCGTTGGGCAGGTCGTACACCCGGGCGGTGATCGCGCCGAGGGTGGTGCCGGTCGGGTTGATGTACACCGTGTACGTGCCGGTGCTCGGGAGCGTCACGGCGTTGAACGTGCAGCTCGTGCCGCAGTAGCTCTCGCTGACGATGGTGGAACCGTCCGGGGCGCGCAGCGTGACGGAGGCGTTGTAGGTGCCGAAGGTGCCGTTGGCCAGGGTGACCGAGACGGACTGTCCGGCGGTGCCGGGGAACGAGACGACGGCGTTCTGCCCGGGGACGGTGGTGGTCACCGTGACGGCGGCGCCGCCAGGGCTGGTGGTCGCCGAGGCGTCCGCCGGGACGTCGTACACCTGCGCGGTGACCTCGCCGATGTAGGTGCCGTCCGGGTTGAGGAAGATCGTGTACGTGCCGTCGACCGGCAGCACCACCGTGTCGAAGAAACACGACGCCCCGCAGTACGCGCTGCCGGTCAGGTTCGACCCGTCCGGCTTCCGGATCACCGCCAACGCGTTGTACGTCCCGTACGTGCCCGCGCTGAACTGCACCGACACCCGCTGCCCGGCGCTGCCGGCGAAGGAGATCACCGCGTTCTGCCCCGGTGTGGTGGTGCGTACGGTGACCGCCGCGCCGCCCGGGGTGGCGGTCACCGTGGCGTCCGGCGGCACCACGTGAACCTGCGCGGTCACCTGGCCGCGGTAGACCCCGTCGGGGTTGAGGAAGATCGTGTACGTGCCGTCGACCGGCAGCACCACCGTGTCGAAGAAACACGACGCCCCGCAGTACGCGCTGCCGGTCAGGTTCGACCCGTCCGGCTTCCGGATCACCGCCAACGCGTTGTACGTCCCGTACGTGCCCGCGCTGAACTGCACCGACACCCGCTGCCCGGCGCTGCCGGCGAAGGAGATCACCGCGTTCTGCCCGACGGTGGTGTTCACGGTGACCGCCGCGCCGCCGGGCGTGGCCGTCACCGTCGCGTCCGCGGGCACGTCGTACACCTGCGCGGTGACCGCCCCGACGTAGCTGGTGTCGGGGTTGAAGTAGATCGTGTACGTGCCGTCGACCGGCAGGACGGTGGTGTCGAAGATGCAGGAGCTGCCGCAGTAGGCGCTGCCGGTCAGGTTCGACCCGTCCGGCCTGCGCACGATCGCCGAGGCGTTGTAGGTGCCGTAGGTCCCGCCGGTCAGGTGGACGAGCACCCGCTGGCCGGCGGTGCCGGGGAAGGTGACGGCGGCGTTCTGGCCGGGCACGGTGGTGGTGACGGTGACCGGGTCGCCGCCCGGGGTGGCGCCGGCGGTGGCGTCCGGCGGCACGTCGTACACCTGGACGGTGATGGATCCGGTCGCGGTGGACTGCGGGTCCACATAGACGGTGTAGGTGCCGTCGGTGGGCAGCACAGTGGTGTCGAAGAAGCACGACGTGCCGCAGGAGCCGTTGGAGACGAGCGTTCCGCCGCCGCCCGGCTTGCGTAGCGTGACGGCGGCGTTGTAGGTGCCGTACGTACCGCCGCTCACCTTGACCGAGACCCGCTGGCCGGTGCTGCCGGGGAAGGTGACGGCGGCGTTCTGGCCGGACACGGTGGTGGTGACGGTGACGGCGTCCCCTCCCGGGGTGGTGGCCGCGGTGGCGTCGGCGGGCACCTCCCGCACGGTCGCGGAGATCGAGCCGGTGGCCGTGCTGGACGCGGCCAGCAGCAGCGTGTACGTGCCGGCGGTGCGGGCCGTCACGGTGTCGATGAAGCCGGTGGCGCCGACGCAGCCGGACGAGGCCGCGGTGCGCCCGAAGGGGTCGAGAATCTTCGCGGTGGTGATGCCGCAGGAGCCGAAGGTGCCGTCCGCGAGCTGCACGCTGGCCTGCTGCCCCTCGGCCAGGTCGAACACGACCAGCGCGGCCCGGGCGGCGGTGGGGATCGACACCGTCCTGGTGCCGCCGAGCGCGACCCGGGCGGTGTACACCACATCGGCGACCGTGTACGGGGCGGGCGCGACGAAGACGTCGGTGGCGCCGTCGCCGCTGCCGTGGCGGGTGCGTACCCCGATGCGGCCGGAGGCGACGCCGGAGGGCACCTGGACGGTCAGGCTGCCGGCCGCGACCGCGGAGGTGAAGGCCCGGGTGCGGTTCAACGTGACGGCGTTGTCGGCGGCGTCGGGGGCGAAGCCGGTGCCGGTCACGGTGACCGTGCCGCCGGGGGCGACGACGGTCGGGGTGACGCCGGTGACGGTGGGCGCGGACTCGTCCGGGCCGGTGACCACGAAGGACTGCGGGCTGGTCGCGGTGGCGCCGCCGACGGAGACGGTGATCGGGCCGGTGGTCGCACCGCCGGGGACCCGGGCGACCAACCGCCGTCCGCCGGCCGAGGTCACCGTGGCCGGTACGCCGTTGAACTCGACGGTGTTCTCGCTCGCCACGTTCGAGAAGCAGCCGCCCTGCAGGGTGACCTCGGCGCCGACCGCCGCCCGGGCCGGCACCACGGACAGCAGGGCGAGCGCCGGACTTCCGTCGTTGTTGACGGAGGTGATGTTGCCGGCGGGGTCGTACCGGTAGCGGGCGGTGCGACCGGCCTGGTCCTGAACGCCGGCCAGCTGCCCTACGGCGTCGTAGGCGTAGCCGACCGAGTCGCAGGAGACCGAGGCCGGGACCATGTCGGGCAGGTCCGCCCGGGCCGCGAAGGCCAGCAGCAGGGCGAACGCGCCGAGGCTGGCGGTGAATCGTAGGCGGGCTCCGGCCCAGATCCTCGATCGGATGCTGCGGCGGTCGAGTGGTCCTGACACGATGCCCTCCCCAGACGCACGACTGCTGTCTGCAAGGTAGGCGAGAGCCATCGGCGGGCATAGATTCGTAAGGGAAACGGAGATCGGACAATCGGAATCACGCTCGGTGACCGAACCATCTACCGGCTGAAACGGCCGGGCCGCCCGTGATCGTGTCGGCTATCTGACAGTCAGTTGCGTTGCCCGATCCCCGCAGAAAAAGGGCAGGTCAGACCGATCCCCGCAGCGTGCCCGAAGCCGGCCCGAATGGCATGGCCGCCGGTCCGGTTTCGCGGACCGGCGGCCATGCCGCCGAGATGGCCTCGATCGGTCGGGGCTCAGAAGCCGGTCAGCCCGGCGCCGTACGGATAGAGCGGATTGCCGTACGTCGTCGCCGGTGGCTGGCCGGCGTCGATGCTGGCCCGGATCTGGTTGCGTTCGGCCGCGGTGGCCCCCAGGTCGTACGGCAGGTCCCAGGCCTCGACGGCGTCGGCCGGCACATCGGTGCCGCCGGGCCGAAGCACCTGGTCCAGGCTGCGTGGCAGCTGCCACGGCAGCTTGCCGCTCGGCGGGTAGTCACCGAAGAGCAGGCTCGCCAGTGCCGGGCCCATCTCCTCGCCGCCCCGGTAGGTGACGACGATGGCGTTGGCCAGGTCACGCCACTCGGTGATGACGTACGGCCGGGGCAGCACCAGCGCCACGACCACCGGGATCCCCCGGGACCGGAAGCCCTGGATCAACGCGAGCTGATCCGGTGGCAGGTACGGCTGCTCCTTGGGCCAGTTGGTGGCGTGCGTGTAGGAGGCCTCCCCCACCGCCACGACGGCCAGCTTCGGGTTCGGCCCGTCTCCCGAATAGACGTTCACGCCGTTCTTCGTAGCCCTGGTCCGGATCGCGTCGAGAATGGTCTGCGAGCCGTACTCGGAGTGGAAGAAGCTGGTCCAGACACAGCAGCCGGCGGGGTCGGCCGCCCGTGGCCCGGCCACCACGATGTTGTCGCCCGAGTTCAGCCGGATCGGCAGCACCCCGCCGTCGTTCTTCAGCAGCGTCATCGCCTCGCGCGACGCCTGGTTGGCCAGCGTCGTGTAGGCCGGCTGGTGGAAGCGGTACGGTCCGTTGACCGGGTCGCCGTACGGATTCTCGAAGATGCCGAGCTGGAACTTGATCCGCAGCACCCGCCGTACCGCGTCGTCGATCCGGGCGGCCGGCACGTTCGCGGTGAAGGTGGCCATCGAGAAGCCGGCCGCGCCGGGGTCCGCCCCGCCCATGACGTCGGAGCCGGCCTTCGCCGCGCCGACCCACGAGCCGGACGGCAGCCAGTCGGTGGTGATCAGACCCTGGTAGCCGAGGTTCTGGCGCAGGTACGCGAGGATCGGCGCGCTGTCACCGGCGCCCGGCCCGCCCGGGTCGAGGAGGGAGCTGCCCGCGTACCCGGGCATGATGTTGACCGCGCCCGCCTCCATCGCCGCACGGAACGGGATCATGTGGTATTTGATCGTCACCGCGTCGTAGACGATCAGCGCCTCGCCGCCGGCGCCCTCACCGGGCCAGTGTTTCACGGTCGCGAGCACCGACTGCGGGTTCAGCTCCGGGCCGCCCTGCAGCCCGGCCACCAGCGCCCGCACCTGGGCGGCGGCGACCTGCGCGTTCTCGCCGTTGCCCTCCTGGATGCGCGGATAGATCACCTTGGTGCCGACCTCGGCGAGCGGCCCGAGCACGCCCCGCGTGCCGACTTCGAGCTGTTCCCGCCGCTGCATGTCGCCGAGCTTGTAGTCCAGGGGGTAGTCCTTCGCGGCGGCCAGGGCACTCTGCATGGGATAGGTGGTCTGGTAGCCGTGGATGGTGTCGCCCGCCGAGACGAACGGGATGCCCAGCCGGTTGCCGGACGACGCGAGGAGTTGACTGTGCAGGTCCTGCGCCTGCGCCGGGCCGAAGTGCCAACCCGAGCGGGGATACGCCTGGGCGTTGTAGAACATCTGGTACGCCTTCTCCTCGGCCGTCATCCGGCTCAGGAGGTCGTTCACCCGGGTCTCGACCGGCTGCCGCCAGTCCTCGTACGGCTCGATGGTGCCGTTCTTGTTGAGGTCCCGGCTGCCGGCGACGATGTTGACGCCGTCGGCGACGGTCTCCAATGTGGGCAGGTAGACGCTGAACCGACGGATGTTCGAGGTGGTCGTGGTGGTGCCGACCGAGGTGACGTACCACTTGTAGGTCCAGCGGTCCGGCAGGTCCCAGGTCGGTGTGTAGGAGGTGCCGGTCGGTTCGGCGACCTTGGTGTAGAGATCGAGGAGGTTGCCGGACGCGGTGAAGTCGTAGTCGGTGCGGCTGATGTTGATCCACACCTGGTAGCGGGTGGCTCCGGCCACGGCGGCCCAGGAGAGGGCGGGCCGCCGGGTGGTGGTGATCATGGCGGCGTCCGCCGGGGCGGTCAGCGCGAACTGGTTGAGCGTGCCGGGCGCCTTGGTGGGGCCGGAGAGCATGGGCGCCGTGGCCGCCGCGTTGTCGACGGTGCCGTAGACCTGGAACTCCCACAGCGAGTAGCCGTAGCCGGTAGCCCGGGCGGTGCCGTAGAACCGCAGGTAGCGGCCGGTGCCGGCGACGGTGACCTGCTCGACGCCGCCGCGCCCGGTGGTGGTGGAGTAGATGGTCGTCCAGGTGTTCCCGTCGTTGGACGTCTCCAGCCGGTAGCCGGTGGCGTACGCGGCCTCCCAGTTGAGGACGACCCGGTTCACCGTGGCGACACCGCCGAAGTCGACGCTGAGCCACTGCGGGTCGCTGAACTCGCTCGACCAGCGGGTGCTCGTCCGGCCGTCGACCGCGGCGGCGGGTGCGTTTCCACCCTCCCAGGAGGACGCGGCGACCTTCTTGAACTCCGAGATCGGCTGGCCGCTGGGGGGCGGGCCCGAACTGCCGGTGTTGCCGTAGACCTTGAACTCCCAGAGCGAGTAGCCGTAGCCGGTGGCGCGCGCGGTGCCGTACATCCGCACGTAACGCCCGGCACCGGAGACGGTCAGCGTCTGGGTGCCGCCGGTCGCGGTGGTGGTGCTGTAGATGGTCGTCCACGGCCCGCCGGGATCGGCGGCGACCTGGATCTGAAAGGCCCGCGCGTACGCGGCCTCCCAGACCAGCTCGACCTGGTCGATGGTGGCGGACGAGCCCAGGTCGACCTGGAGCCATTGGGGATCGCTGAACGCGCTGGACCAGCGGGTGCCGAGGTCGCCGTCGGTGGCGGCGGCAGCCGGGGTGGCGGCCTGCTCGACGGAGGACGCCGTGGTCGGCCGACCTTGCGAGAGCAACGATCCGGCGGCGCCGGCGGGCTGGACGGGTACGACCAGAAAGGCGGCGATCAAGACGAGAAGCGCCGCGATCGAGTGGGCGGGGCGGGGCCGCGGACGGGGTGATGACGGCCGAGGGATCGTCGGCATGGCGGGGCTCCCGAACGGCTGGGGCGGCGATGGACGGAGAGCGCTCGGCACCAGGGTCATCGAGCCATTTCGATCAGTCAAGGGTGCTGAGGAAGTCCGGTTCTGATCTTCTCCAGCGCGGCGACGTGCGCCTTGACAGAAGCGGGGACCAGGGTGACTCTTCCTCAGAGAGCGCTCTCCGCCGGATCCCACCCCCCGCAGGAGACATCCATGATCACCACTCCCCCGATCCCCCGCCGGCAACGGCCGGCCGCCACCGGCCGGCGCCGTCCGGCCCGCCTCCTCCTCACCGCCGCCGCCATCCTGACGCTCCTCGCCGGCTACGTGGCGGCGACCACGTCCACGCCCGCCGGCGCCGCGTCCGCCCTCCTCTCCCAGGGCCGGCCCGCGACCGCCTCGTCCACCGAGAACGCCGGCACACCCGCGTCCGCCGCCGTCGACGGCGACCTCGGCACCCGCTGGTCCAGCGCGTTCAGCGATCCCCAATGGCTCCAGGTCGACCTGGGCTCGTCCGCCACCATCGACCAGGTGCAACTGGCCTGGGAGGCCGCGTACGCGCGGGCCTTCCAGATCCAGGTCTCCGCCGACGGCTCCGCCTGGACGACCGTCTACAGCACCACCGCCGGCACCGGCGGCACCCAGACGCTGACCGTCACCGGCACCGGGCGCTACGTGCGGATGTACGGCACCACGCGGGCCACGGCGTACGGCTACTCCCTGTGGGAGTTCAAGGTCTACGGGACCCTCGCCGCCGGCTGCACCGGCAATGCCGCGCTCAACCGTCCGGCGGCCGCCTCGTCCGTGGAGAACGCCACCTTCCCCGCGTCGGCGGCATTCGACGGCGATGCCGGCACCCGCTGGTCGAGCGCCGCCGCCGACCCGCAGTGGCTCCGCGTCGACCTGGGCAGCGTGCAGACGCTCTGCCAGGTCGTGCTGCAGTGGGAGGCGGCCTACGCGCAGGCGTTCCAGATCCAGGTCTCCACGACCACCGCCGACGGACCGTGGACCACCATCTACAGCACCACCAACGGGACCGGTGGCACCCAGACGCTCACCGTCTCCGGCACCGGCCGCTACGTGCGGCTATACGGCACGACCAGGGCCACCGCGTACGGCTACTCGCTGTGGGAGTTCGTCGTGCGGACCACGTCGTCGGGCTCGACAACGCCCCCGACGACCCCGCCCGCGACGACCCCGCCGCCCACCGGCGGATTCTGGGGCGACACCAACTCGATTCCCGCCGCCCAGAACGTGCTCATGGTGAAGGTCCTCAACCGGACCAACGGCAAATACCCCGACAGCCAGGTCTACTGGAGCTACAACGGGCAGACGCACTCGATCGCCGAGCAGCCGTACTTCGACATGCCCGTGAACACCGCCGGCCGAATGTACTTCTACCTCGGCTCGCCGAACAGCCAGTACAGCGACTTCATCGAGTTCACCGTCGGGGCGAACCAGTTCAACGGCAACACCACACGGGTCGACGCGTTCGGGTTGAAGCTGGCGATGCGGCTGCACTCCCGCACCGGGTACGACGTCTCCGTCGGCGAGAACGAGGCGACCTTCACCGAGGACCGGTCGGTGACCTTTCAGCGGTTCTCGGACGCGATGCCGGCCGAGTTCAAGCACCTGGCCACCATTCAAGCGCCGTACCGCATTCCGTCGCCGGGCAACACGCCGCAGTTCCGCGCCGGCGGCCAGTACGCCAACTACCTGAGCGGGTACGCCTCCTCGGTCGGGCTGCCAGCCGCCACCTCGGACATCTTCGGCTGCGCGGGCTCGCTTGCCGGCGACCCGGCCGGTTGTGCCGCCCTCAACCGGCACGTCGCACACCTGCCGCGGGCCCAGTGGTCGGACCCGAGCCTGTTCTACCAGCAGGCCCCGGCCAACTACTACGCGAAGTTCTGGCACGACCGCGCCATCAACGGCCGGGCGTACGGCTTCCCGTACGACGACTACGCCGACCAGTCCTCGTTCGTCTCGGCCGGCAACCCGCAGTGGCTGCTCGTCGCCGTGGGCTGGTGACCGCCGGAATCCGCCGCTCCGATCGCCCCGCTGAGGAGACGCGATGACTGTTCTGCCCGTACCCGCCCTCGAACCCCGACCCCCCACGTCCACCCGCCGCCGGCTCGCCGCCGTCCTCGCCCTGGCGGCCGTCACGATCGCCGGCTTCGTCGCGGCCGTCACCACCACCGCCAGTGCCGCCGATCCGCTGCTGTCGCAGGGTAGGCCGGCCACCGCATCGTCGGTCGAGAACGCCGCCTTCCCCCCGTCAGCCGCCGTCGACGGCGATCTCGGCACCCGCTGGTCCAGCGCCGCCGCCGACCCGCAGTGGCTCCAGGTCGACCTGGGGGCCACCGCCGGCATCACCCAGGTCACCCTGAACTGGGAGGCCGCCTACGCGACGGCGTACCAGATCCAGGTCTCCGACAACGGCTCCACCTGGTCGACCATCTACAACACCACCACCTCGACCGGCGGCACCCAGACGCTCACCGTCTCCGGCTCCGGCCGGTACGTGCGCGTCTACACCACCGCCCGCGCCACCCAGTACGGCGTGTCGCTGTGGGAGTTCCGCGTCTACGGCACGAGCAGCGCCACCGGCTGCGACACCACCGGCAACGCGGCGTTGAACCGCCCGGCCACCGCCTCATCGATCCAGAACGCCGGCTTCCCCGCGTCGGCCGCGGTCGACGGCAACACCGGCACCCGCTGGTCCAGCGCCGCCGCCGACCCGCAGTGGCTCCAGGTCGACCTCGGCTCGTCCCGCGCGATCTGCCGGGTCGATCTGAACTGGGAGGCCGCCTACGCCACGGCGTACCAGATCCAGATCTCCGACAACGGCTCCACCTGGTCGACCGTCTACAGCACCACGACCTCGACCGGCGGCACCCAACTGCTCACCGTCTCCGGTTCGGGCCGGTACGTGCGCGTCTACACCACCGCCCGAGCCACCCAGTACGGCGTGTCACTGTGGGAAGTCGCGGTACGCGTCTCCGCCGGCTCGCCACCCACCACCTCACCGCCCACCAGCGCGCCGCCCACGACCGCGCCGCCCACGACCGCGCCACCGTCGAGCCCGCCGCCGGGCGGTGACGTGCTGCTGTCGTACGGCAAGCCGGCATTCGCCTCGTCGTACCAGGACGACAGCGCCTGCTGGCAGTGCTACCCGTCGCGGGCCTTCGACCTCGACCCGGCCTCCCGATGGGCGACCAGTGCCACCACCGGCTGGGTCGACCCGGGCTGGATCTACGTCGATCTGGGCGCCACCGCGACCATCCACCGGGTGGTCCTGCAGTGGGACCCGGCGTACGCGACCGCCTACCAGATCCAGACGTCGAACGACGCCGGCACCTGGACCACCATCTACAGCACCACCACCAGCAAGGGATTCAAGCAGACCTTGAACGTCACCGGCACCGGTCGCTACGTGCGGATGTACGGCACCGCCCGCAGCAGCGCCTACGGCTACTCGCTGTGGGAGTTCCAGGTGTACGGCACGGGTGGCGCCCCGACCGCGCCGCCGTCCGTGCCGCCGGACCCGACCTTCCCCGCCACCCGGCTCGTCTTCGCCGACGAGTTCAACGGTCCGGCCGGCAGCAAGCCCGACCCGGCGAAGTGGACCATCGACTCCGGCACCGGCCAGAACGGCGAGTTGCAGTACTACACCGACAACGCCAACGCCGCCATGAACGGCAGCGGTCAACTGGTCATGGAGGCCCGCCGCGAGACGGCCGGCGGGCGGGCGTACACCTCACACCGGATGAACACCAGCAACAAGTTCCACTTCCAGTACGGCCGGGTGGAGGCCCGGATCAAGGTGCCCAAGGGCAACGGGTTCTGGCCGGCGTTCTGGATGATGGGCGCCGACTTCCTGACCGGGCGCCCATGGCCGTACAACGGCGAGATCGACATCATGGAGATCCTCGGCCGCGACACCTACCGCAGCTACACCACCCTGCACGCGCCGGCGTACAACGGAGGCGGCGGCTACGGCCAGGAACGCGTCTGGACCACCGACCTGTCCGCCGCCTTCCACGTGTACGCCGTGGAGTGGGACAGCAAGGGGATGCGGTTCTTCGTCGACAGCACGGAGGTCTTCTACGCCAGCAAGGAGACCGTGGAGGCGACGCGTGGCCCATGGGTCTACGACCACCCGTTCTACCTGATCCTCAACCTGGCGGTCGGGGGTGACTGGCCGGGGCCGCCGGACGCGTCGACGCCGTTCCCGGCCCAGATGCTCGTCGACTACGTCCACGTCTACCAATGACCGGTGCCGTGCCGGGTGGGTCCGCCCACCCGGCACGCGCCGTCTGCCGCTGGGCGCACCAGCCGCCCGGCCGGAAGGAGATCGATGAACAAGCTCCTTGGGCTGGTCGCCTCCGGCATCCTCGCCGCCGGCCTGACCGCCCCACCCACCACCCCCGCGTCGGCCCCGGGCGCGTCGAGCAACGCCGGCACCGCGCCCGGCGAAGCCACCGGCCTCGCCCCCGGCATGGCCGAGGCCATGCGGCGGGACCTCGGACTCACCGATCGCCAGATCGCCGACCGGCTCCGTGTCGAGGCCGCGGCGGCGCTGATCGACCGACGGCTACAGGCCCGGTTGGGTACGCGGTACGCCGGCTCCTGGCTGGCCGACGGTCGTCGGCTGACCGTGGCGGTCACCGAGCGGTCCGCCGCCGCCAGCGTACGGGCCGAGGGCGCCGAGCCTCGGCTCGTCAACCACGGTTTGTCCACCCTCACCTCCACCCGTGCCACCCTCGACCGGTACGCGGCCCGCCACCGGCCGGCCGCCGCCGTGCGCGGCTGGTACGCGGATGCCGTCGACAACTCGGTCGTGGTGCTGGTCGAACCCGGCCGCACGGCGGCAGCCCGGTCCTTCGTGGCGGCCAGCGGAGCGCCCGGCACGCTCATCCGTTACATCGCCGAGCCGCAGGCGCCGCGACCCCTGTATGACATCCGTGGCGGCGACCAGTTCGTGATCAACGGAAACATCCTCTGCTCGGTGGGCTTCGCCGTCGCCGGCGGCTTCGTGACGGCCGGACACTGCGGTGGGGCCGGCAGCTGGACCCTGGGCTACAACAACGCGTCACAGGGCACCTTCGTCGGCTCGTCGTTCCCGGGCAACGACTACGCATGGGTCCGGACCAACGGCGACTGGATCCCTCGGCCGTGGGTCAACAACTACGCCGGCGGCAACGCGCCCGTGGCCGGCTCCGCGGACGCGGTGATCGGCAGCTCGGTGTGCCGCTCAGGCCGGACCACCGGCTGGCGCTGCGGCACGCTCCTCGGCCGCAACGAGACCGTCAACTACGCCCAGGGCGCGGTCTACGGGCTGAGCCGCAGCAACGCCTGCGCCGAGGGCGGCGACTCCGGGGGCGCCTGGCTCTCCGGCGACCAGGCGCAGGGAGTCACTTCCGGCGGCACCGGCAACTGCTCGACCGGCGGCACCATGTGGTTCCAACCGGTCAACCCGATCCTCGGTGCCTACGGGCTCGCCCTGGTCACCACCGGCGGCGGGGGTGGGACCCGGTTGATCAGCAACTGGAACAACAGGTGCATCGACGTGCCCTATTCGAACTTCTCCGACGGGGTGCCCTTGCAGACCTGGACCTGCAACGGCACGTCCGCGCAGAGCTGGACCTTCACCGGCGGCGCCCTGCGGACCCAGAACAACATGTGCATGGACGTGGCCTGGGGCTCCCGCGACAACGGCGCGGTCATCCAGATCGCCTCGTGCAGCGGCAACCCGGCCCAGCAGTTCGTCCTCACCGCCGCGGGTGACCTGGTGAACCCGCAGGCCAACAAGTGCGTCGACATCAAAGACTGGAACAACTCCGACGGCGCTCGGCTGCAGCTGTGGGACTGCGCGGGCACGGCCAACCAGAAGTGGCGCACCGGCTGAGCACACCGGCCGGCCCGAGGCACGAGGATCAACCTGGACGTGGTGCTGCCTCAGCGTGCCGGGACACACCCGGGATGAGGCAGCACCACGCACTGCCGTCGGCACCGGTCGGCTACGGGCCGGCGACCTCCTTGGCGGCGCGTTCGCCGGATTCGACCGCCCCGTTCAGGTAACCGAAGTAGTCGATCGAGGTGTGCTCTCCGGCGAAGTGAACGTTGCCTTCACGAGCGGCCTCGATGCCGAAGAAGCGGGTGTATTGGCCCGGCTTCTGAGCCGAGTAGGCGCCCTTCGACCAGGGGTTGAGCGGCCAGGCGTCCCGGTAGGCCTTGCCGTTGTAGGCGGCCGTGATGCCCGGATAGATCGGTTCCAGCTGGTTCAGCAACGCCGTGACCTGGGCGGCCGGGGCCGCGCCGAACGCCGCTCCGGTCCACGCCTTCGTCTGGCTCCCACCCGGGAACTCGCAGAGCACGCCGGTGCTGGTCGGCTGGTTGACGGTGTCATCCCAGGCGCACTGGAATCCGGTGGCGTTGGTGTAGGTGGAGCCGCCGTAGCCCTGTGCCACCCACGGCCGGCTGGTGAACTGGACGTGGAGCTTCGCGTTGCTGCCCAGGTCGAACTCGTTGATGGAGCGCATCTTCACCGTCGAGAACCCGGCCTTGGACAGGTCACACTCGCGCAACATGGTGAACGGCAGGGCAAGGATGACCTTGTCGGAGGTCACGTCGGTGTACTTGTTGCCGGCCTGGAAGGTGCAGGTCGCCGAGCCGTTGGCGTTCGCCTTGACCGCCACCAGCTTGCGGTCCAGCGTCACGGTGCCGGCCGGCAGCTGGCCGACCATGGCGGTCAGCAGTTGGTCGTTACCGCCGACGATCGTGTACTTCTCGTCGTCGCCGGCAATCGGAGACAACGAGTTCGGCCCGTTCGAGCCGAGCAGGTAGATGAGGTTGAGCGCCGACTGCTGGTCCGGGTCGAGCCCGTACTCGGCGAGGGCATCGCTCTGCATCAGCTTCGCGAACCGGCTGGCGAGCCCGCCCGGCATGTTGGCGTCCAGCCACTCGTTGACGGTCTGGTTGTCCAGCGCCAGCCCCGCCGCGGTGTAGCTGTCGTACCGCTGCGGATACGGCGCGGCCTGCTGGGCGGCCTTGAACGCCTGGTAGACCTGTCTCCAGTCGGCGCTCGCGTCCTTGTAGGTGTATTCCGCGCCGTCGATCCAGTATTTGTCGCCGCCGGGGGGCTGGTTGCCGCCGTTCACGGTGCGAAGGCTGAGCCCGAGACTGTTCGCGAGGCTACGAATGGTGTTGTGATCGGTGTTGATGAACGCGCCGCCGTGCTCGACGACCACCCCGTCGTCGAAGAAACCACGCAGGCTGTAGCAGCGGCCCCCGATCCGGGAGTTGCCCTCGTAGACGGCGGCTCGGATGCCCTTGACCTTGTAGAGCCAGTGGGCGGCGCGGATACCGGCGAGCCCCGCCCCGACGATGGTCACCGACGGTGGCGGAGTGGGCGCGGCGGCAGCGGCGGCGGGACGGGGCAGGCCGGCCGCCGAGGCGACGGCGGCCGCGCCGACGACGGCGGCACCGCCGAGCAGCTTACGGCGGGACAGGCCCGCGGCGTGCATCTCGATGACTTCGTCGACCGGGATCCCGGTCCGTTCGGATTCGGCGTGCGCGGCGAGCGTGGCACGCAGACGGCTGGTGAGTGGTGTTCGACCCCTGGAACCCATGACTGACCTCCGGTCGCGAGCGCCTGAGCTGGCGTGCCCGACATTTAAAGCCGGATTCAGTTAGGTAGTCAAGAACTTCGTTGGCCATTAAGGGAACGGCCGGACGGAGCTGATCTTGGCTTCAGGAGCTGGCCCACCACCGGGCGGCCACGAGTTCAGCGATGAGCGTCTCGGTAAGCAGGCGCACGCCGGGGTCGTCGTCGCCGTGGTAGCGGAGCACCGCCGCGGCGTCGGCCACCTCGGCGCCGACGGCGAGCACGGTGGCCTTCCGCTGTCGCAGCCAGTCCAGCGCCGGCGCGTCGTACCGGGAGCCGGGGAAGAGCACCGCCCGGTAGTCAAGCGTTTTGGTGAGGTAGACGTCGACGTGCGACCAGTCACCGGTCTCGCATCCGACGGCGGGACGGCGGGGGCCCTCGCGGACCATCAACGCCGACTGCAACGCGGAGGAGAGCCGCTCGGCCGGTGCGAGGGTGTGGACGCCGTGCGGGCCGTCCAGGAGATCGGCGGTCGCCGGCAGCCAGGCGTCACGGCGGGCGAGCAGGTCCTCGGTGGCGTCGGCGGCGCGCCGGGCGAGGTTGACGACGTCCCGCCGGCCGAGATTCACGACGTCCCGCCCCGCCGCCAGCCGGGCCACCAGGTCCAGCAGCAGCACCAGGGTGTGCTGGAAGGTTCGGCACGCCACCCCGCCGGTCTCGGCCCCGGCGTGCATCGGGACGACGAGGTCGGCGGCGTCGGCCAGCGGCGAGTCGGGCGCGTTCGTCAGCGCGACGAGCCGGCCCGACCCCTGGTAGCGGCTCGCCGCGTCGAGGGTCTCCTGGCTGTTCCCGGTGGCCGAGATGGCAACCACCAGGGTCCGTGGTCCGGGTGGATAGCTGCTGGCGGCCGAGGCGTACTCGGCGACCGCGTCGACGCCCGCGGCGCGCAACCGCAGCGCAGCCATCTCAGCCGCGTAGCGGGAACTGCCCATGCCGAGCAGGAGCACCCGCTCGCTCGGATCGGGAAGTCCGTGCCACACGTCGCCGTCGGCGAGCACCGCGGCCAGGCGGCGCAGCGACTCCGGTTTGGCTTCCAGGTCGGCCAGGAACAGGCGCGGGTCCATCAGGCTCCTCGGTCAGTCGTACCAGCCGTGCAGCACACCCATCGGGGCGTACCGCCAGCGGGGCAGGAAACGGGCGGCGTAGCACAGCTCGCGGCACTCCTGCTCGACCTCGAACGGCCGCAGCAGCCGCTCGTCGAACAGGTACGCCATACCGCGCTCGTCCAGGATGCGGAGGTACGCCGCGAGCAGTTCGTCGCCCGCCCGCTCGCACCAGTCGGTCACGGCCGATCGGTGTCGGTCCTCGGTGCGCCGGTTGGCGATCTGCCCGACGTGCAGCAGGCTGGTGCGCAGCTGCGCCACGTCCCGCGCGGCCGGCTCGGTGAGGGGGCCACCGCCCGGCGCCGCGAGGGTCGGGTTGCCGTCGAAGTCCGTCACGGCGAGCCCGCCCCGCCACCGCAGGACCTGCCCCACGTGCAGGTCGCCGTGCGGCTGGATCACGTACGCCCGGTCCACCTCGCGGGACCGCTCGATGTCGGCGGCGAGCCGGGGCACCCGGGCGGCGAACCAGTAGGCCTCATCGTCGTCGGCGGCAGCGGTGAGCCGGTGCGCCTGGTCGAGGACCGCCAGGCCGTCGGCCGCCCAGTCGCGGTGGCTGACCTGGACCGGCGCCGGGATCGTCTCGGACGGCGTGGCCAGGGCGCAGTGCAGCTCCGCGGCCAGCACCCCGAGGTCACCGGCCAGGTCGGCCGGCGGTCCCCCGTCGAGCTGGTCGAGCAGGGCGTCGACGCACCAGTCCCACCCGTCGGCGGCGTCCGGCAGAAAGCCGGTCACGACCGCTGCCAGGCCGGTCTCCGCCCCGTCGCGGTAGACGGCCGCGTACGGCGTCGGCGTGCGGGTGAAGCCGGTGGCCGCCAGATGAGCCAGCAGGTGGGGAGCCCGGCCGGGTACCTCGCCGCCGGTCGCGGGCCGCATCCACTTCACCACCACCCGCTCGCCCACCACGACCGAGGTGTTGGTCTGGTCGACGGTGATCAGCCGTTCCTCGAGGGGCCCCGCGGCGAGCGGAACGAGGCGGCGCACTCGCAGACCGGCTGCGGCGCCACCGGTGGCGATGGCGTCGACGAGCGCGGCGGAGGCACCGGGGGGCACTCGGGCGTGTGTTGAATCCAAGTTCAGTTTCCGACGTAAAACTCGGCTGCAAAAGGCAGCATGAGTCTTGCGCACGTTGACTCTCGTTGCAACACTCCGGTTCACTGTCTCGACTCCCGACAGGAGTACCGAGTGTCACTGTTGAAAAGAGCCCGGCGTGGCGCCGTCCCGGCAGCCCTCGCCGCTGGCCTCGTGCTCGCCGTAGCGGCGTGCGGCGGTGGCGCCGACAACGCTGGCGCCGCGAGCCCGGATATGCTCGACCCGAACGCCGACCTGGGCAAGCAGAAGCTCACGGTCTCCAACTGGGACGGCTACATGCCGGAGGACCTTCCCGCGAAGTTCAAGGCGGCGAAGGGGCCGGCGGTCACCGTCACCAAGCACGCCACCAACGAAGAGATCATGGCGAAGCTGACCGCCGGCGCGGACAGCGGCATCGACGTCGCGTTCGTGTCCGGGCAGTTCGCCCAGGCGCTCGCCGAGCAGGGCCTGCTGGAGCCGATCCACGCCGACCTCGTGCCCAACCTCAAGAACCTCTACCCGGAGGCCGGGCAGCTGGCCTACGACAGAGGCAACAAATACTCCGTGCCGTACACCTGGGGCACGACCGGCCTGTGCTACCGCACGGACCTGACCGGCTACACCCCGGACAGCTGGGACGACCTGCTCTCGCCCAGGCCGCAGCTGGCCAAGAAGGTGACCATGATGGCCACCGAGCGGTGGCTCATGCTCCCTGCGCAGAAGACGCTCGGCTTCTCGGCCAACACCACCGACGCCGAGCAGCTGGAGCAGGTGAAGCAGAAGCTGGTCACGGCGAAGAAGTCGCTGCTGGCCTACGACGACACCACCTTCGGCGACCGGCTCAAGTCGGGCGAGGCCGCCCTGGTAGAGGCGTGGGACGGCTGGTGCCCCACCGACGACCCGAAGATCAAGTTCGTGGTGCCCAAGGAGGGCAGCGACCTCTGGGTGGACACCATGGTCATCCTGAAGACGTCGAAGAACAAGGAGGCGGCGCATGCCTTCATCAACTACGTCCTCGACCCCGACAACCACTCCTGGGCCGCGGAGAACATCCTCTACAAGGTGCCGAACGGCGCCGCCATGGCCAAGGTCGACGCCAAGCTGCTGGAGACCCACCCGCAACTGAAGATCACCCCGGCCGACCTGTTGAAGCAGGAGGTGCCGGTCGACCTGGGTGACGCCGCGCCGGTCTACACCCGGATCGCGACCGAGGTGTCGGCCAGTTAGATGAGTTCGACACTGACCCCTCAACGCGCCGCCCGGGCGGACGTCGGTCCGCGCGGGCGGCGTGCCGCCCGCCGCGAGCGACTCGTCGGGCGGCTGGCCACCCTCGGACCCGGGCTGGGCTACCTGATCGTCTTCATGCTGGTGCCGCTCGCGCTCGTACTCAGCTACACGCTCTTCCACCGGGGCCGCTTCGGCGGCATCGTCTACGAGGCCTCGACGGAGAACTTCACCCGCGTCGCGGACGGGCTCTACCTCGGCGTGGTCTGGACCTCGGTGAAGCTGGCCGGGATCACGACGCTGCTGGCGCTGCTGCTCGGCTATCCGACCGCGTACTTCATCGCCCGGCTCCCCCGCACCTGGCGCACGGTCGCGCTGGTCCTCGTGGTGCTGCCGTTCTGGACCAACTTCCTCATCCGCACCTACGCGTGGATCATCCTGCTCAACAGCGAGGGCGTGATCAACCGGGCGTTGACCGGAATCGGGCTCATCGACCGACCGCTGGAACTGCTCTACACCCCCGGCGCCGTCGTCGGCGGTCTGCTGTACGCCTACCTACCGCTGATGGTCCTGCCGCTGTACTCGGCGATCGAACGCCTCGACCCGCAACTGGGCGAGGCCTCGGCCAACCTCGGCGCCCGCCCGGCCCGGACGTTCTGGTCGGTCACCCTGCCGCTCACCCTGCCCGGCGTGCTGACCGGCTGCGTCTTCGTGTTCGTGCCCAGCCTCGGCAACTTCGTGATCCCCGAACTGCTCGGCGGCGGTCGGACCATGCTGGTCGGCAACCTCATCCGCGACCAGTTCCTCAAGGCGCGGGACTGGCCGTTCGGCTCGACTCTCGCGCTCATCGTGATCGCCCTGCTCGTCCTGCTGCTCATGGTGCAGGCGTGGGCGGCCCGACGGCTGGCAGGGGGCAACCGTGCGTAGATTCAGCTGGCTCTACCTGCCCGCGGGCCTGACGTACGTCTTCCTCTACCTGCCGATCGCGGTCCTCGTAATCATGTCCTTCAACACGGCCGACACCCCATACCGGTGGGACGGGTTCGGCACCGCCTGGTACGGGCGGCTGTTCGCCGACTCGGCGGTGCGCGAAGGGCTGATCAACACGCTGATCGTCGCAGCCGGCGCCACCGCGCTGTCGACGGTGCTCGGCACCCTGCTCGCCGTCGGGCTCGCCCGGTACACCAGGTCGAAGCTGCTCGACGCGATCGCGGTGGCGCCCGCGGTGCTGCCCGACATCGTGCTCGCCATCGGCCTGCTCGCCTTCTACACCGCGGTTCAGTTCACGCTCGGCCTGCACTCGATCCTGCTGGCGCACACGGTGTTCGGCACGGCCTTCGTCGCGGCCGTGGTACGCACCCGGCTGGCTCACGTCGACGGGTCGCTGGAGGAGGCCTCCCGCGACCTGGGCGCCACCCCGCTGCAGACGTTCGTCCGGATCACGATCCCGTCGCTGGCCCCGGGCATCATCGCCGGGGCGCTGCTGGCCTTCTCCCTGTCCATCGACGAGTTCGTCATCGCCTTCTTCACCGCCGGTCCGCAGGACCCGACGCTGCCCATCGTGATCTATTCGATGGTGCGCTTCGGCGTCACTCCCGAGATCAACGCCCTGGCCACGCTGCTGCTGGCAGTCAGCTTCACGTTCGTCATCGCGGCCCAGCGCCTGTCCCGCCTTACGGAGTCGATTTGAGCGAGCACCACGCCGAGGAGCCCCTGGTCAGCATCCAGTCGGTCAGCCGACGCTTCGGCGACGTCCGGGCGCTGGAGCAGGTGAGTCTCGAGATCCGCCAGGGCGAGTTCTTCGCCCTGCTGGGCCCGAGCGGCTGCGGCAAGACGACCCTGCTGCGGATCCTCGCCGGCTTCGAGCACCCCGACAGCGGGTCGGTGACCCTCGACGGCGCCGATCTGCTCGCCATTGCACCGCACCGGCGACCGGTCAACCTGATGTTCCAGTCCTACGCGCTGTTCCCGCACATGACCGTGGCCAGGAACATCGCGTACGGGCTGGAGCGCGAGCGGCTGCCGAAGGGCGAGATCCGCGAGCGGGTGGAGGCGGTTCTCGACACGGTCGGTCTCACCGGCCTGGCCCGCCGCCGGCCCCACCAGCTCTCCGGTGGCCAGCGGCAACGGGTCGCGCTGGCCCGAGCGATCGTGAAGCGTCCCCGGCTGCTGCTGCTCGACGAGCCCCTGTCCGCGCTGGACAAGAAGGTGCGCGCCGAGATGCAACTGGAGCTCAAGCGGTTGCAGCACGAGGTCGGCATCACCTTCGTGGTCGTCACCCACGACCAGGAGGAGGCCATGTCGCTGGCCGACCGGATCGCCGTGATGAGCGAGGGCCGGGTGCGTCAGATCGACGCGCCGGTGCCGCTGTACGAGCGGCCCGGCGACCTGTTCGTGGCGGACTTCATCGGGGCGAACAATCTGATCGCCGGCGTGGTCACCGCGGACGGCCTGCGGGTGCCCGACGTCGGTGTGCTGCCCTGTCCCACCTCGCCGGACGCCGTCGGGGCCACGGCGACCCTGGCGGTGCGCCCCGAGCGGGTCCGGCTGGGCGCCGACGGCGGCCTGGTCGGGGTCGTGCGCGACGTGACCTTCTTCGGCGGGACCACCCGGATCGCGGTGGACGTGGCCGGGCTCGACCGGCCGCTGCTGGCCACGGTCGCCGGCGCGACCTCCGTGGGACTCGGCGACAAGACCCGGGTGGACTGGTCGGTCGCCGACGCGGTGCTGCTCGACGGGGCCTGAGCCGCCGATGGCGGGCAGGATCGACGAGGTCCGCCCCGCCCACACCGGCCGTGCGGTCCGCATCGGACCGCCGGCCGCGACCGGTGTGGACGTCAGGTCGTGGCCTTGCGGGGGCGTGGTCGCTTGGCCGGCTCCTCGGGGACGTCCAGCGGGTTGCCGGTCACCAGCCGGGCGTACGACAGGATCAGCTCGACCGCCTCGGCGGCGTGCAGGGTCGGGTGTCGGGCGACGATCCGGTAGCCGTACGCGTCCTCGAGCGCCACCAGGTTGCGGGCGATGGCCTGCGAGTCCGCGGCGAGGGCGAACACGCCCTGGGCCGCGCCGATTTCGAGGATCATCTGGTACATGGAGACCTGCCGGTCGTACAGCGTGGTCAGCAGGGCGGCGTAGACCCGGTTGCGGCCGGCCGCCCCGCCAAGTTCGCAGAGCAGGCGCACGTCGGCGTCCTCGGCGTCGGTGGGTAGGCCGGAGCGGATGGTCACCACGAGCTTCCGCACCGGATCGGAGAGGTCGGCGATCTTCTTCACCCGCAGCTCGTAGAAGCGCTCCATGCCGGCGTGGTGCGCTTCCAGCAGCAGGTCCCGCAGGTCCGGGTAGTGGTAGAGGACCGCGCCGGAGGTGAGACCCGCCTGTTCGGCCACCTGGTTGAGCAGCACCGTGTCGGTCCCGTGCTGCAGCATCGCCCGGCGCGCGGCCTCGATCAGGTCCTGCCGTCGCTCGGCACGGGATTTGCGGGTTTTCATGGGGCACCGCTCCGAGGTACGACGTCAAACTCTCCCTAACACCATAGTGCCTGCGTATTGACGACCGAGCGGGGAGCTTGTTGAATTTCGATTCAACAGTCACCCCCGGGAGATGTGATGTCTCAGCTGACGGTCCTGTTCATGCCCGAGAGCGCGTACGGCCCCACCAACAACTGCATCGGCATCGGCGACGTGCTGCGCCGACGCGGACACCGGGTGGTGTTCGCGGCCGAGGCGTCGTGGCGGGGCAAGCTCACCGCGCTCGGCTTCGAGGAAGACCTCGTCGACCTCACCCCACCGCCGGAGAACGCCGAGGAACAGGACGCCGGCCAGTTCTGGAAGGACTTCATCCGGGACACCGCGCCCGAGTTCCGCAAGCCGACGATCGAGCAGCTGGACACCTGGGTCAAGCCGGTGTGGGTCGAACTCATCAACGGCGCCAGGTACTGCCAGCCCAGGCTGCTGGAGATCATCGACCGGGTCAGGCCGGACATCATTGTCGAGGACAACGTGGTCGCCTTCCCGGCGCTCAACACCGCCGGCGTGCCCTTCGTCCGGATCGTCTCCTGCAACCCGCTGGAAATGAAGGGCCCGGACGTCGCCCCCGTCTTCTCCGGCTACCCGGCCGCCGACCGGTCGCGGTGGGCGGAGTTCCAGGCCGAGTACGACCGCGTCCACCGTCCGGTGTGGGAGGAGTTCGACGCCTGGGTGCGCGAACAGGGCGCGCCGGGCCTGCCCGACCTCGAGTTCATCCACGAGGGTGACCTCAACCTCTACGTCTATCCGGGCATCGCCGACTACACCGACCCCCGGCCGCTCGGCCCGACCTGGCAACGACTCGAGTCGTCGGTACGCGAGACCGACGAGGAGTTCACCATGCCGGCGGAGCTCGCCGACCGGGACGGGGCGTTGATCTACTTCAGCCTCGGCTCGCTCGGCTCGGCCGACGTCGAGCTGATGCGGCGGGTCATCGACTCGCTGGCCAAGACGCCGCACCGCTACATCGTCTCCAAGGGCCCGCTGCACGCCGAGATCGAGCTCGCCGACAACATGTGGGGCGCCGAGTTCCTGCCCCAGACGAAGATCATCCCCCAGGCCGACCTGGTCATCACCCACGGCGGAAACAACACCACGACCGAGGCGTTCCACTTCGGAAAGCCGATGATCGTGCTGCCGCTCTTCTGGGACCAGTACGACAACGCGCAGCGGGTCGACGAGCTCGGCTTCGGGGTGCGCCTCGACCCGTACCGGTTCACCGACGAGCAGTTGCACGGGGCGATCGAGCGCCTGCTGGGCGACGAGGACCTACGTAAGCGGCTCGCTGAGCACGGCGCACAGATCCGGGCCGCGGACGGCCTGCGGCAGGCCGCCGACGCGATCGAACGGTTGGCCAGGCCGGCCGGGGCCCGTCGTTGACGAACTGGTATGCCCCACCAGGGGCCGGGAACGGCTCGGCCCAGGCGGCGTCGGCGAGGGTGGAGCGAGCCCTCGCCGACGCGGCACCGGCGGTCTTCTGGACGGATCGTCCCGAGCGGCCGCAGCCACGGCCACGGCTGACCGGCGCGCACGCCGCCGACCTTGTGGTGATCGGCGGCGGGTTCACCGGCCTGTGGGCGGCCATCCTGGCCAAGCAGGACAATCCCGCCGCCGACGTGGTGCTGCTGGAGGCCGAGCGGGTCGCCTTCGGCGCATCCGGGCGCAACGGCGGGTTCATTTCCGATTCGCTCACCCACGGCCTGTCCCACGGCGTGTCACAGTGGCCCGGCGAGATGGAGTCGCTCGTCCGCCTCGGCCGGGAGAACCTGGCCGCGATCGCCGAGACGGTGCGGCGCTGCGGCATCGACACGGGCCTGCGGCTCTGCGGCAAGACCACCGTGGCGGTCGCCCCCCACCAGGTGGCCGAACTCGCCGCCCTGGCGCAGCTGCACCGGGCGTACGGCGACGACGTGACACTGCTCGACGCCGAGCAGGTGCGCGCCGACGTGGCCTCACCCCTGTACCTAGCGGGCGTACGACTGCGCGGCACTGGCGGCCTGGTCGACCCGGCCCGGCTGGCCTGGGGGCTGGCGGGCGTCGCCGAGTCGCTCGGGGTCACGATCCACGAGGACACCAGGGTCACCGGATTCGACCGGTCCCGCAGCGGCGTCGTGGTGCGTACGGCCGGCGGTCGGATCAGCGGTCACCGGGTGGTCATCGGCACCAACGCCTATCCCCCGCCGCTGCGGCGGTTGCGGCACTGGATCCTGCCGGTCTACGACTACGTCCTGGTGACCGAACCGCTCAGCGACGCACAGCGGAGCGAGCTGCGATGGCCCGAGGCGCAGGGCGTCACCGACGCCGGTAACCAGTTCCACTACTACCGCCTCACGGACGACAACCGGATCCTGTTCGGCGGCTACGACGCCATCTACTCGTTCGGTAACCGGGTGGACGCGGCCCTCGACCAACGCGATGCCACCCACCGCCTGCTCGCCCAGCACTTCACGGAGACGTTCCCCCAGCTCGACGGGGTCCGGTTCACCCACCGTTGGGGCGGAGCGATCGACTCCACCACCCGGTTCACCCCGATGTTCGGCACCACCCGCGACCGGCGGATCGCCTACGCCGTCGGCTACACCGGCCTCGGCGTGGCCGCGTCCCGCTTCGGCGCGCAGGTGGCACTGGACCTGCTGGCCGGGCGGGAGACCGAACGGACCCGGCTGCGGATGGTGCGGCGGCGACCGGTGCCCTTTCCGCCGGAGCCGCTGCGGTACCCGGTGGTGGAGATGACCCGTCGCGCGCTCGCCGCAGCGGACGCCCGCGACGGGCGCCGGGGGCCGTGGCTGCGACTCCTGGACAAGTTCGGTGTCGGTTTCAACAGCTGAGGAGCGACCGTGGCCATACTGACCAACCCGGCGACCGGTGCCGTCATCGGCGAGATCGCGGATACGGAGACTGGAGACATCGCGAAGCGGGTGGCCCGGGCGCGGACCGCGTTCGAACAGTGGCGGGACGCCACCCCGGCCGACCGTTCGCGCGTCCTGCTGCGGCTGGCCGACCTCGTCGACCGGGACGCCGAGGAACTGACCCGGCTGGAGGTGGAGGAAACCGGCAAGCCGGCGTCGGTCATGCGCGGCGGTGAGTTGCCGTTCGGCGTGGACAACCTGCGCTTCTTCGCCGGCGCGGCGCGCTCGCTGGACGGGACGGGCGCGGGCACGCTGTCTGCCGGCTACACGTCGCTGCTGGTGCGCCGGCCGGTCGGTGTCGTCGGCTCGATCGCACCCTGGAACTTCCCGCTGATCATGGCGATCTGGAAGATCGGCCCGGCCGTGGCGGCCGGCAACGCGGTGGTCATCAAGCCCGCGCCGCAGACACCCCGCACCACCCTGGCGTTGGCCAGACTGGTCGAGGAAGCGGGTGCGCCGGCGGGTCTGGTCCAGGTCGTCACCGGTGGCGCCGACGTGGGGGCGGCCCTGGTCGCGGATCCGGGCGTGGACATGGTCAGCGTCACCGGATCGACCCGGACCGGGCGGGAGGTGATGAGCGGCGCGGTGGCCGGTCTCAAGCGGGTGCACCTCGAGCTCGGCGGGAAGGCCCCGGCGATCGTCTTCGACGACGCCGACCTGCCCGAGATGGCGTCCGGCGTGGCGATGGGCGCGACGTACAACTCGGGTCAGGACTGCACCGCCGCCACCCGGGTCTACGTCCAGCGGTCGGTCTACCAGGATGCGGTCGGCGCGCTTGAGGCCGCGCTGGCGAAGGTACGCACCGGCGACCCCTGGTCGACCGAGACCGACATCGGCCCGCTCATCTCGGCCGATCACCGTGATCGGGTGGCGGGTTTCGTGGCCCGCGCGGCAGCCGAGGGCGCCACCGTCGCGTTCGGTGGTTCGCCCGTGGACGGTCCCGGCTTCTTCTTCCCGCCCACTCTGGTCGTCGGCGCCGCGCAGCGCAGCGAGATCGTGCAGGGCGAGGTGTTCGGACCGGTGGTCGTGGTGCTCCCCTTCGACGACGAGGACGATGCGGTGCGGCTGGCGAACGACAGCCAGTACGGGCTGGCATCGTCGGTGTGGACCCGCGACGTCGCGCGGGCCCTGCGGGTCAGCCACCGCCTTGACGTCGGCGTCACCTGGATCAACGACCACCTGCCCATCGCCTCCGAGGCACCGCACGGCGGCGTGAAGGGCTCCGGCTTCGGCAAGGACATGAGCCAGGAGGCGGTCGCGGAGTACTCCGTCACCCGGCACCTCATGATCAAGCACGCGGCGCCCGCCAGCCGCGACTCCTTCCGGCCCGCCTGACGGTCGTCCCTCGCGGTGCCACCGGCTCGACCGCGGCGGTCCTCGCCCAGCAGATCGTCGGCCAGCGGTACGACCGGATCGGCGGGCACACCGGCCGGGCGTACCTGCGGTCCGTCGGCGACGGACCCGGGCCGGGCACTGGGCCGAAGGGGTACGTCCGGGGTCCGATCGTCGGACCGGATACCGTACCCGCAGCGCGGGGTCGCGTCCGCGCGGTCGAGCGGCGGGAGGGTCGGATGCGCCTGCACGTGGGGTGCGCGATGTGGACGCACCGGTCCTGGCAGGGGCGCTTTGTAGCCCACCCGCTGCCGGCGCACGAGCGGCTGCGCGCCTATGCCGGCTGGTGCAACGCGGTCGAGGGGAACACCACCTTCTATGCAACCCCGGCGCGGGAGACGGTGGCGTCGTGGGCCCGGCAGACCGACGTCGACTTCCGGTTCGTGCTCAAGCTGCCGAAGGTTGTCACGCACGAGCGCCGGCTCACCGGCGGCGACGAGGAGCTCCGGCTCTTCCTGAACGCAATCGAACCCCTCGGGCCCCGAGCCCATGCCCTCTGGATCCAGTTGCCGGGCTCGTTCGGCCCCGCCGACGTACCCGCGCTCGCCCGCTTCCTGCGCGGGCTGCCCGCCGCCCACCGGTACGCCGTGGAGGTCCGCCATCCCGCGTTCTTCGACGACCCCGGCGCGGTCCGGACGTTGCAGGAGACCCTCGGCAAAGTCGACGCGGAGTGGATCCCCTTCGACACCACCGCGTTCTTCCGCACCCCGCCGACCAGCGACGCGGAGCGGGAAGCGTGGACCCGCAAGCCGCGCACCCCGCTGCGCACCGGCGCGCTGACCGACCGGCCGATCGTCCGGTACCTCGGCCGGGACGACCCCGCCCGGACGGTCGAGGGCTGGCAACCGTGGCTCG
Organism: Micromonospora sp. NPDC048999; assembly: GCF_040649295.1. Classification (NCBI taxonomy): domain Bacteria; kingdom Bacillati; phylum Actinomycetota; class Actinomycetes; order Micromonosporales; family Micromonosporaceae; genus Micromonospora; species Micromonospora sp. NPDC048999. The sequence continues at coordinate 51,508 of NZ_JBEZFI010000011.1, read as the reverse complement.
ACGTGGTGACCGACTGGCTGCGCGAGGGCCGGTCGCCGACGGTGTTCGTGCACACCCCGGACAACACGGACGCCCCGGAGCTGGCCCGCCGGTTCCACGACGAAATCCGGGCGCGCCTGCCCGAGGTCGAGCCGCTGCCCGAGCCGGCGCCGGTCGGGCCCTCGACGCTGTTTTGACCTCGAAGGCAACGCCGGTTCGGCGAACAGCGTCCTAAAGGGACAGCGGGGCCGCCCGGGTTCACCTAGGGTGGCCGGACGGCACTGGCGGCGTTCGGTGGCTGGCGTATGGGCCCTCGTGCGCCGGTGCCGGATGACGTATCGGCCGTTGGGACAGGAGAGAAACCGCGTGACGAGCAGGTTGAATCGTAGGACCGCGCTGGGTCTCGGCACGGTGGCCACAGCCGGTGCCGTACTCGGGATGGCGGGTCCGGCCATGGGGGCACCAGCCGGCGCGAGTGGCGTATCGGACAAGAAGGGCGGCACCCCGGCGAGCCGGGTGGCCGACGCATATCAGCGGGAGAAGAGCCGGGCCGGCGGGAACTGGTACGCGTACGTCAGCGTCGCGGGCGTCGGCGGCGCGCCGCAGGTGGCGGTGCAGGAGAAGGCCGACCGGGTGGTCGAGGCGTACAGCGTCAACAAGATCGCCGTGGCCGTCGCGGTGCTGGACAAGGTCGACCGGGGCCTGCTGACGCTGGATCAACGGGTGGAGGTCACCGCAGCGATCGTGGTGCCCGGCGGTGATGGCATCTTCGGTCTCGACAGCGCCTACCCGAGTTCGGTGACGCTGGGACACGCGCTCGCCACGCTGCTGACCCTCTCCGACGACACCGCCGTCCGGCTCTGTGGCCTGGTCTGCCCCGCCGCCGAAATCAACCAGATCCTGGTCGCCAAGGGCTTCCCCAACACCCAGGTCGAGCCGGTCGCCAACCCGAACCGCTTCTACCTCGGCACCAGCACCGCGCGGGAGACCCACAACCTGTTGCGGGCGCTGGTCGCCGGCACCCTGCTCTCGCCGTCCTCAACGACCTTCCTGCTCAACCTGTTGCGTTCCCCGATCGCCTTCACCGACGGCATCCGACGCACCATGTCGTCCGACGAGCGGGCCCGGGTCGCTACCAAGGCGGGTTGGTTCGACGACGCCCGGCACGAGGCCGGGATCATCTTCAACGCGGCCGGCGCGCCGGTGCTGACGTACGTCCTGTTCGCCGATGGGCAGGCGGACCCCGACAACTTCGGCGCCACGCACCCGGCGGTACAGGCCCGGGCGGCGATGGGGCCGAAGTTCCTGGCGGCGGTGAGTGGGGCGACCAGCCCCGTCGCGCTGGTGCACCGGTCGCGCAGCTACCGGCCGACCAACGGCGGCTGAGCCACCGCTCTCGGCCGTCGGGCACGCGGTCGGCCGCTGCCCGGGCCCACCGGCAACGGTGGACCCGGGCAGCGGGGTGCCGACGAGATTCGGCATCGCTGCCCGACCACCATCAACGCGCGTAGGAGTGGTACAGCTCGTTGCGAAAGATCTCGCCCGGGTCGTGGCGGCGTTTGGCCGCCACGACCGTCTCCCAGGCCGGGTAGGCGCTGGCTACGGACGGCTGGTCAACCGTTCGGCCGGCCGGCTGCGCGAGCCAGGCACGCTCGGGCCGCTCGACGGAGCGGGCCGTCGCGGGTCGGGCAGCACCGATGCGAGCCACCGCAACTGGCGCCGCACGTGTACGGCCTCCCCGCCCTCGTGTTGGTTGAACGGGTAGACGTGCAGCTCGCGCTCTGGCGAGCCGGGCCGGCCGTTGGCGGCGCCGTACTGGTTGTGGGCGGCGAAGCCGGTGCTGGGCGGGCAGACCGGGTCGCGCAGCCCGATCCCGAAGTGCGCGGGAGCGGTGGCCCGGCGGGCGAACGTGACGCCGTCGACGTACGACAGCGTCCGGCGGACCGCCGTCTCCGCCTCCCGATTGACGGCCAGGTAGCGCACGATCTCACCGTACGGGGCGGCGTCGGTGATCTCGATGGCCCGCTCGATGTGACAGAGGAACGGGGCCGTGGTGAGCACCGCGGCGAGATCGGGCACCAGCCCCGCCACGGCGAGGGCGAGGCCGCCACCCTGACTGTTGCCGGCCACGACGACCCCGTCGGGGTCGACACCCGGCAGGGCGCGCGCCGCCCGGACCGCCCGGACCGCGTCGGTGATCAGCCGACGGTAGTGGTAACCGTGGGGTGTCAGGATGCCCCAGGTCACCGGCCAGGGGCCGCCGGCCGTCCCCTGCCCCGGGTCGGGAGTGTCCCCGCCGCCGTGCTGGCCGGCCTGCCCTCGGCAGTCCATCAGCAGGTGCGCGTAGCCGGCCACCGGCCAGGTCAGCCGCTCGTGCGGCAGGCCGCGCCCGCGCCCATAGCCGGTGAACTCCACCACCGTGGCCAGTGGTTCGGCCACTCCGGCGGGACGGGTATACCAGGCCCGGACCGGGTCACCGCCGAAGCCGGCGAAGGTGACGTCCCAGGAGTCGACCAGCCGTAGGTCGGTCGGCTCCGGCCGTACGTCGAGCAGGACCGGCCGGGTCTCGGCCTCCACGAGGGTCGTCTGCCAGAACGCGTCGAAGTCGGCCGGTTCGGCCACCACGGGCGCGTAGCGACGCAACTGGTCGAGAGGGAGGTCGAACAGTGGCATGAATCCTCGTGTGGTTCGAACGGACGCGGGAATGTCCGGAAGTTTCGCGGCACTCTATCACGTCGACATCGACGCTCATGCACCCCGAAATGGCTCCCTGCCGACGTGACGGCCCTTTACGCCGGCACCGTCCGTCCCGGAGTGCGGCGTAACTCCCCTGGTTTTGTCAACCCTTGACACATTCACGTCGCTGCCCCTAGGTTGCCGAAAAGTACCGTGGTGTCGCCGAAAGTTTCGGCGCGCCGATGCCGCGCGGGCCGGACGGCCGCGGGTTGACCCGGGTCGGTCGAGGGGGTCCACGTGAACAGCAGGTTGCCCGGCCCGGCCCGCCGCCGCGCCGGTCGGCGCACCTGGCGCCAGGCACTGCGGCGGGACTGGCAGCTCTACTCCCTGGCGGTCCTGCCACTGCTGTTCTTCCTGGTCTTCCGCTACCTGCCGATGCTCGGCAACGTGATCGCCTTCCGGCGGTTCCAACCGGGCGGGAGCGTGTTCGGCGAGCGCTGGGTGGGCCTGCGGTACGTACGCATGTTCATGACCGACTCGACGTTCTGGGACGTGTTCACCAACACGCTGGTGCTGGGCGCGCTGACCCTGTTGTTCTGTTTCCCGCTGCCGATCGTGCTGGCGCTGCTGCTCAACGAGCTACGCAGCCGCCGACTCAAGCGGTTCGTCCAGTCGGTGTCCTACCTGCCGCACTTCCTGTCGATCGTGATCGTGGCGGCCATGGTCATGCAGTTGGTGTCCATGGACGGGACGTTGAACCAGTTCGTCCGCGCCGTCGGCGGCGAGGCGGTGCCGTTCCTGCAACAGGCCGGGTGGTTCCGGACGATCTACGTCTCCTCAGAGGTCTGGCAGACCGTCGGCTGGGGCACCATCCTCTACCTCGCCGCGCTGACCGCCGTCGACGAGGACCTCTACGAGGCGGCTCGCATCGACGGCGCCAACCGGTGGCGGCAGACCTGGCACGTGACGCTGCCCGGGATCCGGCCGACGATGGTGACCCTGCTGATCCTCAACATCGGCACGTTCATGGCGGTCGGCTTCGAGAAGATCCTGCTGCTGTACAACCCGCTGACGTACCCGACGGCCGACGTGATCTCCACCTACCTGTTCCGGGTCGGCATCGTCTCCAACAACTTCAGCTACGCGGCGGCCATCGGCCTGTTCGAGTCCGTGATCGGGCTGACGCTGGTGCTGTCGGCGAACGCGATCTCCCGGCGGGCGGTAGGGACGAGCCTGTGGTGACCATCGACAAAAGCGCTGCCGCCCCGCCGACCGGCCGCCGGCACGGCGCTCACACCAGCCGGGGCTACCGGGTCTTCCGGGTCGTCAACGCCATCGTCCTGACCGGCGTCGTGCTGGTGACCTTGTATCCCTTCGTCAACATCGTGGCCCGCTCGCTCAGCGACAACGCGTACATCGTGTCGGGCGAGGTGAACCTGATCCCGCGCGGGTTCAACCTCGTCGCGTACCGGGCCGTGATGTCCGATCCGATGTTCTGGACGAACTACCGCAACACGGTGGTTTACACGGTCGTCGCCACGGCTGTCTCGATCGTGCTGACCACCTGCTACGCCTATGTGCTGTCGAAGAAGCAGCTCAAGGGCCGCACGGCGCTGGTCGGGATCGCCGTGTTCACCATGTTCTTCACCGGCGGTCTGATCCCCAACTACATCCTGGTCACCAGCCTCGGGTTGAAGAACACCGTGTGGGCGATCGCGCTGCCCAACGCCATCAACGTGTTCAACCTGCTCGTGATGAAGGCGTTCTTCGAGAGCCTGCCGGTCGAGTTGGAGGAGGCGGCCGCCGTCGACGGGCTGAACACGTACGGCATTCTGCTGCGGATCGTGCTGCCGCTGTCGAAGGCGGTGGTCGCCACGATGGTGCTCTTCTACGCCGTCTCCTTCTGGAACTCCTGGTTCGCCGCGTTCCTGTACATGGACCGCATGGATCTGTTCCCGGTGACCGTGTATCTGCGCAACCTCATCGCCGGCGCGACCGACGCGACCTCGGTCGGCGGTGGCCTCGGCAGCGCCAGCGACGTCGTGCAGTCCGCGGCCACGATCCAGTCCGTGACGATCGTGCTCACGGTCCTGCCCATCCTGGCGGTCTACCCCTTCATCCAGCGGTACTTCGTCTCCGGAGTCATGCTCGGCGCGGTCAAGGGGTGACCGCCGGCGCAACCACCCACACCGCTCCCCACCCGAAAGGAATCCCCCCATGGCCCCACTCTCCCGGCGCCAGTTGCTGTTCGCCGCCGGCGCGGCCGCCGTCGTCTCGGTGGCCGGTTGCAGCGACGATGCCGACGACAAGAAGGACCTCTCCGGCAACCGGGCCGGCGCCATGGACAAGTACGGCGTCGGCGACCAGTTCAAGGCCACCACGGCGGTCTCCTTCTCGATGCTCTACAACAACCATCCGAACTACCCGTTGAAGGACGACTGGCTGTTCTGGTCAGAGCTGGCCAAGCGGACCGGCGTCAAGATCGAGCCGGTCGCCGTGCCGCTGAGCGACTACGAGCAGAAACGCAGCGTCCTGGTCGGCGCCGGTGACGCGCCGTTCATCATCCCGAAGACCTACCATCCGCAGGAGGACGCCTACGTCTCCTCCGGCGCGATTCTTCCGGTCAGCGACTACCTCGACCTGATGCCCCACTTCAAGGACAGGATCGAGAAGTGGAACCTCCAGCCGGAGATCGACTCGCTGCGCCAGGAGGACGGCAAGTTCTATCTGCTTCCCGGGCTGCACGAGAAGCCCTGGCAGGACTACACCCTCGCGGTCCGGATGGACATCCTCGATGAGCTCAAGATCCCGGTCCCGGAGACCTGGGACGACGTCTACACCATGCTCAAGGCGATGAAGGCGGCACACCCGGACGTTTACCCGTTCTCGGACCGGTTCGGCAAGCCCAACCCGGCCGGCAACCTGTTGAACATGCTCGCCCTCGCCTACGGTCTGCAGGGGGCCGGCTGGAATTTCCAGCACACCAGCTGGGACGCGAACGCCAAGAAGTTCGTCTACACCGGCGCGTCCGAGCAGTACAAGGCGATGCTGGAGTTCCTGCACAAACTGGTCGACGAGAAGCTGCTCGACCCGGAGACCTTCACCCAGACCGACGACCAGGCCCGGCAGAAGCTCGCCAGCGGCAAGTCCTTCGTCATCAGCGCCAACGCGCAGAGCATCGTCAACGACTACCGCCCCGACATGGCCAACACTCTGCCGAACGCTCGGATAGCCAAGATTCCGTTCCCGATCGGGCCGGCCGGGCCGATGAACCCGGCGAGCCGGCTCGAGAACGGCATCATGATCTCCTCGAAGGCCCGCGACGGCAAGAACTTCGTGGCCATGATGCAGTTCATCGACTGGCTCTGGTATTCCGACACCGGCCAGGAGTTCGCCAAGTGGGGTGTCGAGGGCACCACCTACACCAAGGACGCCTCCGGCAAGCGCACCCTCACCCCCGACGTCGACGTCCTCGGGCTCAACCCCAACGGCACCAAACACCTGCAGAAGGACTTCGGCTTCTACAACGGCATCTTCGCCTACGGTGGCCGCCTTGAGCTGGTCCAGTCCTTCTTCTCCGAGGAGGAGATGGAGTTCCAGAAGGTGCTCAACGCGCGGCCGATCGTCGCGGTGCCGCCGCCGCACCCGCTCAGCGACACCGAACGCGAGCAGGTGACCCTCTGGGAGACGCCGCTGAAGGACTACGTCTACACGAACACGCTGAAGTTCATCCTCGGCCAGCGCCCCCTCGGCGAGTGGGACGCCTACGTGACCGAGCTCAACGGCAAGAACATGGGCTCCTACCTGGACGTCGTCAACAAGTCGTACGACCGCTACCAGAAGAACCACGGCTGACCGCATCCTTCGGTCGGGCCCGCCGGTGGGCCCGACCGGGTGCGCGGGACGGAGAGCGGAGGAAAGGATCGGGATGCGGATCGTCGTACCGGAACAGGCCACGGGCCGGCTGACCGACGCGTGGCGGGCCTGCGTCGGCACCGGCCGGTTCGAGCTTGCCCTGCGGCGCGACTACCAGGAGTCGCTGGCCCTCGTCCAGCGGGAGATCGGTTTCCGGCACATTCGCGGGCACGGGCTGTTCAGCGACGGCACGGGTATCTACCGGCCCTACGAATACCGGGGGTCGCGTCAGGTGCGGTACGCGTTCACGTACCTCGACCAGGTGATCGACGCCTACCTCGAGCTCGGCATCCGGCCCTTCCTGGAGCTGGGCTTCATGCCCGCCGCCCTCGCCTCCGGTGACCAGACGGTGTTCTGGTGGCGCGGCAACGTCACCCCGCCGAAGTCCTGGCAGGGCTGGGCCGACCTGGTCCGGGCCACGCTCACCCACCTGGTGGGCCGCTACGGGCTCGACGAGGTACGCACCTGGCCGATCGAGGTGTGGAACGAGCCCAACCTCACGGTGTTCTGGCAGAACGCCGATCGGGACGCCTACCACCGGCTCTACGAAGTGACGGCGCACGCGGTCAAGGAGGTGGACGCCGCGCTGCAGGTCGGCGGGCCGGCCATCTCCCCCGGCGCGGACGAGTGGCTGCTGCCGTTCGCCGAGTTCGTCACCGCCCGCTCGGTGCCGGTCGACTTCGTCAGCCGGCACGCGTACACCTCCGGGCCCGCCCAGCACGTGCCGTTCGGCACCCACCAGACCCTCGCGCCCGCGTCCAGCCTGCTGGACCAGTTCGCCAGCCCACGGCGACACCTGCGCGGCAGCGCGCTCGCGGACCTGCCGGTGCACATCACCGAGTTCAACTCCTCCTACCGGCCCGACAACCGGGTCCACGACACGGCCTTCCACGCCGCGTACCTCGCCCCGGTGGTGGCCACCGGCGGCGACCTGGTCGACTCCTTCTCCTACTGGACCTTCAGCGACATGTTCGAGGAGGAGGGGGTGCCGACCGCGCTGTTCCACGGCGGGTTCGGCCTGCTCACCCACCGCCAGATCAAGAAGCCCACCTACCACCTGTACGCGTTCATGGCCCGCCTCGGCGACCAGGTCCTCGCCCGCGGCCCGGACCACCTGGTCACCCGGGACGCCACCGGCCGGATCGCCGTACTGGCTTGGGCACCGGTGGACGCCGCCGGCGACACGCCCGGCCCGGACCGGCACACCGTCCGCCTGTCGCTGCCCCTGGGCACGGCCGCGTCGGGCGCCGCGTTCCTGCTGCGCTCGTCGGTCGACGAGGAGGTGGGCAACGCCTGGACGGCGTGGTGCGAGATGGGCCGCCCCACCTCCCCCAACACCCGCCAACTGGACGCCCTGCGGGAGGCGGCCGAGCCGGCCCGGCGGCACGCGAGGCTGCCGATCGAGGCCGGCCGGGTCGCGCTCGACCTGCACCTGTCCCGGCACGAGGTGACCCTGGCCGAGCTGACCACGGTGACTGACGAGACCCCGCCGTGGTGGGACGACGACCGGCTGCTCGGCCGCACCGCCGGCGACGGGTCGCCGCGCGACGCCGGACTTGACGAGGAGACGACGTGAGCGACGTCTTCGGCGCGCGGCGCCAGTTCGGCGACGGGCCACTGTCCCGCGCCGCGGCGCTGGTCTACACCGTGCTGGTGGTCGAACTGCTGCTCCTGGTCACCACCGCGCCCGGACTGGTCGCGCTGATGCTGCTGGAACGGGATGTCAGCAACCTCCCGCTGGCCGCGGCCTGCGCGCTGCCGCTCGGCCCGGCCGTGTCCGCCGCCCTGTACGCGCTTCACCACCAGCGTCCCGACCCGACGGACCTGCACCCGGCGCGCGTCTTCTGGCGCGGCTACCGGGCCAACCTCGCCGACGTCCTGCGAATCTGGGTTCCGCTGCTGCTGTGGCTGACCGTCATCGCGATGAATCTCGCCCACCTGCCGGCTGCGAGCGTCCCCCGCTGGTGGGCGGCGCCGCTCGTGCTGGTCGGGGCCGGCGTGACCCTGGTCGGTGTCAATGCGCTGGTGATCGCCTCACTGTTCTCCTTCCGGTTCCGGGACATCCTGCGGCTGGCCCGGTACTTCCTCGTACGCGCCCCGTCCGTCACCCTCGGCAACGCCGGGCTGCTGGTCGCGGTCGCCGCCCTGACCGTGCTCGCCTCGGAGGCGGTGGTCGTGGCGCTGGGCGCGGTGCTGGCCTTGGCCCTGCTGGTCGGCAGCCGCCCGATGATCACCGCCATCCGGAAGGAGTTCATCGGATGACGCTGCCGGTCACGGCCAAGGTGCCCTTCGGGGGCGACTACAACCCCGAGCAGTGGGCCGAGCCGGTGTGGGGGCGGGACTACGAACTGTTCGGGCTCGCCCGGATCGACACCGTCACCCTCGGCGTCTTCGACTGGGCACTGACCCAGCCGGCCCCGGGCGTGTACGACTTCTCGCTGCTGGACCTGATCGTCGAGCGGGCCGGCGGCGAGGGCCGCCAGATCTGCCTGGCTACCGGCACCGCCGCCCACCCGCCGTGGCTGGCCCGCGCCCATCCCGAGGTCACCCGCGTCGACTTCGAGGGGCGCCGGCACCGGTTCGGGCAGCGGCACAACTCCTGCCCCAGCTCCCCGGTCTACCGCCGGCTCTCCGCCGAGCTGGCTCGTCGCGTCGCCGCCCGGTACGCCGGCAACCCGGCGATCGTCGCATGGCACGTCGGCAACGAGTACGGCGGCGCCTGCTACTGCGAGCTGTGCGCCGCGGGCTTCCGGGACTGGCTGCGCCGCCGGTACGGCAACCTGGACGCGTTGAACGCGGCCTGGTACACGACCTTCTGGTCACACACCTTCACCGACTGGGAGCAGATCGAACCGCCGTCGGCTCTGACCGAGCACTGGCGTGGCCCCGACCACACCGCCTTCCAGGGCATCACCCTCGACTACCTCCGCTTCTGCTCCGACGCGATGCTGGCCAACTTCCTCGACGAGAAGGCGGCGATCCGCGAGTCCAGCCCGGACGTTCCGGTGACCACCAACTTCATGGGCATGTACCGCCCGATCGACTACCACCGCTGGGCCCCGCACCTCGACTTCGTCTCGTGGGACAACTACCCGCCGGACGACCACTCCCCCTCGTGGATGGCGCTGGCCCATGACCTGATGCGGGGCCTGAAGGACGGTCAGCCGTTCTGGCTGATGGAGCAGACCCCGAGCCACACCGCCTGCCGGGACGTCAACCCGCTGAAGCGGCCCGGCGTGATGCGGCTGTGGAGCTGGCAGGCGGTGGCGCACGGCGCGGACGCGGTTCTCTTCTTCCAGCTACGCGCCTCGCGCGGGGCCTGCGAGAAATACCACGGGGCGGTCATCGGCCACGCCGGCCGGGCCGACACCCGGGTGTTCCGGGAGGTCGCGCAGCTCGGCGCGGAGTTCGACCGGCTCGGCGGGGCGAGCCTGGGTGCGCGGACACCGGCTCGGGTGGCGTTGCTGTTCGACTGGGACAGCTGGTGGGCGCTGGAGATCTCCGACGGTCCGAACCGGCTGGTCCGCTATCAGCAGGTTCTCCTCGCCTACCACCGGGCGTTGTGGGACGCGGGGGTCGATGTCGACGTCGTCGCGGTGACCGCCGATCTGTCCCACTACGACGTGGTCGTCGCGCCGGTGCTGCACATGCTCAAGGGCGATCTGCCGCACCGGCTGGTGGAGGTGGCCGCCCGAGGCGGCTCGGTGGTGACCACCTTCCTCTCCGGCCGGGTGGACGAGAACGACAACGCCTTCCTCATGGACGTGCCCGGCCCGCTGGGCCGGTTGATGGGCGTACGTGTCGACGAATGGGACGCCCGCGGGCCGGAGCTCGTCAATCCGGTGCTGCTGCAGGCGGGTAGCGACCGGGTCGAGGTGGCGTCCCGCCTGGTGTTCGAGCTGGTGATCCCGCAGGGGGCGGAGGTGGTCGGCACGTACCAGGCCGACTTCTACGCCGGCACCCCCGCCGTCACCCGCAACAGGGTCGGGGACGGCGACGCCTGGTACGTCGGCGCGGGCCTGGATCAGCAGGGGGTGTCCTGGGTGGTCCGGCGGGTGCTCGACCGGCACGGCCTGGCCGGCCCCTACGCGGACGTGCCCGACCTGGAGACGGCCGTGCGGGTCACTCCCGACGGCGTGCGACTGCGTTTCCTGCTCAACCACCGCGCCGAGCCCGTCGAGGTGGCCGCGTGCGTCGGCGGCGTCGACCTGCTGACCGGCGACCGGGTCGAGCGCGGCCGGCCGGTCCGCCTCGACCCGCGGGGGGTCGTGGTCGTGCGTGAGGACGCCTGAGGTCCGCGTGATCGGCCCACTCGATCCGGAGGTCCGGTGAATACCGCACAGCCGAACGACGTACACGCCGCCTGGCTGCCGCCGGAGGCGTTCCGCGCCCTCGGGTCGCGGCACACTCTGGTCTGCGGCGAGGGCGCGCTGGTCGACACGGTGCGCCACGAGACAGCCCAGGCGTGCGCCCGGTACGGCGGCAGTCTGGACCTGCCGCCGCCCCGGCCGGCCGATGCGCGACCGGCGGCCGGCACGTCGTACGACCTGGTGCTCGCGCTGGTCCCGGCCGGCCTCCTGCCGATCACCGCTGCGGCGGTCGAGGTCGTGTACCGGCGGCGGCACGGGGCGGGGGCACTGGGCGAGGAGGGTTTCCTGCTGGCCCGGCACGCCGAGGTCACGGTGGTGCTGGCCGAGGCGCCCGCCGGGCTGCTCTACGGCCTGTACCACCTCGTCCGACTCGGCGAAGCGGCGTTCGGGCTCACCCGCCCGATGGAGCTGCACCGGCCGGCGATGCGGCTGCGGATGCTCGACCACTGGGACAACATCGACGTGCATCCGGTGATGGGCCAGGTCGAACGCGGCTACGCGGGCGGGTCGATCTTCTGGGCGAACGGCGCGCGGCGCGCGGACCTGACCCGGGTCGGGGCCTACGGACGGCTGTTGGCGGCCGGCGGCGTCAACGCGGTCGCGGTGAACAACGTGAACGTCCACGCCACGGAGATGCGACTGTTGACGGACCGGCTGGGCGACGTCGCGGCGATCGCGGACGTGCTGCGACCGTACGGGATCCGGGTGCACCTGTCCGTCAGCTTCGCCGCGCCCGTCGCCCTCGGCGGGCTGCCGGCCGCGGATCCGCTCGACGACGGCGTGCGGGCGTGGTGGGCCGACACCACCAAGCGGGTGTACGAGAGCATCCCCGACTTCGGCGGCTACGTGGTGAAGGCCGACTCCGAGGGACAGCCGGGCCCCTTCGCGTACGGGCGCAGCCACGCCGACGGGGCAAACCTCCTCGCCGACGCGCTGGCGCCGTTCGGGGGTGTGGTGCACTGGCGTGCCTTCGTCTACAACCACCGGCAGGACTGGCGCGACCGGTCGAGCGACCGGGCCCGCGCCGCCGGTGACCACTTCGCTCCGCTCGACGGGCAGTTCCGGGACAACGTGATCCTGCAGGCGAAGCACGGCCCGATGGACTTCCAGCCGCGGGAGCCGATCTCCCCGGTGATCGCGGCCATGCCCGGCACCCGGCTGGCGGTGGAGTTCCAGGTGACCCAGGAGTACACCGGCCAGCAGCGCCACGTGTGCTACCTGGCCCCCTGGTGGAGCGAGGTGCTCCGGTTCGCGCCGTGGGGCGACGACGGGCGGACCGTCGCCGACGTGGCCGCCGGCGGTTCGGCGGCCGGCGGTGGTCTGGTCGCGGTCTCCAATGTGGGCGACGATCCGTTCTGGACCGGGCACCCGCTGGCGCAGGCGAACCTGTACGCCTTCGGCCGGCTGGCCTGGGACCCACTGCTGGACCCGGTGGCGGTGCTGGACGAGTGGATCGAGCTCACCTTCGCCGGGTCGGCGTCCGGCGGCCTCGGACCGGTGCGCCGGGCGCTGCGCGGGATCATGGACGACTCGTGGCGTACCTATGAGCGGTACACCGCTCCGCTGGGCGTCGGATTCATGGTCCGGCCCGGCCACCACTACGGGCCCGACGTGGACGGGTACGAGTACAGCCCCTGGGGCACCTACCACTTCGCCGATCGGGACGGGGTGGGCGTCGACCGCACCCGGGCGTCGGGCACCGGGTTCACCGGCCAGTACCCGCCGCCCTGGCGCGACGTGTACGAGTCGGTCGAGCGGTGCCCGGATGAGCTGCTGCTCTTCTTCCACCACGTGCCGTACGGCCACGTGCTGCACAGCGGCTCAACGGTGATCCAGCACATCTACGACACTCACTTCGCCGGGGTGGAGCAGGTGGCGGCGATGCGACGACGGTGGGAGCGGCTCGCCGACGTGGTCGATCCGGGGGTTCACGCCCGGGTGCGGGAGCGTCTCGACGAGCAGTTGCGGTGCGCCGAGGAGTGGCGGGACCAGATCAACGCCTACTTCTTCCGCAAGTCAGGGGTGCCGGACGCCCACGGCCGGCGGATCCCTTGAGAAAGGGTCCGCCGGTCGTCCACGGGGACGACCGGCGGACCGCTCCCTCAGCTGATTCCGGACGTCGTCCACCGCGGGGAGGCGTTGGTGACCGGCACGGTGTCGCCGACCAACGTGGTCAGCGCCTGGGTGTCCCGCCGCGCGCTCGTACCGACCCAGAGTTCGATGTCACCGGGCTCCACGACCCGGGTGAGCGTGCGGTCGGAGAAGGCCAGGCGGGTGGTCGGCACCGTCAGCTCGACCGTCACCGACTGGCCCGGTGCCAGGTGGACCCGCCGGTAGCCGAGCAGCTGCGCCACCGGCCGGGTCACCGAGGCCACCAGGTCGCGGCCGTAGAGCTGGACCACCTCGTCGCCGGCGACCGCGCCGGTGTTCGCCACGCGTACGGTCACGCGCAGCGCCCCGTCGGTCGGCACCGTGGCGGGCACGGTCAGGTCGGCGTGCTCGAACGTCGAGTAGGACAGGCCGTGGCCGAACGGCGCCACGGGCGCCGCCGACAGGTTGGTCACCTCGCTGCCCTCGCCGAGCGTGGGATGCAGGTATGAGTACGGCTGCGCCCCCGCCGAGCTGGGCAGGCTGACCGGCAGCTTGCCCGACGGGTTGACCCGTCCGGAAAGCACGCCGGCGATCGCACCGGCACCCTCCTCGCCGGGGAAGAACGCCTGGACCACCGCCGCGCACCGCGCCAGTGCCCAGCCGATCGCGTACGGCCGGCCGGTGACCAGCACGAGGACGACCGGCGTGCCCGTCGCCAGCACCGCCTCGACGAGCTCGCGCTGGACCCCGGGCAGCTCCAGGTCGTCGCGGTCGCAGCCCTCGCCGACCGTACCGCGCCCGAAGAGGCCGGCGTGGTCGCCGACGACCAGCACGGCGACCTGCGCGGCGGACGCCGCGGCGACTGCCTCGTCGAAACCGGACCGGTCGTCGCCGTCCACGTCGCAACCACGTGCCCAGGTGACGAGATCGGCACCGAACTCGGCACGCATCGCGTCGAGCACGGTCGGCACCTCGATGCCGGTCTCCACGTCGGGATACTGGACGAGCACATGGTTGAGGAACGAGTAGCACCCGAAGAGCGCGCCCTGCCGGTCGGCGTTCGGGCCGATGACCGCCACGCGTCGCCCCGGGGGCAGCGGAAGCACGTCCCGGTTGGCGACCAGGACGATCGACTCCTCCGCCAGGCGGCGCGCGATCGACCGGTGCTCGGGCGAGTCGAGGTCGACCACCTGGGGCGGTTCGTCGGTGAAGGTGGCGTCGAGCAGCCCGAGGTCCAGCTTCTGGCGCAGGACCCGCAGCACGGCCCGGTCGATGAGCGCCTCGTCGAGCGTGCCGGCCCGCACCGTCTCCCGCAGGGTCAGGTAGGCGTCGCCCGTCGGCAGCTCGATGTCGACACCGGCGGTCAGCGCCTGCACGGCCGCCTCCGCGTGGTCGCCCGCGACGTGGTGCAGCAGGTTCAGGAACGCCACGCCGTAGTAGTCGGCCACCACCGTGCCGTCGAAGCCCCACCTGTCCCGCAGCACGCCGGTCAGCATCGTCGGGTCGGCGGCGACGGGCACGCCGTCGATCTCGGCGTACGAGTGCATGACGGAGCGCGCGTTGCCGTCGAGGATCGCCATCTCGAACGGGAGGAACAGCACGTCGGCGAGCTCCCGCGGGCCGGCGTGCACGGGGGCGAAGTTGCGCCCGGCGCGCGAGGCGGAGTAGCCGGCGAAGTGCTTCAAGGTGGCGTGCACCCCCTGCGACTGCAGGCCACGCACGTACGACGTGCCGACGGTCCCGACCAGGTAGGGGTCTTCGGAGATGCACTCGTCGACCCGACCCCAGCGCGGGTCGCGGATCACGTCGAGCACCGGGGCGAGTCCCTGGTGAATGCCCAGGTCCCGCATCGACGCCCCGATCGCCGCGGCCATCTCGGTGACGAGTTCGGGATCGAACGCGGCACCCCACGCCAGTGGGGTGGGGAAGGTGGCCGCCCGCCACGCCGACAGCCCGGTGAGACACTCCTCGTGGACGATCGCCGGTATGCCGAGCCGCGTGCCCGTCACCAGGTCCGACTGGAACTTCCACAGCCATGATGCGCGCGCGGCGGCGTCAACGGGACGTGTGCCATAGGCCCGGGTGAGGTGGCCGAGCCCGTGCCGGGAAAAGTCCTCGAGCTTGGCGACGTCGCCGAACTCGCCCTGCAGCGGTGCGACGGCCTCGCCGTCTTCCTTCTCCCAGAAGCCGACGAGCTGCGCGATCTTCTCCTCGATCGTCATCCGGCCGAGCAGCTCGCGTACGCGTGCCTCGCCGTCGTGCCCGTCCGGCCGGTCGTGGTCCGGACCTGCCTGAGCCGGCGCCGGCCCGTCCACCGTCCCGCGGACCTCAGTCATGCTGTGCCTCTTTCCTGGTTGTGCTCGTACCGCTGTCGTTCAGCCCTTGACCGCGCCCTGCAGGCCACCGACGATCTGCTTCTCGGCGAGCGTGAAGAAGAGCAGTGCCGGCAGCATTGCCAGCGACGTGAAGGCGAGGACACCCGCCGTGTCGGTGGTGTACTGGCTGGAGAAGTTCTGCACGCCCAACGGCAGAGTGTGCAGGTTGACATCGCTGAGGACCAGCAGCGGCAGGAGGAACGCGTTCCAGCTCGCCACGAACGCGAGGACCCCGACGGTGACGAGCGCGGGCCGCGACAGCGGCAGCGCGATGCGCCAGAGGAAGCCGAGCCGGCCGGTGCCGTCGATCGCGGCGGCGTCCTCCAACTCGCGGGGGATGGCGGACAGGAAGGGCCGCAGGATCACGATCGTGAGCGGCAAGGAGAAGGCGACCTGCGGGAGGATCACGGCGTAGTAGGAGTTGGTCAGGCTCAGGTCGCGCAACATGAGGTAGAGCGGCAGGATCGCCGCCCCGGCCGGGAAGAGCAGCCCGAGGGTGAAGAAGGTGTAGAGCACCTCACGCCCGCGGAACGTGTACCGGGCGAGCACGAACGCGGCGCAGACACCGAGCACCACGACGCCGAGCGTCGTGCCCAGGGCGATCACCGCGCTGTTGAACGCCTGCTGCCAGAAGTTGCTCTGCGTCAACACCCTGGCGTAGTTGTCCCAGACCCAGGGGTCGGGCAGCCCGGCCGGGTCCGCGACGATCTGCGGGGTGGTACGGAAGCCGCCGACGATCACATAGATCACCGGGGCGATCGACACGCCCGCGACCGCGAGCGCCAGCGCGTACGTGAGCGGGGTGCTCCACGACACCGGGCGGCGCGCGGAGGACGGTGAGGGTAGGGCGTTCGCGGCCACGGTCAGTTCACCTTCCGGGTGAGGGCGCCCTCGATGTCCCGACGGAGCAGGAAGCGCTGGAACAGCAGGGCCGCGACGAACGAGATGACGAACAGGATCACGGCCACCGCGTTGCCGTAGCCCCACAGTCGGGCGAAGAACCCGTTGTCCACCATGTATGTCGCCATGGTGGCCGACGCGCCGAGCGACCGCACCGCGGGTACCGAGGTCACCCAGATCATGTCGAAGATCTGCAGCGAACCGATCATCGACAGGAACATCCAGATCCGGATCGTCGGGCCCAGCAGCGGAAGCGTGATGTGTCGCTGGATCTGCCACCAGCTCGCGCCGTCGATCGCGGCGGCCTCGGTCAGCTCGTCCGGCACGTTCGACAGGCCGGCGAGCAGGAGGATGATGGCGAAGCCGACGTACTTCCAGGTGAGGACGAACAGCAGCGTCCAGATCACGACGTCGAGGTCGGCGAGCCACGCCTGCACCATGCTGCCCAGTCCCAGCGATCGCAGCAGCTGGTCGACCGTGCCGTCGGTGGTCAGGATCAGCTTCCACATGATGCCGACGGTGACTTCGGCGAGCACGTAGGGCACGAACACCAGCAGGCGGAACACGGCGCGTCCGCGGAAGCGGCGGTTGAGCAGCAGGGCGATGCCCAGGGCGACGGGGCCCTGGATCAGCAGCGACCCGAACACGATGATGGCGTTGTTGCGCAACGCGTCGAGGAAGATCGGATCCTGGAAGGCGAGCTTGTAGTTGTTGAAACCGACGTACTCGGTGGGCGGTCCTACCCCACGCCAGCGGTAGAGGCTGTAGTAGACCGCGAAGCCCATCGGCACCAGCACGAACATCACGTAGACGACGACGGCCGGCGTCGTGAGACCGATGATCTCGTACCACTTGCGTCGAGTGCCGGCCGCGCGGGCGGACGAACGTCCGGCCGGCCGGAGACCCGCCGGCGGCGCGGAAGCGCCGCCGGCGGGGTTCAGGGTTGGGTTGGTGGAGGTCACTTGCTTGCGGCCGCCTTCATGGCCGAGACAACCTGCTCGGGCGTGCCGGTGCCCGCGAAGATGGCGACGATCCCATCGTTCATCGCGTTGCCGACCGTGCTGCCGAAGGCCGTGTCCAACCAGAGCTGTACGTAGGTCGCGTTGGACGTGGCCTCCAGGATGGACTTCAGCGCGGGATCTTCGACCCCGCCCTCCGCGCCCTTGGCGACGGGTAGACCGGTCCCGGTGTCGGCGTAGGCCTTCTGCACGTCGGGGCTCACGATGTACTTGAGGAACTCGACGCACTCGGCCGGGGCGTTCTTGGCGCAGGCGAAGCCGTCGCCGCCGCCGAGGGCCGCCTTCGGGTCACCCGCGGATCCGGCGATCGCCGGCACGGGGAACCAGCCGAGGAACTTGGCCAGGGCGGCCTTGTCCGTGGCGACACTGTCCAGGGTGCCCCTGTTCCAGTCGCCCATGAGTTCCATCGCGGCCTTGCCGTTGGCGAGCAGGCCGTTCGCGCTGGTCGGGTCGTTCTGGCCCGGCGTGGCGATGAAGTTGGGCTGGAACGGCTTGGTGTCGATGAACTTCTTCAGGTCCTCGCCGGCCTTCACGAAGCACGGGTCGTCGAAGACCCGGTCGACCGAGGCCTTCTTCAGCGTGTCGACCGAGCAGGCGCGCAGCGCGAAGTTGTACCACCAGTGCGCGGCCGGCCACTTGTCACCGGCGCCCACGGCGATCGGGATGACGTTGATCGCCTTGAGCTTGGTGACCGCGTCGTTGAGCTCATCGAACGTGGTCGGCGGAGCGGCGATGCCCGCCTTCTCGAACATGTCCTTGTTGTACCAGATGCCCTCGATGCCCATCCGGAACGGCAGGCCGTACTGCCGGCCATTCACCTGCCAGATCTCGGTGGCGCTGCCGATGTTGGCAACCTCCCCCTTGACCTGGTCGGTGATGTCCTTGAGGTAGTCGGCCTCCACCTGCTCGCGGATCTCGCCACCGCCCCACGCCTGGAAGATGTCCGGCGGGTCATTGCTCAGGAGCGCGGCGGGGAGCCGGGTGCGCTGGAGTTGGTTGGTCTCGATCGCCTCGATCTTGATCGTGACGCTCGGGTGAAGGTCATGGAAGTCCTTGGCGACCTTCTCCCAGTAGGTCTTGCCGGGCCCGTCCTGGGAGGCGTTGTGCCACCAGGTCAGGGTCACCGGGTTCTTGTACAGCTCATTCTCGGTGGGCGCTCCACTGTCGCCGCTGTTGCATCCGGCGGCAAGGAGTCCACTGGTCATCAGCAGCGCCAGGGCGGCGCCTGCGCGGCGCTTTATCGCCATCGATTTCTCCTCGACTAGTCAGTCGCGGTGCTTGGCCTGCCGGCGAGTTTTACAGCCACCTACCTCGATGTCAATCGGTATCGATAACGTTTTCGACTCGCTGGTGACGGTGCCCGGAAGGCCCTCTATGATCGTCGGCGTGGCGTTTCCGCAGCGCGTCAAGATGTCGGATGTGGCTCGTGCCGCCGGCGTCTCGGTGGCGACCGTTTCGAAAGTTGTCAATGGCCGGTACGGCGTGGCACAAGCGACCGTGGAACGTGTCCAGCAGGTCATCCACGACCTCGGGTACGAGGCCAGCCTGGGCGCGCAGAGCCTGCGCAGCCACCGCACGAACGTGCTGGGCATCCTGGTCGCCGAGTTTGAGCCGTTCTCCACGGAGTTACTCAAGGGCGCGTCTCGGGAGATCGCCGGCAGCGGGTACCAACTCCTGGCGTACTCCGGCGGCGAGGGCGACCGCGCCGCCGCCGGGTGGGAACGCCGGTCGCTGGCCCGCCTGTCCGGCACGCTCATCGACGGGGCCGTGATCGTCACGCCGACCGTGGTCGAGACCAAGCCGGGCTTCCACGTCGTGGCCGTCGACCCCCACACAGGCCCATCCGGCCTGCCCACCGTCGACTCGGACAACTTCGCCGGCGCCATGCTCGCCACCAACCACCTCCTGTCACTCGGCCATCGCCGCATCGGACACATCAGTGGACGCCCAGACCTCGAATCGGCGCGCCTGCGTGAGGCGGGCTTCCGCAAGGCCATGGCCGACGCCGACGTGGCAGTGGACGAGAGGCTCGTACGCGTCGGCGGGTTCAAGATCGAGAGCGCAGCCGACACGGCCGCGGAACTGCTCGCGCTTCCCGATCGGCCGACCGCGATCTTCGCGGGAAACGACCTCTCGGCGATCTCCACGATGGATACCGCCAGACGTCTGGGCCTCACGGTGCCCGACGACCTGTCCGTGATCGGCTTCGACAACGTCCCGGAGTCGGCGCTGGTCGACCCACCACTCACGACGATCATGCAACCGCTGCAGCGCATGGGCGCCGAGGCGCTGCGCCTGCTCGTCGACCTGATCGGCGGCGTCGAGCGCGACACGCACATCCAGCTGCCCACCGAGCTGGTCATCCGGGCCTCCTGCCGTCCCCACCGCTGACGCCGTGGCCGAGCTACGCACCTGCCGGCCGTCGCTGTTCCGTCACCCGAGTCAGGCGAGCAGCGGGGCGACGCTGTCGCGGACGATGAGTTCGGTGGCCAGTTCCACCCGAGGGCTCTCGATCCGCTCGCCCTGGGCCAGGCGCAGGACCGTACGGGCCGCGAGCAGGCCCATCTCAGCGAGGGGCTGCCGGACGGTGGTCAGCGGCGGGGAGCACCACCGAACCTCCGGCAGGTCGTCGAAACCGACGACGCTGATGTCGTCGGGCACCCGTAGGCCGCATTGCCGTACGGCTTCGTAGACGCCGAGTGCCATCTGATCGCTGGAGGCGAAGATGGCGGTGGGCGGCTCGGGCAGGCGCAGTAGTTGGCTGCCGCCGGCGAACCCGGCCTCGTGGTAGAAGTTGCCCGGACGGACCAGCCTGTCGTCAACGCTGAGACCGGCCGTCTCCAGCGCCGCCCGGTAACCGTCGAGGCGCGCACGGCTACACATCAGCTGCGGCGGCCCGGCGATGAAGCCGATCCGCCGGTGGCCGAGACCGAGCAGGTACTCGGTGGCGCGCAGACTGCCCAGCCAGTTGGTCACGCCGATCGTGGGCGCCTCCTGCGGGGGCACCCCGGCGGGGTCGACGATGACGACGGGGATGTTGAGGCGGCGCAGCTCGGCCTGTAGCGGCGGCTCCAGGGTGGAGGTCACGAAGATGACCCCTTCGGTGGAGCGGGTGCGCATGTTGTCCAGCCACTTCTTGGCCGACGAGCTGCGCCGATGGATCGCGGACACCACGGTGCCGATGCCGGCCGCGTGTGCGACATCCTCGACCCCACGGATGATCTCGACCGCCCACGGGCTGTCCAGGTCGTTGAAGACCAGATCGATCAGGCCGGAGCTGGCCCGCATGCTCGGCGGGCGGCGGCGGTAGCCGTGCCGGCTGAGCAACTCCTCGACCCGTTCCCGGGTCTGCGGCGCGACGTCGGAGCGCCCGTTGATGACCCGCGAGACGGTGGGCACCGAGACGCCGGCCAGGCGCGCGATCGTCGCGATGGTGACTTTCCGGGAATCGTCCGAGGCCACGGGTCGCCCCTCCATCATCGCCCGAGCCTCGACGGGAAGCTTCCCGACCCCGGCCGCCACGGCGGCCCGACCCCGGAACTTCCGGTCGGGTGCCGGTATTCTTGATTGTTGGCGGGCACGTTATGACGCCGCACCTTCCAGGTCAAGGCCTCTGTCCTATCTCAACCCGAACCGATACGGTGGGACGAGCTTTCGGAAACTTCCGGGCAGCTCACTTCCGGAAGTTCATCTTCAGGACCTCGACCGGAGGAACCAGGCATGCCGACCGAGCTCACGGACGTGGCCACCATCGCCCGGGCGATCCGCAACCCGGTCCTCACCGGGTTCCATCCGGACCCCTCGATCCTGCGGGTGGGTGACGACTACTACCTGGCCACCTCGACCTTCGAGTGGTATCCGGGCGTCCGCCTCCACCACTCCCGCGACCTCGTCCACTGGCGCGCGCTGGGCGGCATCATCACCGACCGTCGCCTGCTGGACCTGCGCGGCTGCGGGGACTCCAACGGCGTGTGGGCCCCCGACCTGTCGTACCACGACGGCCTGTTCCACCTGGTCTACAGCGACGTCGCCAGCTTCTCCAGCGGCTACTGGGACCCGCAGAACTACCTGGTCACCGCCCCGGACATCACCGGGCCGTGGTCGGACCCGGTGAAGCTGCACGCGCACGGTTTCGACGCCTCGCTCTTCCACGACTCCGACGGGAGCACCTGGCTGCTGAGCATGAGCGCGGACTGGCGCCCGGGGCGCGATCGCTTCGGCGGTATCGAGATCCAGCGCTACGACCCTGAGCAGCGCCGGCTGGTCGGCGAGGCCCGAATCATCTTCCGCGGCACCTCCGCGGGCCTGACCGAGGGGCCGCACCTGCACCAGCGGGACGGCTGGTACTGGCTGGTCACCGCCGAGGGTGGCACCAGCTGGGAACACCAGGTCACCGTCGCCCGGTCACGTCACCTGCACGGCCCCTACCTGGCCGACCCGCACGGTCCGCTGCTCACCTCGGCGGGCCGTCCGGAGCTGAGGCTACAGAAGGCCGGGCACGGAAGTCTGGTGGAGACCCAGCACGGCGAGTGGTACCTGGCTCACCTGGTGGGCCGCCCCTACACCCAGCGGGGCAAGTGCGTGCTCGGACGGGAGACCGCGATCCAGAAGGTCGACTGGCCCACCGGCGAGTGGCCGCGGATCCCCGGTGGCGTGCCGGCAGAGGCCATTCCCGCGCCGGACCTGCCCGCGCACCCCTGGCCGGACGAGCCGGCGACCGACCATTTCGACGCTCCCCAACTGGCCACGTGCTGGTCGACGCTGCGCCGCCCGGCGAGTCCGGACTGGCTGGACCTGCGGGCACGCCCGTCCCACCTGCGGATCTACGGCGGACAGTCGCCGGTCGGCAAGCAGACGCCCAGCCTGGTCGGCCGGCGGGTCGGTGCGACGCGCTGCTCGCTGGAGACCGTGGTCGAGTTCGACCCGGTCAACCACCGGCACCTGGCCGGTCTCACCGCTTACTACAACACCATGAACTGGCACTACCTCTACCTGACCCGGTCAGACGACGGCCGAGTGGTGCTGGAGCTGCTCAGCTGCGACCGGGGGCGGCGGATCGTCCACCCGGACCTCACCGTCGACGTCGCCGCCGCGGCTCGGGTCGGTCTGCGCGCCGAGTTCGACGGGCCGGTGGTGCGCTTCGGCTACGACCTCGGCGCCGGCTGGCGGGAGCTGCCGGTGGAACTGGACGCGATGATCCTCTCCGACGAGCACGCCGCGCTGATCATCGACGACGAACCGGCGGCCTGGGGCTTCACCGGCGCCTTCCTCGGCCTATGGGTGCAGGATCTCGGCAACGACGGCGTCCACGCCGACTTCGACCACGCCACCTACCTCGAACACTGCCGGTAGGCGCCCACCCGACGACGGTGGGGTCGGTCCTTGCCGGCCCCGCCGTTGAGAATTCGGAAAACTCCCGGTACTTTTTCGAGAGACAACCTTCGATCAGCTCACGGTGGACGGGAGACGATCCCGATCCGCGCGGCCTCCGGGCGGCCGCGCAGCGAGCCGACCACCGTGGCGGGCAGCGGTCGAAGCGCCTTCCTCACTCGACTATCGAAAGGCTTCCTGATGGACAAGGTGCTTGCCCGCGGCAGCGGGACCCCGACGCCCCGGCCACGCGCGCGTACCGCCCTGACGTTGGCGGCGGCCGGTGTCGCCGTGTTCGCCGTGACGGTGGCGGTGGCGACCAGCGCCAGCGCCGGCACGACCCTGGGGTCCTCGGCGGCGGAATCGGGCCGCTACTTCGGTGCCGCGGTCGCGGCGAACAAGCTGTCCGACAGCACGTACGTCGGCATCTTGAACCGCGAGTTCAACATGGTCACCCCCGAGAACGAGATGAAGTGGGACGCCACCGAGCCGTCCCAGAACCAGTTCAACTACACCAACGGCGACCGCATCGTCAGCCACGCGCAGGCCAACGGCATGCGGGTGCGTGGGCACGCCCTGGCGTGGCACTCGCAGCAGCCCGGCTGGGCGCAGAACCTGAGCGGCACCGCGCTGCGCTCGGCGATGACCAACCACGTCACCCAGGTCGCCACCCACTACAAGGGCAAGATCTACGCCTGGGACGTGGTGAACGAGGCCTTCGACGACGGCGGCAACGGCGCCCGGCGGGACTCGAACCTGCAGCGCACCGGCAACGACTGGATCGAGGTGGCCTTCCGCACCGCCCGCACGGCCGACCCCGGCGCGAAGCTCTGCTACAACGACTACAACACCGACGGGCAGAACGCGAAGTCCAACGCCGTGTACGCGATGGTGCAGGACTTCAAGGCCCGTGGCGTGCCGATTGACTGCGTCGGCTTCCAGTCCCACTTCAACCCCAACTCGCCGGTGCCCAACGACTACCAGGCCAACCTGCAGCGCTTCGCCAACCTCGGCGTCGACGTGCAGATCACCGAGCTGGACATCGAGGGTTCCGGCACCGCCCAGGCCGACAACTACAGCAAGGTCGTCAAGGCCTGCCTGGCCGTGTCCCGCTGCACCGGCCTCACCGTCTGGGGCATCCGCGACAGCGACTCGTGGCGCGCCAGCGGCACGCCGCTGCTCTTCGACGGCAACGGCAACAAGAAGGCGGCGTACACCTCGACGCTCAACGCGTTGAACGGCGGTGGCACCACCCCGCCGACCACTGCTCCGCCGACCACCACTCCCCCGACGACCGCTCCCCCGACCACCGCGCCGCCCACGACCGCGCCGCCGACCACCCCGCCGGCGGGCGGCGGCTGCACCGCAACCCTGAGCCTCAACCAGTGGCAGGGCGGCTTCGTCACCTACGTCACCGTCAAGATCGGCGCAAGCCCGGCCAACGGGTGGACCGTCGGGCTCACCCTGCCCAGCGGGGCGGTCATCACCAACACCTGGAGCGCCACCCCCAGCGGCACCACCGGGACGGTCACCTTCCGGAACGTCGACTACAACGGCCAGCTCGGTGCCGGAGCCAGCACCGAGTTCGGCTTCCAGGGCAACGGCGTCGGCCCGTCCGGCACCGCCACCTGCACCGTTCGCTGATTTACCGTGGCCCGGCGCGGGACTTCCCGCGCCGGGCCACCCTGCGGCCTGCGCCCGGTTGACCGGTCGCAGGCCGCGGTGCCTCAGGCGCGCAGGGCGGCTTCGACGATGTTCGCGTATCCGGCGTGTCCGCTCCGGTTCGGGTGGTACGACTCACCGATCGGCAGGGACGTGCCGTTGATCCACTCGACGGCGTCGCAGACGGCGTGCCCGGTGAACGGGCCGCGCGCGTCCACGAAACCGAATCCCCGCGCCTCGGCCCTGGCCTTGATCGTGGTCGCCAGGAGGTCGGCGGTCGCGTTCAGCTCGGCCTGCTCGCCGGGCGAGATGCGGGCGATGACATTGCATTCGACGCCGTTGAAAAGCCGTGGGTAACCGACCACGGCCACCCGTGCGTTCGGGGCGAGCGTGCGGATCTTGGTGTAAAGCTGATCGAGCTGGCCGGGCAGGGTGTTGCGGATGTAGGCGTTGGCCTTGTCGATGTCGCCCCAGCAGGTGAACGGCCAGGGCTTGGCGCACTGCGTGATCACTGACGACCAGCCGATGTCGTTGCCGCCCGCGCTGACGGTGACGTAGCGGGTGCTGGCGTTGAGGCTGCTGAGTTGTCCGTTGAGGACGTCGGGGACCTTCGCCCCGGCGCAGGCGGCGAAGGTGAGCGTCGCGCCGAGCCGGGCCGCGTCGAGCACCGGGTACGCGTACGGCGAGCGCTGGCAACTGCTGTTGTCGTAGTACTCGCGGGTGCCGGTGCCGGAGGAGTACGAGTCGCCGAGCGCCGTGTAGGCGGGTGCGGCGGCGTGCGCGGGAGGTGCGACGAGCACGATCGAGAGCACTGCCAGCAGGGGTACGGCGGCGCGGAATGAGAGGCGCATGTGGGCTCCATCACGTGGGGGTGAGTGGTGCGCACATCGTGCCAGAAACATTGAAGATCATAAAGATCGACCGGGGCCGGGGCTCGTTCGGGAAGGGGGCGCGCCCGGTGCGGAGTCATGCCCCGCCTCCGCACCGGGCTCTGGCAGACCCACCGAGGGCGGCGGACCTATCTGGCAGCGCAGGTGGGGGTCATTCCGGTGCCGGTACCGGTGCCCTGGAAGCCGAACTCGGTCGACTGTCCAGGTGCGATGGAGCCGTTGTAGCTGACGTTGGTGAACTGCACAGTGCCGGTGCTCCCGCTGGGGTTGGCGTTCCAGGCGTTGGTGACGCTCGCGCCCGACGGCAGGGGCATGGAGACCGTCCAGCCGTTGACCGGCGAGGTGCCGGCGGTGACCCGTACCGTGGCGACGAAGCCGCCGACCCACTGGTCGATCGAGACCGACGCCGTACAGCGGCTGCCGGCCGGTGGGGTGGTCGGAGGAGCGGTGGTCGGAGGAGCAGTCGTCGGAGGAGCGGTGGTCGGAGGGGCAGTCGTCGGAGGAGCGGTGGTCGGAGGCGCATTCGTCGGGGGCGCGGTCGGGCCGTCGGTGAGGGCCGGCGTCTGCCAGTCCCGCCACTCGGCCAGGTTGCCGGCCTTGCGACTCGAGATCCGGAAGGTGCCCGCGGCATTGCCCGTCTTCAGCAGGAACTTCTGGATGCTCTGCTGCAAGGGGGTCCGCCACTCGGGCCTGATGGCGCAGTGGTTCCCGTCCTGGATGTCGGACCAGTAGGTGATGTTGTCGCCCGCGCCGAGCGCCTTGTAGACCTCCGCACCGGCCAGGGCCGCCACGCTCCCGGATTTGGCACTCAGCCAGTCAATGTGGGGATTCTCCATGATGAACAGCCCCCGGGGCGCGACCATGGCCACCATCTCGTGGGTGTCCACCGGGAGCGTCGCCGGGTTGCCCGTGAAGGAACCGAAAGCGTCGCCGAGCCACGGTTGCTCTCCGTAGGCGCTGCTCAGCGGCTGGCCGCCCGATTCCCCGGGAATCCCGCGGAAGATGGGAACGCCGCCGCTACCCGACTCGATGGGCATGGTCAGCGCGATGCGCTGATCGAACGCACCGGTCACGAAGGCGCCCTTGCCGTACCGGGAACAGCCCGTGACCCCGGTCGCGTCCGCCTTGAGGATGCCGCCGCCCGACTGCTCAATGACGTCGATGATGCGGCTCACGCCCCAGGCCCAGGCCAGGAGCAGACCGGTGCTGCTCGATGAGCCGTAGATGCTGTAGAACGCGCCTTGCTTGTTGTTGCGCGGTGTGCCCTCCTTCCCCACTGCGAGGGGGTCGTAGCTGATGACGGCGGCACCGGCGGCCTTGATGGTGGCCGTGTCGGCGCCGAGTCCTCCCACGACGACGACGGCCGGGAAAGGTCCGGGGCCACTCGGCAGCTCGACCTTCGCCGAGAAGCTGGAACTCTTGCCCTGGTCCGTCACGTTCACGGTGATGCTGGAGCTGGAGACAGTTCCCGAAACCGTTGCCGGCTTTCGGGGTTTCCTGCCGTAGACGTACCTCTCGGCCAGGTCCTTGATTTCCGCTCGTCGGCACCGCCAGTCCGACTTGGCGGAGATCCGCGTGCCGTTGAGCCTCTTGAACGGATCGGGAAGCTTGGCGTTGGCGGTCAACGAGCCTGGGTCGGGCACCGAGCAGTCGGTGCCCTCGTCCTCGACCGGCCCGGCGGCCGCGAGGAGACTGGCGGCCTCGGCGGTGGGTGTCCGCGCCACAATCGTCACCGCTCCAGCGAGCGCAAGCACCGCTGCCGCCAGCACGACGACCGTCGAACGGATCTTGGGGCGGCCCGAGCTGATGATCACTAGGGCTCTCCTTCCGGGGGTGGAAGCGACCACCTGCGATCGATGATCACGGATGCAGATATGCCCCAGAGTCGAACAGAGCAGCGTTATACGTCAATGCCTTCCGGAAAGTTTCGGCCAGGACGTCGGCGCTCACCCCAGCTCCGCACCGCTGGCTCGGCTACAGTCCGCGGCATGGTTATGGATGCGGCCGACTTGTTCGAATATGACGAACCCCTCGCCCCACACCTCACCGCGTTCGTTGCAGCGCTACGGCGTCATGCTGTGGCATGGCCGGCCGATCTCGCCGAAACCTATCTCCGCCTGCCTGACCCGGACGACCCGGCCGAGATGGCCGCGTGGCGTGAACGCGGCATCGATCTGGTGGCCTGGCTCGACGTCGTGGACGTTGCCGCGAACTTGGTTCGGGCGACCTTTGGTGCGCGGCTTAGCGGGGGACGCGTGCACTGTGACGAAATGAACGGCCACAATGTGGAGTTCCTGCAGCGGCCGACACCGGTGGCGTTCGACGCCGAGGGAACTGCCGAGGAGTTGGCGCAGGCGACGGCCGCCTGGTTCGAGGCACAATTGCGTCGGTGGGTCGGCACCCGGTGAGCACCGACCCCACCGACTTCAGCGCGGCGCCATCCGCAGGGCGCCGTCCATCCGGATGGTCTCGCCGTTGAGGTAGTCATGCTCGATGATCGACAGGGCGAGTTGGGCGTACTCGTCGGGACGGGCCAGACGCTTGGGGAACGGCACGCCGGCGGCCAGGCCCGCGCGGAACTCCTCGGAGACGGTCGCGAGCATCGGGGTGTCGACGATGCCGGGGGCGATGGTGCACACCCGGATGCCGTACTGCGCAAGATCCCGCGCCGCAGGCAGGGTCAGGCCGACGATCCCGCCCTTGGACGAGGAGTAGGCGGCCTGGCCGACCTGGCCGTCGTACGCGGCGATCGACGCGGTGTTGATGATGACACCCCGCTGCCCGTGCTCGTCGGCCTCGGTCTCGGCGATGCGC
This sequence comes from Micromonospora sp. NPDC048999, assembly GCF_040649295.1. NCBI lineage: Bacteria > Bacillati > Actinomycetota > Actinomycetes > Micromonosporales > Micromonosporaceae > Micromonospora > Micromonospora sp. NPDC048999. The sequence continues at coordinate 23,447 of NZ_JBEZFI010000011.1, read as the reverse complement.
TCACTGGCCAGGGCCAGGACGTTGAAGGACCCGACCAGGTTGACCTGGACGACCTTGGCGTACAGGGCCAGGTCGTGGACGCCCTTCTTGCCGAGGATACGCGTCGACGGGCCGATGCCGGCACAGTTGACGACCGTACGCAGCGGCAGACCCGAGCCGGCCGCCTGACCCACGGCGGCCCGAACCTGCTCCGGATCGGTGACGTCGACCGCGACGTACTCGATACCGTCGCCGCCCTGGGCCCCCTCAATGCTCGCGGGCAGATCGAAGGCGAAGACCTTCGCACCCCGCTTGGCGAGCGCCTCGGCGGTGGCCGCACCCAGCCCGGACGCGCCCCCGGTCACGATGGCGGCGATGTTCTCAACGCGCATGCTTGTCCCTACTCGTTGTCGGTGTTCCCTGGTCGCGTCACACGTTCCGGCGGTACTGGCCGCCGACTTCGAAGAACGCCTCGCTGATCTGCCCGAGTGAGCAGAAGCGGACCGCGTCCATCAGCGCCTCGAAGACGTTACCGCCGCTGGTTGCGGCGGTCTTGAGCCGCTCCAGCGCGGCGGGGGCCTGCGCCGCGTGCTGGTCGTGGAAGTCCGTGAGCCGCGCGAGCTGCGATCGCTTCTCCTCGTCCGTGCCGCGCGCGAGCTCGATCGCCTGGACGGGTGCGGTGGAATCATCGGCGAGGAAGGTGTTGACACCGATGATGGGCAGCGAGCCGTCGTGCTTCTTGTGCTCGTAGAGCATCGACTCATCCTGGATCCGGCCGCGCTGGTAGCCGGTCTCCATCGCACCGAGCACTCCACCGCGGTCGGCGATCCGGTCGAACTCGGCGAGCACCGCCTCCTCGACCAGGTCGGTGAGCTGGTCGACGATGTACGAGCCCTGCAGCGCGTTCTCGTTGTCCGCCAGCCCCCACTCGGCGTCGATGATCATCTGAATGGCCAGCGCCCGGCGCACCGACTGCGCGGTGGGGGTCGTGACCGCCTCGTCGTAGGCGTTGGTGTGCAGGCTGTTGGCGTTGTCGTAGATGGCGCAGAGCGCCTGCAACGTCGTACGGATGTCGTTGAAGTCCATCTCCTGCGCGTGCAGCGACCGGCCCGAGGTCTGCACGTGGTACTTCAGCTTCTGGGCCCGTTCGCCGGCGCCGTACCGGTCGCGCATGGCGACGGCCCAGATCCGCCGGGCCACCCGCCCGATGACGGTGTACTCGGCGTCCATGCCGTTGGAGAAGAAGAACGACAGGTTGGGGGCGAAGTCGTCGATCGCCATCCCCCGCGCCAGGTACGCCTCGACGTAGGTGAAACCGTTGGCGAGGGTGAACGCCAACTGGCTGATCGGGTTCGCGCCAGCCTCGGCGATGTGGTAGCCGCTGATGCTCACCGAGTAGAAGTTGCGCACCCGCTGGGCGATGAACCACTCCTGGATGTCCGCCATGCAGCGCAGCGCGAACTCGGTGGAGAAGATGCAGGTGTTCTGCCCCTGGTCCTCCTTCAGGATGTCGGCCTGCACCGTGCCGCGCACCGTGGACAGCGCCCGGGCCCGGATCTCGGCGGCCTCGGCGGCGCTCGGCTCGCGCCCCTCGGCCTCGCGGAACCGGCCCGTCTGCTGGTCGATCACCGCGTTGAAGAACATCGCCAGGATCGCCGGGGCCGGGCCGTTGATGGTCATCGACACCGACGTGTTCGGCGCGCACAGGTCGAATCCCGCGTACAGCTCGCGCATGTCGTCGACGGTGGCGATGGACACGCCGGAGGTGCCGATCTTGCCGTAGATGTCGGGACGCTGGTCGGGGTTGCGGCCGTACAGGGTGACCGAGTCGAACGCCGTGGACAGGCGGGTCGCCGGCTGGCCGGCGCTGAGCAGGTGGAATCGGCGGTTGGTGCGGAAGGCGTCACCCTCGCCGGCGAACATCCGGGCCGGCGCCTCCTCGGTCCGCTTGAACGGGAACACCCCGGCGGTGAACGGGAAGTATCCGGGTAGGTTCTCGTCACGCAGGAACCGCAACAGCTGCCCGTCGTCACCCTCGCGCGGCAGCGCCACCCGCGGCAACCGGGTACCGGAGAGGGTCGTGCGGGTCAGCGGGGTGCGGATCTCCTTGCCGCGGACGGCGTAGACGTACTCGTCACCGTCGTAGCGGGCGCGGACATCGCGCCACTGCTCCAGCAGTTCGCGCACGTCACCGTGCAGGCCCTGCTCGGTTCGCTCCAGCAGCGCCGCGACCGACGCCTCGGCCGGGTCGCCCGCGGCCGCGAGCAGGTCCCGGGTGGTCCTCAGGTGCTGGCGGCGGCGAACGACGTCCACCTGCTCCGCCGTGGTGGCGTGGTAGCCGCGTACCGTCTGCGCGATGTCCGCCAGGTAGCGCTCCCGGCCGGTGGGCAGCACCGACCGCAGGCTGGTGGAGGTGCGGCCCGGCACGACGGGCAGCACGCCGGGGAAGCCCGACAGGCCGTGCCCACGAAGCAACTGCTTGAGGTGGTGGTAGAGGGCGGTCACGCCGTCGTCGTCGAAGCGGGCCGCGCTGGTGCCGAAGACCGGCATGTCCTGCCACGGGGTGCCGAACTGCTCGCGGTTGCGCACCATCTGCCGCGCCACGTCCCGCAGCGCGTCTTCCGCACCGCGGCGCTCGAACTTGTTGATGGCCACCACCTGGGCCAGGTCCAGCATGTCGATCTTCTCGAGCTGGCTGGGGGCGCCGTACTCCGGCGTCATCACGTACAGCGACACGTCCACGTACGGCACGATCGCCGCATCGCCCTGGCCGATGCCCGGCGTCTCGATGATGACCAGGTCGTAGCCGGCGGCCTTGCAGGCTGCCACCATGTCGTCGAGGTGATCGGGCACCTGCGCCCCAGGGGTGCGGGTCGCCAGAGAACGGAAGAACACCACGCCGGGGGCGATGCTGTTCATCCGGATCCGGTCGCCCAGCAGCGCGCCACCGCGGCGGCGGGTCGGGTCGACAGCCAGCACCGCCACCCGGACCTTGTCCTCGCTGTCCCGGCGCACCCGGCGCACCAGTTCGTCGGTCAGCGACGACTTGCCCGAGCCGCCCGTCCCGGTGATGCCGAGGACCGGAACGTTACGTGACGCCGCGGCGGCCCGGACCGCGTCGGCCAGGGCGGTGTCGGCGCCGGATTCCAGCACGGTGATCGCTCGTGCCAGCGCGGCCTCGTCGCCCGCCAGCAGTGCCTGGAGGTCGGTCCCGTGCCCCGACAGGTCGACGTCACAGTCCCGGATCAGCTCGTTGATCATGCCCGGCAGCCCCAGGCGCTGGCCGTCCTGCGGGCTGAAGATGCGTACCCCCCGCTCGGCCAGGCCCGCGATCTCCTCCGGCACGATCGTCCCGCCGCCGCCACCGAACACCCGCACGTGCCCCGCGCCGCGCTCGGCGAGGCGCTGGGCCAGGTAGCTGAAGTACTCGACGTGCCCGCCCTGGTAGGAGGAGATCGCCACCCCCTGCACGTCCTCCTGAACCGCCGCGGTCACCACCTCCTCGACGCTGCGGTCATGACCGAGGTGTACGACCTCAGCGCCCTGGCTCTGCAGCAGCCGCCGCATGATCGTGATGGCCGCGTCGTGCCCGTCGAAGAGACTGGCCGCGGTCACGAAACGCACCGGGTGCACGGGGACGTGCAGCGAAGGCCGGGAGGAGGAATTCGGCTGACTCATGGCACTCCTATGCCGAGGGGTTGTGACGCAGGGCCGCCGCCGTCCTTGTGGGCGCGATGACGAGCTATGCCGATCAGCTAAACACTAGGACATCCAACTATCCAACGTCCATGTACCCTCCGACACCCTCTAGGATGATCCGCGTGCCGACTCCCGACCACCCCCGCGACCCCATTGCCGAAGCGCGACGCCAGTGGGCCGCCCACGGCTGGGAGGCCGCCGCGGACGGGATGGCGGCGTTGACATCGCTCATGCGCGCGCAGCAGATCGCCCTCGCGCGGGTGGAGGCCGTTCTCCGCCCGTACGACGTGACCTTCGCCCGCTACGAGGTGCTCATGCTCCTCTACTTCAGCCGCGCCGGCGCCCTGCCCATGACGAAGATCGGCAACCGGCTTCAGGTACACCCCACAAGCGTCACCAACGCCGTCGACCGCCTCGAATCAGCCGGCCTCGTCCGACGTACGCCCCACCCGACCGACCGGCGCACCACGCTCGTCCAACTCCTCCCGAAGGGACGAGAGCTGGCCACCAAGGCGACCGAGGAACTGAACGCCCAGGTCTTCACCAAACCCGACCTGTCGTCGGATCGCGGCACCACCCTGGTCGAGATCCTCGCCGAGATGCGCCACGAGGCCGGCGACTTCTAAGCCCGCACCGGCGACGGTCGAACCCCTCGCGAGTGCCCACCCCAAAATAGGGTATATCCCTTGAAGTCGGGCAGGCCGGTTGTCATGGGGGTGGAGCGGAGTGGCAGGCTTCCCAAACGCACGAACCTCCCGGAAGCCCGCGCGTCGGCCCTTGACCCGGCTGACCGTGGCCAGCCTGGCAGCACATGTGGTCTTCGAACTGGGGGCCGGCGTCGGCATGCCGCTCGCCTCGGTGGTCGGGCCGTACGCCGCCGTGGGCTTCTGGAGCGTCGTAACCGGGGGCGTCTGGGCCGCGAGCGGTCGCGACGCCTCCGCTGACAAGCTGTTGGCCGCGACGAACGGCTTCGGCCTCGCTGCCGTGTCGGCTCATCTGCTCGGCTGGCCAACGCGTAGCACAAGAACAGGCCTGCCATGGCTGGAGGACTGCGAGGGGCTGGGACCCGAGCTGATGCCCTTCTACAACCCGATCCTCTACTTCTCCGGCGCGACGGGCCTGCTCGCCTTCATCTGGGAGAACCGCACCGCCCGCGTACGCCTGTCGCTGGCCATGCTCGGACTCGTGCCGGCCCTCGTCGCCTATCAGCACTGGGAACACCGGCGACTGCTGAGGCTGGCCCACACCCGTCCCGGGTGGTGGAACCGCCGCCTGCGGCGCTGACTCGAAGGCCTCGGTAGCGAGGTCGTCCCCGGTGCCTCCTACCCAGGGAGGAGCCACCGCTCCGACCGCCGGCCGCAACCGGGGCTTCAGGTCGGGCGAAGTCCCGGGCCAGGTTCAGCAGCATCTGCAGGCATGACTACCACCCTGCGCCGGGCGGCACACCGGCACCGCCCACTGATGCTCTTCGTCTCGGCGATGGCGGTGCTCGCCGTCGTCTCCGCGATCGGCGTCTTCGCCGATCCACGCGTCCTCACCGGCGCGCCGATCTGGCTCAAGCCGCTCAAGTTCTGCGTGTCCTTCGTGCTGTACGGCACCACCCTCGCCTGGATGCTCTCGCTGCTGCCTCGGCGGAGCCGCACCGCAGAGTGGGCGGGCACGGTCATTGTCGCGATGGGTGTGGTGGAGATGGCGGTGATCGTCGGGCAGGTGCTGCGCGGCACGACCAGCCACTTCAACGCGACCACCCCGCTGAACGGCGCCCTGTTCGGGCTGATGGGTCAGGCGATCGTGGTGCTGTTCACGGCACATCTCGTCATCGCGATCGTCGTGCTGCGTCAGCCGATCGCAGACCGGGTCGCCAAGTACGCGGTGGCATGGGGACTCGGCCTGACCCTGCTCGGCATGGCGGTGGCGATTCCGATGGTGCTGCCCAACCAGGAGCCAGGTATCGAGGGGATCTCCGGAGCGCACAGCGTGGGCGTCCCCGACGGCGGGCCCGGGCTGCCGCTGCTCGGTTGGAGCACCACCGGCGGGGATCTGCGGATCGGGCACTTCGTGGGGATGCACGCGTTGCAGGCGCTGCCGATCCTGGCGATCATGCTGGGCCGGTTCCTCGGTGGGCGGCTGGACGAGCGTACCCAGGCGCGGCTGGTGGTCGTCGCCGGCGGCTCACACGGTGCGCTCACGATGCTGTTGACCTGGCAGGCTCTGCGCGGGCAGCCACTGCTGCGGCCGGACGCGCTCACCCTGGCCGCGCTGGCGGGCCTGGTGGTCGCGACCGCGGTCGCCGCCGGCGCGGTCGTGGCCCGTCGCCGTCGGCCGGAGCTGGTGCTGGCGGCATGACCGGCGCGCTGTTCACCCTGACGTTCACGGTGGCCGCCCCGTTCTGGGCGCCGACGATCCTGTTCGGGCCGTCCGGTCTGGCCGCCTACCTCGCCGTCCGGGCCGGGTGGCCGAAGCCGGCTGCGGCTCCGACCACCGAGCCGCAGCGCCTAGGCTAAGCAATTTGATTACTGATCCACAGTGGTCATAGAATTTCCGTTGTCGGGCGTTTTGTTGGGGATGCGATCGGCGGAGAGCCGGGCTTGTCTGTTATTCGAGTCCGGGCGGTGTCAGGACGGTGGCGGGTGAGCCGGAAGTTGGCGTTGGCTGACGGCGAGGCGGTGCGGACCGCGTGCGCTCGCGCGCTGCTGCGAACGGGTGTGGACGAGGCGTCCGGGGATGTCGTGTCCCGGGCGGTGCTTGCCGAGCGTGTCGGTTGGTGTGCTGATCTGGTGGCGGGCATGGTAGGCGCCCTGCTTGGTGGGCACTGCAACCGTGTGGATGTTGATGTGCTCGCCTCGGGCGTGGATGCGAGTGGTCGGAGGTTGCCGTCGAATGCGTGGATGGCGTTGCGGCGGCTGGGCTGGACGGCCGCCGTTCCGGAGGGTGTGCGGGTCAATGACCGGATCGTGCGGATGGTCCAGGAGCAGGCGGGGCGTGTTCTGCGGTCGGTGAAGTGGCGCGTCGACCTCCCCACCGCGCGCAAGCCAGCACGCCCCGCGCCCAGGCGACGCAGGGCACCCTCCCCCACCCGACCTCACGGCCGGGCGGGCAAGCGTCCGGAGGGACACGCACCAACGGACCGGCGGCTGCCCCGCGCAGCCCACCGGCACCAGAACGTGACCACGACCAGCACACCCACCACCGGCCACCAGCCACGCGGAGCAGCGCTGGGCGCAGGATTCCACCTCCACGCCCACGCCACCCCACCCAGGTGGGAAACGATCCCGGAAAGCTTACTCCGAACTCACGATCGCTTAGCTGATTTGAGACGCTGAAGATATGGGGTGGGTGGGACGAGCGTTCGACAGGCGCGACAGCCTCGTGCGGATGGTGCTGCTCGACCTGAGCGGCGTCGGCTACCTCGTCATCGTCGCCCCCATGCAACATGGGACGACGGCCGTGCAGTGGATCCTCGCGGTGGCGGCGTTCGCCGTCGCGCTGCTGTTCCACCGCCGGCCGCTGTTCAACCTGCTGGCGCAGGCCACGCTGCTGATGGTCGCGATCTGCCTGATCGACGACATGACGATCAACCAGGTGGGTGCCAGCTGGGCGTTGCTCGAGCTGGCCATGCGGGCGCGCCGGCCACAGGCGATCTGGCTGGCCGCCGGGCTGCTGACCGTGGTCGAGCTGACCGATTCGATCGGCGACCCGCTCCGACGATTCCTCGCCGGCGTCATCGGGCTAATGGTGAAGGTCGGCGTGCCACTGCTGCTCGGCCTGGTCATCCGGACTCAACGGGAACTGGCCCGGCAGGCGGAGCAACGGGCAGCGGAGGAGCAGCGCCGCCGCGAGTCGGAGAGCCGCGCCGCCCGCGCCGACGAACGCAGCGCCATCGCACGGGAATTGCACGACGTGGTCGCACACCACGTGGCGTCGATGGTGCTGCGGGTCGGCGTGGCCCGACACGTGCTGACCGATCTGGATCCGCGGGTGGGTGAGGTGTTCGACGACGTGCACGGCACGGGGAGCGCGGCCCTGGCCGACCTGCGCCGGCTAGTCGCGGTCCTGCGTGACCCCGACGGGGTGCGCGGTGACGCGGCGCTGACGGCGATCGAGCCGTCGGCTCTTCCGGCGGCCCTCGGCGCCGCGGTCGACCGGGCCCGGCAAGCCGGTGTCACCGTGGAGGCCGACATCGACCCGGCGATCGGTTCGCTCGACGCGGTCCGGGGCATGGCGGTCCTGCGGCTCACCCAGGAGGCGCTGACCAACGTGGCCAAGCACGCCGGCACGTCCGCGCTGGCCCGCCTGTCGGTCACGGTGGTCGACGGGTCCGTCCACTGGGAGGTGTCGGACGACGGGGGCGGGTGGGTGCCGGCGGCTTTGCCGTCCGGCGGCGGTCACGGCATCACCGGAATGCGCGAACGCGTCGAGGTCCTCGGCGGCGAGTTGGAGGCCGGTCCGACGGACGGGGGTTGGCGGGTACGCACCGTCCTCCCGGCCGCGCCGGCGCCCATGCCCCCTTCCCCCGCCGTCATGCCGGCCTCATCCGCGACACGGAGACCCGAGGTCCCGGTGGGGCCGCGCACGGCGGAGCCGGCATGATCCGCGTCCTGCTGGTGGATGACCAGCACCTCATCCGCGCGGGCCTGCGCATGCTCTGCGACGCCCAGCCCGACATCGAGGTCGTCGGCGAGGCCGACAACGGCCGCGACGCGATCTCCCTCGCCGCCCGGCTCGTCCCCGACGTGGTCGTGATGGATCTGCGCATGCCCGGCGTTGACGGGATCACCGCGACCAGCCGCATTCTCGCCGAGCGGCCGGCCACGCGCGTCCTGGTGCTGACCACGTTCGACGACGACGATCACCTCTATCCGGCCCTGACCGCAGGGGCATGCGGCTTCCTGCTCAAGGACGCGCCCCCCGCCGACCTGCTGGCCGGTGTCCGCCGGGCCGCCGCGGGTGACAGCCCGTTCAGCCAGGAGGTGCTGCAGCGCCTGGTCCAGCGCGCGGTCCACGCCCGCGCCGGGGCACCCCGACCGATGACGGGACTGACCGTACGCGAACAGGACGTGCTGAACCTGGTCGCGGAGGGCCTGTCCAACACGGAGATCGCCGACCGGCTGCACATCGGTGTCACCACGGTCAAGACTCACATCACGAGCCTGATGAACAAGACCGGCAGCCCCAACCGGGTACGCCTCGCCCTGTTCGCGCGCGGCGCCTGAGCGGTCGGCGCCGCCCGGGCCGCCGATCTCACGGGCCCGGCTTCGACCGTCCGTCCCCGTGGCCGATGCGTAGGTCCCGTTCGAGCTCCGTCAGCATCGTGCGCATGTCGTCCAGCCGCTGACTGATCATGATCCGGTCGAGATGATCCGGCACACCGTCGCCGTCCTCGTCGACCGCCATCCGCTCGGTCATCTCCAGCCGCCGGGCCTCCTCCATCGAGTTGACGACCACCGCGATCAGGATGTTCAGCAACAGGTTGACCGTGATCAACACATAGCTGACGTAATAGACCAGAGTCCACGGCGAAAGTTCCATGCCCTGCTCGACCAGTTCGGGCAGTGTCTCGAGGGACAGCAGCACGAACAGGGTCAGCACGGCCCGACCGATGGTGCCGTAGTCGTCCGGATAGGTCTCGGCGAAGATCAGCCACCCGACCATGCCGTACACGTACAACGTCACCAACGCCAGCGCGAGGAACCCACCAACACCCGGAAGACTGCGCAACAGAGCCGCCACAATGGTCCGCAACCCCGGCGAGAAACGCACCAACCGCACCACCCGCGCCATGCGGATCACCCGCAACGCCGCCGTATCCCCGTGCAGACCCGGAATGAACGCCGCCGCGATCACCACGAAATCGAAGACGTTCCACCCACCCCGGAAAAAGTCCTGCGGCCGCCGACCATGCGCCAACACCCGGATGACGATCTCCACCACGAACACCGCACGGAAACACCACTCCAACACCCGCAGCAGCACCCCGAGCGACCCCGGATGCGGATAGGTCTCGACACCGAGCATCACCGCGTTCACACCGATGACGACCACAATCGTCACCTCGAACCAATGCGACTCCGCAACGTCGGCACACCAACGAGCCACCCGCGACGGCCCCGGCCCGGACACCACCGGGGCAGACCGCTGCGGCGGCACCGGCCGCCGACTCACCGGACCGCCCACGCCCAAGCCATCCCGGTCAGGTCATCGTGCTCGGTCGGCCGGCGATGTGCCACGGTGTCGACGAGGGAAGGCGGCAAGTTGATCACTGGGCCAGCCTACGGGTGCGCGGCCCGCCCGGTTCGACGGCACCACCGGCTCGATCAGGCCGCCGCACGGCGCGCCGGTTCAGTCGCGGTTGGTGTACACCCACTCCCGACCCGCCGTGAACGCCGTGACGGGATCGCCGCAGTAGACCCATGGCCAGTCGCTGACCTGGTCGCCGATGAGGTCGAAGACCCGAGCCGCGGCCTCGAACTCGCCCGCCTTCTCCAGGCCCATCGCAAACGTGTTCGCCCGAGGGATCCAGCCGAAGCCGGGCGTGAAGGCCGGATGGAAGAGCGACTTCTCCACGGCGGCCAGCATGTCCACGCGCACCTGCGGGGAGCTGATGTATTCGTCGTCCTCCCCGCGCGGCAGCGACAGCCACTTCTCAACGTGCGCGACGACAAGCAGTTCCGGCAGAAGGCTGCCACCCGGCGCGGCCACGGTGGCCTCCCGGGCGAACGCGAACATCTGCTCGTCGCTGCCAGACCATTTGGCGCACAGGTACTGCAGCCGCTGCTCGTGGGCGACGACGTGGGTGGGGTGCCGCTTCACCACCTCTTCGAAGCGGGCGCGGGCCTCGTCACGGTCGACCTGGCGGCCCCGCGCGGAGCTGACCAGCCAGGTCCGGGCGGTTACGTCGTCCGGGTCTCGGGCCACGACCTCGTCGAGCAGGTTCTCGGCGGTCCGGAGCCGGCGGAAGAACTCGCGGAACTGCTCCTCGCTGGTGTGTTCGGCCCGCTTCGCGCCCCGGGCCTCCCAGGCCCAGTACACCGCGTGGCAGCCCCGGACCAGCACCGGAAGCGTCGAGTCCGGTTCGGCGGCGACCCACTCGCCGATCCAGTCCTGGACGCCGTCGACGTTTGCCGCGACCTCCATCAGGTAGGCACGCGCATCCGGATTGGTCGTGACGTTGAAGACGTCCCGGGCCGTACGCCAGTCCTGCGCGCCCAGTGCCTCGATGAGCGCCCGCGCCTGCGGGTCACCCTGGGCTGGATCGACGACGAGGCCGGCCGGCTGCCGACGCTTCTTGAACGGCCACATGTGGATCTCCCTCCCCGTACTGGCCGGAGATTCTAGGGGGTCGGTCCTGGCTCGGCCCCGGTGGCCGGGGATCCGCCGTTCCCGCACCCGCACCCGCACGCGTACGGGTACGGGTACGGGTATGGGTACGGGTACGACACTGTTGGCCGGTTCTCCGAGCACGTCCTGTGCTGCCGGTGAGTCACGACATGCAACGCGTGGGAAAGGCGTCTCGTTCTAGTGGATGTGACCCCCTCCGAAGAGCAGGACTTCACGGAGTTCGTGCAGGTCCACGGAAACCAGCTGCTGCGGTTCGCGCGGCTGCTCGTGCCGGACGCCGCCGAGGCCGAAGACGTCCTGCAGACGGCACTGTTACGGCTGGTCAGACACTGGCCGAGGAAGCTGGACTCGCCCGAGGCGTACGTCCGAGCCGTGCTGGTCAACCTGGCCAAAGATCGAGGTCGGCGCAGCCACCTCGTCCCCGTCCCCACCGAGGCGGATCCGGATTCACCGGAGCCCGGGCCCGATCATGCTGAGGCGATCGCCGCCCGTACGCACCTCGATCAGGTCCTTGCCGGGCTCCCCCCGCGACAGCGCGTCACCGTCGTGCTGCGCGTCATCGACGGGCTGAGCGAAGCCGAGACGGCAGCCGTCATGGGGTGCTCACCAGGAACGGTCAAGAGCAACCTCGCGCGCGGACTGGACAAGGTTCGCGCCGCCTTGAAGTCCACCCTCAGCATGGCAGAGGAGACCGCGCGATGAACGACACTCTCCCCTCGCTCGCGGATGCGGCCGAGGAGCTGCGCCGGCTCGCGGCGGCTGCTGCACCGGCGGTACGGGCCCACCCCGACCTGGCCCGGCTGGTCCTCAACCGCGCCCAACGCAGGCGGCGGGCACAGCGCGTACGCAGAGCCGCGGCCGGCGTCGGCGGAGGGGTCGTGGTCCTGGCCACCCTCGCGGCGGCGACCGTGCTCGGCCGAAGCGACTACGTCACCGTCACCCAGCCGAGCGCCGCCATGGAATCGACCGTACGTGTCGGCGAGCGCATCGTCTTCAACAAGAAGCTGTCCCCGTCCCGAGGGGACGTCGTTCTCGTGCACCTCGTCCACAACGGCCGCGAGTTCGATTCCGTGCTGCGAGTTGTTGCTCTTCCGGGTGACACCGTCGGCTGCCCTGCTGATCCGGGCGGCCGCTGCGAAGCAGTCGTCGTCAACGGGACGCCTGTGCCGCAGCAGTATCTCGGCGCGACCGATCCCTTCCCCCGCAGCACCGTGCCGGTTCACATGATCTTTCTCCTGGGCGACAATCGCCCAGTTGCGAACGACTCCCGAGCGATGGGTCCGGTCAGCATCACGGACGTGGCGGGAGTGGCGGTGCGGATCGTGGACCGCGACGGGCGCGCTCGGGTCGTGCCGGGCGCTCCGGGTCACGGCGGACCGGGCGACCGAGACAACGTCGATCCGGCTGGCCCGGTTCCGCCGGCAGCCGTGACGGAACCGGTGCGATGATCCGGATGCTCGCCCGTGGTCAGGGCGCGATCTGACGATTCGGCGGAGAAAGCAGTGGCGGCCCGGGGTAGAAACCCCGGGCCGCCACCGTACAGGCGAGACTTACTTGAACGAGAGGTTCGCCGAGTGGGTGGTGCCGTCGATCAACGTGACGTCCAGGCGCCCACAGGTGTTCGCCAGGGACTTGTCGGTCTTCCAGTTGTACTGGTACTGCTTGCTGGCCGGGTCGTAGGTCAGGGTGCTCGCGCCCGGAGCGGCGATCGGCTGGAGCGCGCCCTTCGGGGCCCAGCTGTCGCACGTCGTCGGCTGCAGCTGCGGAACGCCCGCCGCGAAGATGTTCAGGCCCTGGTCACCGCCGAGGCTGAACTTGATCGGGACAGCGCTGCCGGCCTTGGCGGAGTTGACCCCGGCCACGATCGGCGAACCGAAGCCCTTCCAGTCGAAGGCCACCTGGAAGGTGACGCTGACCGCGGCGGCCTTGTTGCCGGCACGGTCCCGAGCCCCCTCGCAGGTGGCGGTGAAGTAGCCGACGCTCGGTCCGCCGGTGACGGACAGGGTGGCCTGCGCGGCGACGCCGCTGTCGCTGTCGGTGGTCGAGCAGCCCGGGTCCACCGACTGGCCGAGGGTGATCTGCTGGCCCTCGCTGACCCCGGTGACCTTGACGGTCGGCGCGGTCACGTCCTCGTTCTCGGTGACCGCCTTGTAGGCGTTCACCAGGCCGTATCCGAAGAAGCCGTTGACGTTCGGGTTGTTCGGGTCAACCTTGCACCGGCCCTGGGTGTAGTCGGTGCCGGAGGTGGGGCAGGCGAGCGGAATGGCCTGCTTGCGCAGCAGCTCCGCGATGTAGTCGGGAGTGGCCCCGGGGTGCTTCGACACCAGCAGCGCGGCGACGCCGGCGACGTGCGGCGAGGCCATCGAGGTGCCGGAGAGCGACCGGTAGCTGGCCACGCCGGTCGACGGCGAGGTGGAGTAGATGCTCGACCCCGGAGCGGCCACGTCCACGGCCCCGAGCCCGAAGCTGGAGAACGACGAGCGCGTCGGCTGGGTGGTCAGACCCGGGTACCACGGCCCAACGGCGTTCGCGGGGACGGTGGGCTGGGTGGTCGACGACACCGACACCACGTTCGGCAGCTCCGTCGGCAGGTTGAGGCAGCTCGGGTCCAGGGTGCGCCGGACCGGCTTGGTGTCGTCCGGGCTGGTGGTGTCGACCGTCTTGTTGGCGAGGTCCTGGTTCTCGTTGCCCGCCGCGGCGATGTTGAGGATGCCGTGCTCGGTGGTGTAGTTCACCGCGCGCCGGACCGCCTCGACGATCGCCTTCTGGTCGGCCTGGCTCTCACACCAGTACAGCCACGGGTCGACGTAGTAGCTGTTGTTCGTGACCTGGATGTCGTGCTCGGCCGCCCAGATGAAGCCGCAGATCGCGTACTCCGGGTAGATGAAGCCGTCCGGGTTCACGACCTTGATGGCGGCCAGCTTCACGCCGGGCGCGACGCCGACGATGCCGACGCCGTTCTTCGCCGCGGCGATGGTCCCGGCCACGTGCGTGCCGTGGTAGTCGGCGGTGAGGCTGTAGGGCCGCCACGCGCCCGGCGTGGTGTCCGGGGCGCCGGTGCCAACGCAGTTCACCGACTTCGACTGGTCCACCACCGGGGCGAGGTCCTGGTGGTTGGCGTCGATCCCGTCGTCCAGCACACCGACGGTCACCGTCGAGCTGCCCAGGTTGACCTCGTGGGCAGCGCGCGCGCCGATGAGGACCATGTCGCTCTGCCGGGTCGCGTTCTCCAGATCGTCCGGCACGTAGGCGTCGACCGCCTCGGCGTCCTCCGCCATGGCGGGCAGAGCGGCGGTCCGAGTGGCACCCGCGGAGAGAACGGCGCCGCCGTGCGCGACCGTCTTCACCTTCTCGCCGAACGCGGGGTCGGTGGAGCGGGCGATGACCACGCCGATCTGCGCGTACGAGACCATCACCTGGCCGCCGGCCTCGGTGACCGCGGCGGCGGCGTCCGCCGTCTGCGCCTTGCCGACGGCGTTGACGACGTAGCTGAGGTTGGGACCTTCGGCCGCAGCCGCCACGCTCGGCACGAGGGCCGCACCGAACGCCGCGACGAGGCTGGTCGCTGTTGTGACAATGAGGGAACGTCTGCCCAACCTGGATTGCATTCGGGGCCTTTCAAAAGAGGGTGAGGTGGCTCACCCGATCTTGGGGTGGAGCGATCATAGGATGACTTTCCCGGCGAGCGCACTCGGCTGGACGGCCGATGCGCCTGCCCAGGTGAACGCCGGTTTTCCTTGGCGAGTCGGGTGACCGACGGCTCCGGATAATCTTCGTCGCCGCGTACGCCTTGGCGTTTCGGTCCGCAATCTCACCGGTCCTGTCGACCTGGTCGGCGGCGGGCGCTCCTCGTGCTTTTTCGCGGTTCGTGCCTCGATAAGGCGATATGATCTGATTGTCGCCGCGTCCACGATCGTGGCGGCGCGCCGAGGCGATCGGTGCCTGGGGCGCCGGCGTCGTCGTTCTGGATCGGGCGGGTGGGAGCGGTCTCCCCCATCGGTTGCCTGATCACGCGGCCTGCCTACCGCGCCGGCTTCCGGGTACTCGTCAGCGGCCGAACACCGCAGTGCGCCCCTGACCCGCCCGGTCCCGCCACAGGCGGGAGCGGGGCCACGCGGGTGGATGGCGCCCACGAAGGCTTCCGGCGGAAGGAGGGGTACGCGATGGGCAGTGAACCGCCCAGTACCACCGGCCTCCCGAGCACCACCGGCCCCACAACCGCCGTACAGCAGCAGGTGCCGCCGGCGGACTAGGGGCATGCCCCTCTCCATTCGCCCCGAGGAGGTCCTCATGCCTGCGAAGCGCCGCGCGTTCCTGCTTCCCGTGGGGAGCCGCCATCGGGTTCCCGCCGACGGGTCCGGCACCACGGCCGCGCCGGTCGCTGCCCCCGGCGTGCCGGACAGCCGACTCGTCGACAGCGCCGTCTACACCCGCGGCCACCGCCATGCCTCCCCGAAGAGCCTCGCCGAGACCTACCAGTGTCTGCACGAGCTGGACAACGCGATGGCCTGGATCGGGCTCTACCGACCCAACGCCGACCAGATCACCTCGCTGGCCGCGGAGTTCAGGCTGCACCACCTGGCCGTCGAGGACGCCATCACCGCCCATCAGCGGCCCAAACTCGAACGCTACGGCGACACGCTCTTCGTGGTGCTGCGCGCCGCCCGCTACGACGACGACCGCGAGGAGGTCGAATTCAGCGAACTGCACCTGTTCATCGGGCCCGGCTTCGTCATCACCGTTCGGCACGGTGAGGCGCCCGACCTCGCCGCCGTTCGACGGCGGATGGAGGCCGAGCCCGAGATGCTCGCCCGCGGCCCCGAGGCCGTGCTCTACGCGATCCTCGATCAGGTCGTCGACGGGTACGCGCCCGTCGTCGACGGCTTGGAGAACGACATCGACGAGATCGAGACCGAGGTGTTCGGCGGCGACCCGAAGGTCAGCCGCCGCATCTACGAGCTCAGCCGGGAGGTCGTCGAGTTCCAACGCGCGGCACGCCCACTCCTCGGCGTGTTGAACGCCCTCAGCGCCGGATTCACCAAGTACGGCACCGAGGAGGAGCTCCAACGCTACCTGCGCGATGTCGTCGACCACCTCACCCAGGTCGTCGAACGCGTCGACGGGTACCGGCACCTGCTGCAGAACATTCTCGCCGTCAACGCCACCCTCGTCTCGCAGCAGCAGAACGAGGAGATGCGCAGCCTCACCGCCGCCAGCTACGAACAGAACGAGGAGATCAAGAAGATCTCCTCGTGGGCGGCGATCCTGTTCGCCCCCACCCTCATCGGCACCATTTACGGGATGAACTTCGAGAACATGCCCGAGCTGAAGTGGAGCTTCGGGTACCCGTTCGCGATCGTGCTGATGGGCCTCGTGTGTGTCAGCCTCTTTCTCATCTTCAAACGCCGAAACTGGCTCTGACCGACCGGCGTCCGCTGCCGCGTCCGGGCCGGCCCTCGCGGGCCGGCCCGGACGTCGGGATCAGGCGAGGTCGAACCGGTCCAGGTTCATCACCCTGGCCCACGCCGCGACGAAGTCGTGCACGAACGTCTCCCGCGCGTCGTCGCTCGCGTAGACCTCGGCGAGCGCGCGCAGTTCCGAGTTGGAGCCGAAGACGAGGTCGACGCGGCTGCCGGTCCACTTGACCTCGCCGGTGGCGGGGTCCAGCGCCTCGAAGGTGTTCGCGTCCTCGGACGTCGGCCGCCACGTCGTGCCCAGGTCGAGCAGGTTGACGAAGAAGTCGTTGGTCAGCGACCCGGGGGTTGTGGTGAGGACGCCCAGCTGCGACTGCTGGTAGTTGGCCCCCAGGACGCGCAGACCGCCGACGAGGACCGTCATCTCGGGCGCGCTCAGGGTCAGCAGGTTCGCCTTGTCGAGCAGGAGGAACTCGGCCGGCAGGCGGTGGCCCTTGCCGAGGTGGTTGCGGAACCCGTCCGCGGTCGGCTCCAGCGCCGCGAAGGACTCCACGTCGGTCTGCTCCTGCGCCGCGTCGGTGCGTCCCGGGGTGAACGGGACCTCGACGTCGAAGCCGGCATTCCGGGCGGCCGTTTCGACGCCGACGCCACCGGCGAGGACGATCAGGTCGGCGAGCGAGACCTGCTTCCCGCTGGTCTGGGCGGCGTTGAAGGCCTTGCGGATCTCCTCCAGGGTGTGCAGCACCCTGGCCAGTTCGTCGGGGTTGTTGACCTCCCAACCGTTCTGCGGCGCGAGGCGGATGCGCGCCCCGTTGGCGCCGCCGCGCTTGTCGCTGCCGCGGAACGTCGAGGCCGACGCCCACGCGGTGGAGACCAGCTCGGAGACGGTCAGGCCCGAGGCGAGGAGCTGGCCCTTGAGGGTGGCGACGTCTTCGGCGTCGATGAGCTTGTGCGTCACCGGCGGGAGGGGGTCCTGCCACAGCAGCGTCTCGGTGGGAACCTCCGGGCCGAGGTAGCGGGCGACCGGCCCCATGTCGCGGTGGGTCAGCTTGAACCAGGCGCGGGCGAAGGCATCCGCGAACTCGTCCGGGCGCTCCAGGAACCGCCGCGAGATCTCCTCGTAGACCGGGTCGAACCGGAGCGCCAGGTCCGTCGTGAGCATCCGCGGCTCGCGGCGTTTCGACGGATCGTGCGCCTCCGGCACCAGGTCGGCGCCCGCGCCGTTCTTGGGGCGCCACTGGTGCGCACCGGCCGGCGACTTCATCAGTTCCCACTCGTAGGCGAAGAGGATGTGGAAGAACTCGTTGTCCCACCGGGTCGGGTGGTAGGTCCAGGTGACCTCGATCCCGCTGGTGATGGTGTCCGCGCCCTTGCCGGTGCCGAAGCTGCTCTTCCAGCCCAGGCCCTGCTCCTCGATCGGGGCGCCCTCGGGCTCCGGGCCGACGTGGTCCGCGGGGCCCGCGCCGTGCGTCTTGCCGAAGGTGTGACCGCCGGCGATCAGGGCGACCGTCTCCTCATCGTTCATCGCCATGCGGCGGAACGTCTCGCGGATGTCCCAGGCCGCGGCGATCGGGTCCGGGTTGCCGTTCGGACCCTCCGGGTTGACGTAGATGAGGCCCATCTGGACCGCGGCGAGAGGATTCTCCAGCTCCCGCTCGCCGGTGTAGCGATCGTCGCCGAGCCAGGTGGTCTCGGGACCCCAGTAGACGTCCTCATCGGGCTCCCAGACGTCCGCCCGGCCACCGGCGAAGCCGAAGGTCTTGAAGCCCATCGACTCTAGGGCGACGTTGCCCGCGAGGATCATGAGGTCGGCCCAGGAGAGCTTCTGGCCGTACTTCTTCTTGACCGGCCACAGCAGACGGCGAGCCTTGTCAAGGTTTCCGTTGTCCGGCCAGCTGTTGAGCGGCGCGAAGCGCTGCTGCCCGGCACCGGCGCCGCCGCGACCGTCGCTGATGCGGTACGTGCCCGCGCTGTGCCACGCCATCCGGATGATGAACGGGCCGTAGTGGCCGAAGTCGGCCGGCCACCACTCCTGCGAGGTCGTCAGGACCTCCGCGATGTCCTGCTTCACCGCGGCCAGGTCGAGGGTCTTGAACGCCTCGGTGTAGTTGAACTCCACACCGAGGGGGTTGGCCACGGCGGGGTTCTTGGCAAGGATCTTCAGGTTGAGCTGGTTCGGCCACCAGCCCCGGTTGCCGCCGCCCTGGGTCGGGTGGGAGGCGCGTCCGTGCGCGACCGGGCAGCGAGACTCGCTGCCGGCGTTAGCGTCGTGAACAACGGCATCGTGCTTCTCGGACATCGAATTCCTTCCGTGCTGTGTCAGATCCGGGGGATCAGGAACTGCCGGTGCTGGAACAGTCGGGGCACCGGCCCCAGTAGGTGACCTCGGCCTCGTCTATCGAGTAGCCGTGGCCGTCGGAGGCGGCCAGGCAGGGTGCCTCACCGACGGCACAGTCGACGTCCGCGATGAGGCCACAGGAGCGGCACACGACGTGGTGGTGGTTGTCCCCGACCCGAGCCTCGTAGCGCGCCACGGTGCCGGGCGGCTCAATGCGCCGCACCAGGCCCGCGGCGGTCAGCGCGCGCAGCACGTCATAGACGGCCTGGCGGGACACCTCGGGGAGCTCCCTGCGCACGGCCCGGATGATCGAGTCCGTGTCGGCGTGCGGATGCGCGTGCACCGCGCCCAGCACCGCCGCCCGAGGCCGGGTGACGCGAAGCGCGGCCCCACGCAGCATCTGCTGGAGGTCCAGGGTCGGGGCCATGTCCCACAGTCTGGCTCGTTTTCTGGAATGAGTCAAGAATATGGCCGCGACGCCTGGAAGCCCCGCCGAGCCCCCGGAACAGGACCAGAGCGACGGCCCGCCCGAACCGCTCGGGCGGGCCGTCGCCTGATCAGCCCTGGTCGACCAGCTCGACGTGCTCGTGCAGATCGCCCAGGTCCCACTCCGGGAACGGGTCGGGCAAGGACCGCCAGGCGCGCTCACCGGCGGCGACCTCGGTCTCGGTCAGCAGGCACCCGGCCAGCGCAGCGCGCAACCCGTCGCGGTCGAGCCCGACGCCGATCAGCACCATCTCCTGCTGACGGTCGCCGAACACGGGATGCCAGCGGGCCGCCAACTCGCTCCGCTCGGCGGGGTCTTGCGGCCACTCGCCCGAGACCACCACCGGCAGCCCGACCGGATCGCAGCGGCCGGAGGGGCCGGCCTGGGACCACAGCGCCTGCACGTCGGGGCGGCTGGCCAACCAGAGGAAGCCCTTGGAACGGATCACGCCGAAGGCGTCGAGCCCGCCGGCGAGCAGGTCCCACAACCGTTGCGGATGGAACGGCCGGTGGTCGCGGAAGACGATGCTGGAGATGCCGTACTCCTCGGTCTCCGGAACGTGCTCGCCGTTGAGCTCGGCCACCCATCCGGGCGCGGTCTCGGCGCGTTCGAGGTCGAACCGGCCGGTGTGCAGGATCTCCGCCGGGGAGACCTGGCCGTGCACGGCGCGGAGCTGCCGGGCCGCCGGGTTGAGCCGAGCCAGCAGCGCCTCCACCACCGCCAGGTCCGCCGCGTCCACCAGGTCGGTCTTGTTGACCACCAGCACGTCGGCGAACTCGATCTGATCGACCAGCAGATCGGCGATACCGCGGTCGTCGCCCTCGTACGCCGACAGCCCCCGCTGCTCCAGCGTCTCCCCCGCCTCGATGCGGGCGAGCAGCCCCGCGGCATCCACCACGGTCACGGTGGTGTCCAGCCGGGCGAGGTCGTCGAGCACCTGGCCGTCCTCCACGCCGAATGCGAAGGTGGCCGCCACCGGCATCGGTTCGGAGATGCCGCTGGATTCGACCAGCAGGTAGTCGAATCTGCCCTGCCGAGCCAGTCGCGCGACCTCGTCGAGCAGGTCGTCGCGCAACGTGCAGCAGATGCAGCCGTTGGTGAGCTCGACCAGCCGCTCCTCGGTCCGCGACAGCGATCCGCCGTCCCGGACCAGGGTGGCGTCGATGTTGACCTCGCTCATGTCATTGACGATCACGGCGACCCGCAGCCCGTCCCGATTGGCCAGGACATGGTTGAGCAGGGTGGTCTTGCCGGCGCCGAGAAAGCCGGAGAGCACGGTCACCGGCAGGCGGCTGGTCACGGCTCGTCCACCACCTGTCGTCCCTTGTAGAGCCCACAGTGCGCGCAGGCCCGGTGCGGCAGCACCAGCTCCTTGCGGGGGCACGGACAGGGGGTCGGCTGCGGCACCCGCGCCTTCCACCGGGCCCGGCGGTGCCGGGTGTTCGATTCTCGACATTCTTCGCTTCGGTACGGCCACGGCAGGTCTCCCTCACTCGTCGGGCCAGGCTTGAGGACCTGCAAACGGTAACGGTTTTCATTAAAGCCTTCGAGGGTGGGTCCGGATTCCGGCGTCCGACACGCGCGACCGCCTATTGACGCCACGATTCGTGACGTGATGTGCTCAACGCGTAACGCTAACGACAATCGTGATCGTTAACGCGGAGGAGGAGCATGTCTCTCACCGTTCCAACCAACCTGCTCGAGGCCGCCGAGTCCGGGCCGGTCGACGACGAGGCCTTCGTCGCCTGCGTACGCAACTCGCTGCCCTACGCCTGGCAGACCGTCAGCCGCGTGGTCGCCGACCTGCGGTCCGGTGACACGGAGTTCACCGACAACGTTGTGCCACCGCCCACCGAGGCCGAGCGCGGGCAACTGTTGAGAGCCCTGGCCAGTGACGCCATCCGGGCCAGCCTGGAGCGCCATTTCGGGGTGAAGCTGGCGTTCCAGAACTGCCACCGAGTGGCGGCCTTCCGGCCGTCCGCCGTGGGCTCCGACACCTACCGCAGGTTCGTCTCGACCCGCGGCCAGCTGCTCAACCAGTCGCCCGAGCTGCGTGACTGCTGACCCGCTCGGCGCCCGGCAGGCAACGGAGCAGGCGCAGGCGCACCTGCTTCCGTTCGCCGGGCGCCGCGACGGCGGCAGCCACGCCCAGGCGCTGGCCGACGCGCACGACTACGGTCTGGCCGCCGAGACCGCAGGCTACGCCGGCGTCTGGATCGCCGAACACCATCTCAGCGCCGCCGCGGCGGCGCTGCGGCGGGTGGCACCTGCTGTTCATGGTGGAGGCCGCCGGCGATCGGCGCGTCTGCGCCCCCGACAGCGCTCGATTCCGATAACCTTAGCGCTCATGAAAACGGTTTGCAGTAGTGGTGACGGGAGGCGTCAGCGATGAAGGTCGCGTTCGTGGGCAAGGGTGGCAGCGGCAAGACGACGCTGGCGGCCCTGTTCGCCCGCTACCTCGCCGGCCAGGACCGGCCGGTGCTCGCCATCGACGCCGACATCAACCAACATCTCGCGGTCGCCCTCGGCGGCGACGTGAACGCCCTGGCCGGCGCGACCCCGCTGGGCGAGCACCTGTCGACGATCAAGGACTACCTGCGGGGCGACAACCCGCGCATCGGCGCGGCAAGCCAGATGGTCAAGACCACCCCGCCCGGGCGCGGATCGCGGCTGCTGCGGGTGGTCGAGGAGAACCCGATCTACGCCGCCTGCGTACGCCGGATCGGCGGGGTGCGCATGGCGGTCACCGGCGAGTTCAACGCCGAAGACCTGGGGGTGGCCTGCTACCACTCGAAGGTGGGCGCGGTGGAGCTGCTGCTCAACCACATGCTCGACGCACCCGGAGAATACGTGGTGCTGGACATGACCGCCGGTACGGACTCATTCGCCTCCGGGCTGTTCACCCGCTTCGACCGCACCTTTCTCGTGTGTGAGCCGACGGTGCGCAGCGTCGGGGTTTACCGGCAGTACGCCGGCCACGCCCGCGACTACGGCGTGGCGCTGTCGGTTGTCGGCAACAAGATCGAGGACACCAGTGATGTGGACTTCCTGCACGAGCACGTCGGCACGAACCTGTTGACCTGGGTCAGCCGCTCGCCCTACGTACGCCGGGCGGAACGCGGCGCGGTCGATCCGCTGGCCGAGCTCGAGGACGTCAACCGCGAGGCCCTGGCACAGCTGGTGGGAGCCGTGGACGGCACGCCGCAGAACTGGGCGGCCTTCACCCGGTGGGCACACGAATTCCACCGACGCAACGCCGCCGCCTGGGCCAACGATCGCGTTGGGGTGGACCTTGCCGCCCAGATCGATCCCGACTTCCGGATGGGTCCACAGGCTGCCGGCGTGCCGGCAGCGGTGACCGCGTGAACCTGTCGCCCGGCGCGATCACTCGGCGCACGAGACGCAGGTACCGAAGATTTCCATGGTGTGGCTGACATCGGTGAAACCGTGCTGGCTCGCGACCTGGTCGGCCCACCGCTCGACCGCCGGCCCGGCCACCTCGACCGTCCGCCCACACTCCCGGCAGACCAGGTGATGATGGTGCCGGCTCTGGCTGCACCGGCGGAACAGTTGCTCCCCGCCGGGCAACCGGGTCGAGTCGATCTCACCGGCGTCGACCAGTAGCTGCAGGGTCCGGTAGACGGTGGTCAGCCCCACCCGCGCCTTCCGGGCGACGAGCATCTGGTGCAACTGCTGCGCGGTGTGAAAGCCCTCCACCTCGCGCAGCAGCGCCAGCACCTCGGCGCGCTGCCGGGTGTTCCGGGTCACGTTCGGGATCGCCTGGGTCACCGTACCGCCGTTTCCACTCGTCCCCGCGTCGATCGCGACGCCCGCTCCGGTGCCCGCGCACCTGTCGGCCGCGCGGCACCCCGACCCATTATGCGTTGCGCATATCTGCATGCTGCAGGCCGGCGAGCGGAACCAGGAGCCGCGTTGGACCCTGCGTAACATCCCGATCACTCTAAGATGCTCTGGATTGACATCGGAGAAGGTGATCGCCCTGAGTACGACTGACCCCGCCGCTCCCGTCACGCCACCTCCACCCTCGTCCCGGGCACCGAATACCGAGCCCGCGCCAGCCAGGCCCGACCGGTTGGTCGGTTCGGTTGAGGTGTTGTGTGTGGTGCTCATTTTGGTCGGTGTTTTGCATCGGCAGGTGGGTGTGTGGGTGGCTGATGCGCGGTTGCAGACG
>NZ_JBEZFI010000010.1:0-173160 GCF_040649295.1 Micromonospora sp. NPDC048999 | reverse complement strand
GGCATCGGCGCGGCCGGCTGGATCGACGCCGCCCGCTCCACCGTGCTCTTCGCCCCCAACCTGGCCTGGCGCGACGACCCGCGGGCACCGGCCGCCGGCGCACGGGTACGCTGGCGTCGCGATGAACACTTCCGAACCCTCTGGCCGGGACAGCGGCACCGAGAAGCTCAACTGGATCGACCGGCGTCGGGAGAAGATCCGCGCCGAGATCGAGCGGAACCGCCGTGGCGAGCACAAGGTGCCGACCTGGGTGCTGGCGGCGGCTCTGCTCGTCATCCTGGGCGCCTGGCTCGCGTTGATCTTCCTCGCCGGCTGAGCCGCACGCGACCGCACGCCGCGGGCGCGGACCACAGGACGGCGAGCAGGGCGCCGGCCGTGGCGCTGATCAGGGCGACCCGGAGGCGGCGTCCGGGTCGGGACGCCGGGGTGACGAGCTGGCGTTCGGGGAGCTGCCGCAGTGCCATGGGGCTTCGACAGCATGGAGGTGGCCGTCCCGCCGGAGGGCCTTCGATCGTGCGTTCTTCAGGCCCGGCGGCCATTGGTCGGCATGTGCAGCGGTGAATACCGCACGCAGGAAGTTGCGGCCCGCCTGGGCGCCTGAAAGGTTGCCGGATGGGCCGGGGCTCGGTGCCGCCGGCATGGCCGGTTCGGGTAGGGGAGGGTGACGCCGTGGCGCACATCGATCTTGGTTTGGACGAGAAGGCATATCCGGGCATCACGGGGCCGATGCTGTTCCGTCCCGAGACGGCGGGGCCGCTCAACGCGCTCGCCGAGCAACTGCTGCGCGCGCCGCACCCGACGCTGAGCGCCGGTGAACGCGAACTCATCGCCGCCTACGTGTCCGGCCTCAACGAGTGCACCTTCTGCTGCTCGTCGCACTCGGCGTTCGCCGCCGCCCAACTGCCGGCCGGGATGCCGCTGGTGGAGCAGGTCCGCCGGGATGTCGCCGCGGCGCCGATCAGTGGCAAGCTGCGGGCGCTGCTGCGGATCGCCGCGGCGGTGCAGCGCAGCGGCCGGGAGGTCACCGTCGAGCTGGTCGACGCGGCCCGCGCCGAGGGCGCCACCGATCTGGAGATCCACGACACGGTGCTGATCGCCGCCGCGTTCTGCATGTTCAACCGGTACGTCGACGGCTTGGGCACCTGGGCGCCGCAGGATTCGGAGGTGTACGAGCGGTCGGCCGAGCGGATCGTCGCGGACGGTTACAGCGTGGGTTGAACGGCGGTTCGCTCGCCGGCCGGGCCCACCGTCAGCCGAGCAGGAGGGCGGCGTGGCGGCCGGCGGCGGCCGCGGCCAGGAAGTAGGCGTGGTCGGCGTCGAGGCCGCGACCCATCGTCGACAGGCCGACCGGGCTGGCCCGCAGCGCCTTGTCCAGCCCGTCGGTGGGCACGCCGACGATCCGGTGCCGGTCGGCGAGGGGGGCCAGCGCTGTGGCCACCTCGGCCGCGAGGTCCGGGTCCAGGCCGTCGGGCACGACCAGCTCCGCGGCGGCGAGGGCAACCCGCCCGTACGCGGTGAGGCTGTGGTGGGAGACGCCGCGGTGCCGGGGGCGGGGGTCGGCGGCGGAGATGCGCAGCGAGCCGACGGCCCGCCCGCCGAGGGCGGCGACGGCGTTGACCGCCTCGCCGACCGCCACTCCGGAGAAGCCCCAGCGGGTGCCGGTGCCGAGGTTGCCCGGGCCCTGGGCGACGATCGCCACGTCGGCGTGGAGCACGTGCCGGGCGGCGAGCAGGCCGCTGTGCAGGGTGCTCGCCTCCAGGTCGCCGCCGAACGCCTGCCCGACGCTGACCGTGCCGACGAGGTGGCCGGCGAGCCCGGCGAGGGTGCGGGAGAACCAGGCCGGCAGCGCCCCGCCGTCGGTGAGCAGGTACGCCACCCGGGCGTCGGGCGCGTCGGCGTGCACGCCGGCGAGGATCGCTGGCAGGGCGGAGTGCAGGTCGGCGGTGACCACCGGCATCCCGTCGAGGTTCTCGGCGGCGGCCAGCAGGGCGTGGTGCGGGGAGGCCTCCTCGTCGACGCCGAGCAGGATCGGCTGCAGCGGGGTGTAGCGGGCCTTGACCAGGTGACCGGCCGCGCGGGTGTCGGCGGCCTGCGGCGGGTCGGCGGGCAGCCGGTCGGGCAGGGCGACGACCAGCGCGTACCCGCCGGTGCCGAGGCCCATCAGCAGGGCACCGGCGTTGAGCAGCACCCGGTCGCCGGGCTCCGGGTCGCCGACCAGCGCCGGGTAGGCAAGCGCGCGCATCCGGTCGCCGTCGGGCAGGTCGACGTCGAGTTCCGTCGCGCCGGCCCATCGCCGCCGTACCGCCGTGACCGTGCCGGACCGCCATCGCACCATGCCCGGCACCGTATCGGCCGGGGGCGGGGCGCGGCGCGGCCGGGTCGCCGGCGCGCGGGTGCGTGCCCACGGCGCGCGGGCTGCTAGCGTTCACATGTGTCGCGGAGCCGTACCGAACGCCTGGTCAACCTGGTGATCTGCCTGCTGTCCACGCGACGGTTCCTGACCGCCGCGCAGATTGCCGCGACCGTGCCCGGCTACGAGCACGATCCGGAGGACGCGAAGGACCACGAGGCGTTCCAGCGCAAGTTCGAGCGGGACAAGGCCGAGCTGCGGGAGCTCGGGGTGCCGTTGGAGACCGGGACGGCCAGCGTGTTCGACGCCGAGCCGGGCTACCGGATCGCCCCCCGCGAGTACGCCCTGCCCGACATCCCCCTCGAGCCCGACGAGGCCGCCGCCGTGGGCATCGCGGCGCGGCTGTGGCAGCACGCCGGCCTGGCCGCCGCCGCCTCGTCCGGGCTGGCGAAGCTGCGCGCCGCCGGCATCGACGTGGACCCGCAGGCCACCCTGGGTCTGGAGCCGATGGTGACGGTCGACCCGGCGTTCGCCCCGCTGACCGCCGCCGCCCGCGACCGGCGGGAGGTCAACTTCGACTACCGGGTGCCGGACCGGGACGCCCCGACCGGTCGGCGGTTGCAGCCGTGGGGCGTGGTCTGCTGGCGTGGCCGGTGGTATGTGGTCGGCCACGACCTGGACCGGGCGGCCACCCGCTGCTTCCGGCTCTCCCGGGTGGTGGGCGCGGTCCGGGCGACCGGTGGGTCCGGGGCGTACGAGCCGCCCGTCGGGGTGGACCTGATCAGCCACGTGGCCCGCTGGTCCGGGCCGGTGGAGCGGACCGGCCGGGCGACGGTGCTGGTGGCCCCGGGGCGGGCCGCCGGGCTGCGTCGCTGGGCGACGGAGAGCACCTGCGGGCCGGACGGCGACCGCCTGGTCCTGTCGTACGCCGACGCCGACTACCTGGCCGGCCAGATCGTCGGGTACGGCCCGGACGTGCGGGTGTTGGAGCCGCCGGAGGTGCGGGAGGCGGTCATCCAACGGTTGAAGGAGATCGCGGCCCGGCACGACGAGCCGGCGCTGGCCGGGGGTGCCCGGTGACCCGGCCGGCGGCCCGTGGTGGCCGTGCCTCCGCCGACCGGCTCGCCCGGCTGCTCAACCTGGTGCCCTACCTGCTGGCCCGCCCCGGCATCGAGATCGCCGAGGCGGCGCGGGACCTGGGGACGACCGAGCGGCAGCTCCGCGAGGACCTGGAGCTGCTCTGGGTGTGCGGGCTGCCCGGCTACGGCCCGGGTGATCTGATCGACATGGCGTTCGACGGCGACCGGGTCACCATCACCTACGACGCCGGGATCGACCGGCCGTTGCGGCTCACCCCGGACGAGGCGCTCGCCCTGGTGGTGGCGCTGCGGATGCTCGCCGAGACGCCGGGGGTGGCCAACCGGGAGGCCGTGGAGCGGGCCCTCGCCAAGATCGAGAGCGCGGCCGGGGACCTGGCCGGCGCCCCGGTGGAGGTCCGGCTGCCCGCCGACACCGCCCGGGTACGCGAGCTGCGGGCCGCCGTGGAGCGCGGCCGGGCGTTGCGGATCACCTATTACACGGCCGCGCGGGACGAGACCACCGAGCGGACCGTCGACCCGCTGCGGATGCTGATGGTCGCCGGCCGGGCGTACGTGGAGGCGTGGTGCCGCCGCGCCGAGGCGGTCCGGCTGTTCCGGGCCGACCGGATCGACGCGGTCACCGAGCTGGCGGAGCCGGCGGTGGTGCCGCCGCAGGCCCGTCCGCAGGACCTGAGCGACGGGGTGTTTCGCCCCGCGCCGGACCTGCCGCTGATCACTCTGCGGATCGGCCGGGGCGAGCGGTGGATCACCGAGTACTACCCGTGCGAGCGGGTGGAGGCCGACGGCGAGCAGTGGCTGGTGTCGCTGCGGGTGACCGACCTCGGGTGGGCCCGCCGGTTCGTGCTGGGGCTCGGCCCGGAGGTCACCGTGATCGCCCCGGCCGAGCTGGCCGAGCAGGTCCGCGCCCAGGCGGCCGCCGCGCTCGACGCGTACGCGACGCCGGTGGACCGCGCCGGCCCGGCGCCGGCCGGCGCCACCCAGTAGGCTGACCGGCGTGGTGACGTGGATCGTGCTCGGGCTCGTGGTGTCGGCGCTGCTCGTGCTGGCCCTCGC
This sequence comes from Micromonospora sp. NPDC048999, assembly GCF_040649295.1. NCBI lineage: Bacteria > Bacillati > Actinomycetota > Actinomycetes > Micromonosporales > Micromonosporaceae > Micromonospora > Micromonospora sp. NPDC048999. Next base: position 168,657 of record NZ_JBEZFI010000010.1, on the reverse strand, counting down.
GGTCCGCCCGGTGCTGGTTCGGCTGCCCGGGCTGCGTCGGGCGGCGGTGGCGTTGCAGCGTCGGCAGGCCGAGGCGGAGGCGCTGCGGTCCGCGGCCGAGGTGCTTCAGGAGCGCGCCGCCGCGCTGCAGGAGCGGGCGGCCGTCGCGCAGGAACGAATGGCGTTGATCAAGGTCAGGCGCGTGAGGTGATCGACGGCCGTCGGTCGCGTACGCGGTTAGCTGCGCGTTCGGCGGAGGTTGCGTGCTCAATCGTGCCGCCGTGGGCGGTTGACGGGACACTCCGGGTTGGTCGAGACTTCACCGACCAGGCCTGCACTGGCAGGCCCGGCGGGGTGGAAACCCGTTGCGACGCACGTACGATGGGCTGCGACCACCTCTGACCGACACTTGAGCGACTGGAGCTTCCCATGGGTGCCCTCAGGCCGTGGCACATTGCCATCCTCGTGGCCGTGCTGATCCTGCTCTTCGGCGCGAAGCGGCTCCCCGACACGGCCCGTTCGCTGGGCCGCTCGCTGCGGATCATCAAGGCTGAGACCAAGAGCCTGCGCGACGACGACGGTGACCTGGCCGAGAAGGCCGACGCGCAGGCCGGCTACCAGCCGCTTCCGCCGCAGGCCGGCCAGCAGCAGTACGCCCCGCAGCCGCAGCAGCCGGTCGATCCGGTTCAGCGCGTCCGCGACAACTGATCGAAGGGCCCACCACCGTGGCCTTCGCGTTGAAGAAGCGCGGCCCGAGCGGCTTCGAGCGGGCCTCCGACGGCTCGATGACGCTCGTCGAGCACATCCGTGAGCTGCGCAGCCGGCTGTTCCGCGCGTCGTTGGCGATCGTCGTCGGCCTGATCATCGGCTATTTTCTGGCCGACCCGGTCTTCGAGTTGTTGAAGCGGCCATACTGCCGGCTGCCCAACACGACGGACGCGACGGGACATTGCCAGGTCCTGCTGGCCTTTGCGCCGACGACGGGTTTCACGCTGAAGCTGAAGCTGGCGCTCTGGCTCGGCTTGATCATCGGCGGGCCGGTCTGGCTCTACCAGCTCTGGGCGTTCATCGCCCCCGGCCTGCACCGGAACGAGCGCAAGTGGGCGTACGTCTTCGTGGCGATCGCCGCGCCGCTGTTCGCCGCCGGTGGGGTGCTGGCCTACTTCGTGGTGGACAAGGGCCTCGGGTTCCTGATGGAGGCCGGGCTGGGCGGGCTGTCCAACCAGTTCGAGGTCAGCGCGTACATCGCGTTCGTCACCAACATGATCCTGCTGTTCGGGGTGGCGTTCGAGTTCCCGCTGATCCTGCTCATGCTCAACTTCACCGGGATAGCCAGCGCGAAGCGGCTGCTGAGCTGGTGGCGCGTGGTGATCTTCGTGTCCTTCGCGTTCGCCGCGATCGCCACGCCGGACCCGGGGCCGTTCGGCATGACGCTGCTGGCCACCGCGCTCTCCCTGCTCTACTTCATCGCGGTCGGGATCGCCTTCCTCAACGACAAGCGGCGCGGGCGGGGCCGGGAGATCTACGCGGGCGTGGCCGACGACGAGGTGTCGCCGCTGGACCTGTCCACCGAGTCGGTGGAGGCCGGGGGGCGGGCCGAATCGGTCGCGCCGATCGACGCACCCGAGCCGGTCGCCGCACCGACGCCGATCGAACGCCGCTACGACGACATGACCTGACCGGTTCGCGCCGAGTAGCACCGGAACGCCGCCCCCGTCCGGGGGCGGCGTTCCGCGTACCGGGACCGGGCTGTCAGAGCAGCGTCAGCAGGCGGTCCAGCGGCGGTGGCGTCCGGGCCGGCGGGCCACCGCCTCGACCGCGCGGCGGTCGCTGTCGCCCTCGACCAGCACCACCGTCGCGGCGTCCAGGCCGGCGGCCGTGGTCAGGTCGCGTCGCTGGTCCACCTCGTACCTCCCCGGCTCGGCGTCGTCGTCGTCACCCTGCCTGCCCGCGCCGACGCCGGCAACCGGATACTGCTGAGAGCCCTGACCCGTACCGGAGGACACCACCGCATGCGCGCCACCGTGATCCATGGACCCAACGACATCCGCATCGAGGAGGTGCCGGACGCCACCGTCCGCAACCCCACCGACGCCGTGGTCCGCGTCGTGCTCGCCTGCATCTGCGGCAGCGACCTGTGGGCCTACCGTGGGGTGGCCGCCCGACAGCCGGGGCAGCGGATCGGGCACGAGTTCCTCGGCGTGGTGGAGGCCGTCGGCGCTGAGGTCGGCTCGGTACGGGTGGGCGACCTGGTGGTGGCTCCGTTCGTGTGGTCCGATGGTGTCTGCGACTTCTGCCGGGACGGGCTGCACACCTCCTGCCCGGTCGGCGGCTTCTGGGGCTCCCCGGGCTCGGACGGCGGCCAGGGGGAGGCCGTCCGGGTCCCGTACGCCGACGGCACTCTGGTCCGGCTGCCCGCCGAGGCGGCGGGCGACGATCGGCTGCTCACCGCGTTGCTGGCCCTGTCCGACGTCATGTCCACCGGTCACCACGCGGCCCTCGCCGCCCGGGTCCGCCCGGGAGCCACCGTGGCGGTCGTCGGTGACGGCGCGGTCGGCCTGTGCGGGGTGCTGGCCGCGAAGCGGCTCGGCGCCGACCAGATCATCGCGCTGGGCCGGCACACCGCGCGGACCGACATCGCCCGCTCCTTCGGTGCCACGGATGTGGTCGCCGAGCGGGGCGAGGCGGCGGTCGCCGCGGTCCGGGAGCTGACCAAGGGGCAGGGCGCGCACGCCGTGCTGGAGGCGGTCGGCACGGTGGAGTCGATGCGTACCGCGATTTCCGTCGCCCGGGACGGCGGCACGGTCGGTTACGTCGGCGTCCCGCATGGCGGCAGGGCCGGGGTCGACCTCGGTCAGATGTTCGAACGTAATGTGGCTCTCGCCGGCGGTGTCGCGCCGGCCCGGGCGTACCTGCCGGAACTGCTCGCGGACGTGCTGGACGGCACCATCGACCCGTCCCCGGTCTTCGACCGGTCGGTGACCCTCGACGGGGTGCCCGAGGGCTACCGGGCGATGGACGAACGCACCGCGCTGAAGGTGCGCATCACCTTCTGACCTGGTGGGTGGCGTCGGTCGTGCCGTACGGTGCTCGCCGTGACCGTGCACGATCCTGTCCCGCCCGGCCCCGTCGCCGTGCTCGCCAACCCGACCGCCGGTCGGGGACGGCACCGTGGCCTGCTGCCCCGGCTGCTGGACCGGCTGGCCGGTGCCGGCCGGCCGGTCCGGGTGCTGGAGGCGCGTACCCCGGCCGAGGCGGAGGCCGCCTGCGACGCCGCGGTCGCCGACGGCGCCGGCGCGCTGGTCGCGGTGGGCGGGGACGGCACGATCCACCGGGCGCTGCAGGCCGTGGCCGGCACGGGTGTGCCGTTCGGCCCGGTTCCCGCCGGAACTGGAAACGACTTCGCGGCCGAGACCGGGTTCCCCGCCGACCCGCTCGCGGCCGTCGAGGTGATCGTCGACGCGCTGCGCGGCGGCCGGACCCGCCCTGTCGACCTGGCCCGGGTCACCGACGCCGACGGCGGCGACCGCTGGTACGGGGCGGTGCTGGCGGCGGGCTTCGACGCGATCGTCAACGAGCGGGCCAACCGGATGCGCTGGCCGCGCGGCCCGCGCCGCTACGACCTGGCCATCCTGGTCGAGCTGGCCCGGCTGCGGCCGCGCCGCTACCGGCTGCGCCTCGACGGCGTGGAGCACGAGGTGGACGCGGTCCTCGTCGCCGTCGGCAACTGTGCCAGCTACGGCGGCGGCATGCGGATCTGCCCCGACGCCGACCCCACCGACGGGCTGCTGGACGTGGTGGTGGGCGGGCGCTTCGACCGGCGCACCCTGATCCGGGTCAAGCCCCGCATCTATCAGGGCACCCACGTCGCGCACCCGTTGGTACGCGTCCACCGGGCCCGGACCGTGGAACTGGACGCCCCCGGCATCACCACCTACGCGGACGGGGAGCGGGGGGCCGAGCTGCCGGTGCGGATCAGCGCGGTGCCGGCTGCGGTGCGGCTGCTGCGCTGACCAGGTCGACGTCGTCTGGTCCGGGCCGGTCGGGCGGGGGCCCGGCGGTGGGGGCGCCGGCCCGGACCGCGCCGACGCTGGCGGCGATCACCAGGCCGATCGCGACGATCTCCACCGCCGCCAGTTGCTGATCGAGCACCAGCCAGCCGGCCAGCGCGGCGATCGCCGGGCCGAGGCTCATCAACACGGCGAAGGTCGCCGTGGGCAGCCGCCGCAGTGCCGCCAGCTCCAGGGTGTACGGCAGCACCGAGGCGAGCAGGGCCAGCCCGGTGCCGAGCCCCAGCACCGTCGGGTGCCACAGCCGATGGCCCGAGTCGACCAGCCCGATCGGCAGGGTGACCAGTGCGGCCACCGTGAGCGCCAGGGCCAGCCCGTCGGCGCGGGGGAACCGCCTGCCGACCCGGGCCGAGCAGACGATGTACGCCGCCCACAGCGCGCCCGCGGCCAGCGCCAGCCCGGCCCCGACCGGATTCAGCCGCGCGAAGCCACCCTGTCCGAGCAGCGCCACCCCGCCCAGGGCCAGTGCGGCCCAGCACCAGGCGGCCCGTCGGCGGGCGGTGACCACCGACAACGCCAGCGGCCCGAGCACCTCCAGGGTCACCGCCGGGCCGAGCGGAATCCGCTCGATGGCCTGATAGAAGATCGAGTTCATGCCGGCCAGCGCCAGCCCGAAGGCGATCACGGCGGCCCAGTCGGCGCGGTTGTACCCGCGCAGTCGGGGCCGGCACACGGCCAGCATCAGCAGCGCGCCGATGGCCAGCCGCAGCGTCACCGCTCCGGCCACCCCGGTGCGCGGGAAGAGCAGCGCGGCGAACGCCGACCCGAACTGCACCGAGAGCGCCCCGCCCAGCACCAGCCCGACGGCGCCGAGGCGACCGCCGGCGCGCCCGGCTGGAGCGGGTGCGGTCGAGGTTCCGTCGGTCGTCATGCCCGTGACGCTAAAACCCCAGGTGAGAGGCCTGATAACCGGGCGTCGCGGGTAGGTCGGCGGTCACTCCGGCCGGTGCCGTCCAGCGGGGCCGCCAGCGGATTCCGGGCCCGTGAAACGCCTCAGGCGGGCACGGCGAGGTCGAGCGTCGCGCCCAGGCCGTTGGGGTGCCCCGCGTCGGCGCAGGGCAGCACCAGCACCGCGCAGCCGGCCCCGACGGCACCCGCGTCGGCGGGCGTGTCGCCCACCATCAGCGCCCGCTCCGGGTCGACGCCGAGCATCCCGCAGGCGCGGTAGAAGATCCCCGGGTCGGGCTTGCAGCGCCCCACCTCGTACGACAGGGCGTAGGCGTCGATCAGCCCGTCGAGCCCCCAGGCGGTGAGGAGCGGCCGGATGTCGAAGCCGATGTTGCTGACCACCGCCACCTTCACGCCGGCCCGGCGCAGCGCCCTGAGCACCGGCTCGGTGTCCGGGTACGGCACCCAGCCCTCGGGCACCAGCACCCGCTCGTAGAGCGCGTCGGCGAACCCGTCGATGCCCGCGTCGACGGTCTCCGCCAGCCCCGTGTACGCGCCCCGGTGGGCGTACGGGTAGAGATCACGGTCGGCCCACAGCTCGGCCAGCCGGGGCGGCACCCGGGCCGGCAGCGGCCCGCCCGCCCGGCCCGCGGTGAGCAGCCGGTCGGCCAGTGCGGTGGCTCGGACCCGGTCCAACCCCACCCCGCACGCCGCCGCGGCGGCCAGCACCCACTCCCGAGGCTCCTCCACCTGGGCGAGGGTGCCGTGGAAGTCGAAGAGCACCGCCTCAACGGTGCGGCGGGACGCGCCCGGGTGGGCGTCGTCGACGCCGTTCGGGGCGTGAGGCGGTTCGGTACGGTCCGGCACGTCGTGCACCCTACCGACCCGGTTGCCGGATGCCCTTGGCCGGTGGCCGTCAGGCGGACCGATTAATCTTGGAGGTATGTCGAGCCCCGCTGAGCGGTACGCCGCGGCGCGCCGCCAGGCCGCCCAGGCTTCCGCCTTCCCGGCCCTGCACGAATTCGCCCGAGAGCTGGTGTTCGACCTCGACGACTTCCAGCGCGAGGCGTGCGAGGCCCTGGAACGGGGCAGCGGCGTGCTGGTCTGCGCCCCGACCGGGGCCGGCAAGACCGTGGTCGGCGAGTTCGCCGTACACCTGGCGTTGCATGGCACGCCCGACAGGCCGGCGGCTGCCGACGGCGGCGCGGAGCCGCCCACCCGGCGCAAGTGCTTCTACACCACGCCGATCAAGGCCCTGTCCAACCAGAAGTACCACGACCTGGTCGACCGCTACGGCGCCGAGCAGGTCGGCCTGCTCACCGGCGACAACGCGATCAACGGCGACGCGCCCGTGGTGGTGATGACCACCGAGGTGCTGCGCAACATGCTCTACGCCGGCTCGGCCACCCTCGAGGGCCTGGCCTACGTGGTGATGGACGAGGTGCACTACCTCGCCGACCGGTTCCGCGGCGGGGTCTGGGAAGAGGTGATCATCCACCTGCCCGCCTCGGTCACCCTGGTCTCCCTGTCGGCCACCGTCTCCAACGCGGAGGAGTTTGCCGACTGGCTGGTCACCGTGCGGGGCGAGACCGCCGTGGTGGTCAGCGAGCACCGGCCGGTGCCGCTGTGGCAGCACATGCTGGTCGGCCGGCGGATGTTCGACCTGTTCCACGACGCCGACGCCGCCCGCAAGCACGACGTGCACCCGGAGCTGCTGCGCTACACCCGGGACACGATGCGCCGGCTCGAGCTGGGGGAGGGGCGCAGCGCCGGCCCCGGCGGCGGGCGGCGCGGCCCGCGCTGGCGCGGCCCGATGCGCCCCGACATCGTCGACCGGCTCGACCGGGAGGGGCTGCTTCCGGCGATCCTGTTCATCTTCAGCCGGGCCGGCTGCGACGCGGCGGTGCAGCAGTGTCTCGCCGCCGGGCTGCGGCTGACCTCGCCGGAGGAGCGCGCCGAGATCCGCCGGGTGGTCGAGTCCCGGGTCACCGCCATTCCGGGCGAGGACCTGTCGGTGCTCGGGTACTGGGAGTGGCTCGACGGCCTGGAGCGCGGGCTCGCCGCCCACCACGCCGGCATGCTGCCCGCCTTCAAGGAGGTCGTCGAGGAACTGTTCGTCCGGGGCCTGGTGAAGGCGGTCTTCGCCACCGAGACCCTGGCGCTGGGCATCAACATGCCGGCCCGCTGCGTCGTGCTCGAACGCCTGGTCAAGTTCAACGGCGAGGCGCACGTCGACCTCACCCCGGGGGAATACACGCAGCTCACCGGCCGGGCCGGCCGTCGCGGCATCGACGTGGAAGGCCACGCGGTCGTGGTCTGGTCGCCGGAGACCGACCCCCGGCACGTCGCCGGCCTCGCCTCCACCCGCACCTATCCGCTGCGGTCCAGCTTCCGGCCGTCGTACAACATGGCGGTCAACCTGGTCGGCACGGTCGGCGCCGAGCCCGCCCGGGCGCTGCTGGAGTCCTCGTTCGCGCAGTTCCAGGCGGACCGGTCGGTGGTCGGCCTGGCCCGGCAGGTGCAGCGCAACACCGAGACCATCGAGGCGTACGGCGTGGAGGCGGCCTGCCACCACGGCGACTTCGACGAATACTTCGCCCTGCGGGTGGCCATCGCCGACCGGGAGCGCGCCATCGCCCGGCAGGGGCAGACCCAGCGCAAGGCCGCCGCCGTCGAGTCGCTGGAGCGGCTGCGCGTCGGTGACGTGATCCGGGTGCCGTCCGGCCGCCGGGCCGGCCTCGCCGTGGTGCTCGACCCGGCCACCGGCGGCTTCGGCGAGCCGCGCCCGCTGGTGCTCACCCAGGACCGGTGGGCCGGCCGGGTCACCCCGGGTGACTTCACCACGCCGGCCGAGGTGCTCGCCCGCATCCGGGTGCCGAAACACTTCAACCACCGGTCGCCGGCCGCCCGGCGGGACCTCGCCGCGGCTGTCAGCGGCACCGGGCTGGACCGGCACGGCGGGCGGCGCGGCGGGCGGTCCCGGCAGGCCGCCGGCGAGGACCACCGGCTCAGCCAGCTCCGCACCGAGCTGCGCCGGCACCCGTGCCACGCCTGCCCGGAGCGGGAGGAACACGCCCGCTGGGCGGAGCGGCGCCGCCGCCTGGAGCGGGACACCGAGGAGCTGCGTCAGCGGGTCGCCGGCCGGACGGGCTCCCTCGCCCGTACCTTCGACCGGATCGTGGCGCTGCTGACCGCGCGGGGCTACCTCTCGGCGGAGGGCGAGGTCACCGACGCCGGGCGGATGCTCGGCCGGATCTGGACGGAGGCGGACCTGCTGGTCGCCGAGTGCCTGCGCCGCAAGGTCTGGGACGGGCTGTCCCCGGCCGAACTGGCCGCCGCCGTGTCCGTGGTGGTCTTCGAGGCGCGCCGGGACGTCGACGAGCGGGCCTCCCTGCCGCGCGGGGCGGTCGTCGACGCGGTGGACGAGACCCTCAAGCTCTGGGGCGACATCGAGGCGGACGAGGCAGCCCGGGGGCTCGCGGTCACCCGCGAGCCGGACCTGGGCTTCGCCTGGCCGATCTACCGGTGGGCGCGGGGTGAGGCCCTGGCGAAGGTGCTCGCCAGCGGCCACCAGATCGACGGCGAGATGCCCGCGGGGGACTTCGTCCGCTGGGCGCGGCAGGTGGTCGACCTGCTCGGCCAGCTCGCCGACTCCGGCGGCGCGTCCGCGGAGCTGCGGGCCACCGCCCGGCAGGCGATCGCCGCCGTCAAGCGGGGCGTGCTGGCCTACCACGGCGCCGCCTGAGCGCCCCCGCTCTGGTCCCGGCTGCCGCCCGCCGGTCAGGATCGGGCGGCGAGCGCGTCGACCAGGCGTCGGCACGAGCCGGCCAGGTTCCACCGCTGCGCCAGCTCCAGCAGCCGGTCCGGGTCCGCTGGCGCCGTCGGCAACGCCGTGGCCAGCGCCGGCAGCGGTACGTCGGTGGCCACCCGGACCACCTTCGGCGCGACCGCCAGGTAGTCCCGGGCCGCCGCCAGCTTGGCCCGCAGGCCGGGGGCGAAGCCGGACGTCGGGTCGTCGAGCGCGGCGAGGATGCCGGGCAGCCCGTCGTACCGGTCGATCAGCCGGGCGGCGGTCTTCTCGCCCACGCCGGGCACGCCGGGCAGCCCGTCGCTCGGGTCGCCGCGTAGCGCGGCGAAGTCGGCGTAGCGGTCGGCGGGGACGCCGTAGCGGGCGCGCACGGCCGCGTCGTCGCAGTCCTCCAGCTTGGCCACGCCCCGCCCGACGTAGAGCAGCCGCACCTGGCGGGCGTCGTCGACGAGCTGGAACAGGTCACGGTCGCCGGAGACCACCTCCACCGGGCCGGGTTGGGTCACCGAGAGGGTGCCGAGCACGTCGTCGGCCTCGTAGCCGGTGGCGCCGACCGCGGTGATACCGAGCGCGTCGAGCACCTCCAGGATCATCGGCACCTGGGGGGACAGCGTGTCCGGCACCACCTCGCCGCCGGCCGGCGCGACCCGGTGGGCCTTGTACGACGGCAGCAGCTCCACCCGCCATGCCGGCCGCCAGTCGTGGTCGAGCGCGCAGATCATCCGGTCCGGCCGGCGGGTGCGGGTGAGCTGGGCGAGCATGTCGAGGAAGCCGCGGACGGCGTTGACCGGCTGGCCGTCGGCGGTCTTCGCCGCCGACTCGGGAATGCCGAAGTAGGCGCGGAAATAGAGGCTGGGGGAGTCGATCAGTAGGATCGGGGGTTGGTGTGCCACGCGCACCAGCGTGGCACAACGGTGGGACGAGGCGGGGCGGCGACACCGGCCGATAACCGCTGGGTGCTCCGGTGCGCGGCCGGCAGACTGACGGCATGGCTTTCGTGCCCGGCCTGACGCTCTGCCGGCGTTTCCACGACGAGGTCCTCGCCCCGCTGCTGGCCCGCCGCCTGCCCGGCCTCCGCTACGCCGCCGGGCTGCTCGACGGCGGCTCGGAACTGCTCGGGCTGGACACCCCGCGCTCCACCGACCACGACTGGGGGCCGCGCGCGCAGCTCTTCGTCGCCGATTCCGCCGACGTCGCGCCGGTGCGGGCGGTCCTGGACGCGGAGCTGCCGGGCGAGTTCCTCGGCTGGCCGGCCCGGTTCGTGGGCGGCCCGGACGTCCGGCTCGGTGTGGCCCGCGTCGACGGCGACCGGCACGGGGTGAACGTCGACGTGCTGGGCGGGTGGCTGTGCGGGCGGCTCGGCTGCGACCCGAGCGCCGGGATGGAGGTGGCGGACTGGCTGTCCGTACCCACCCAGCGGCTCGCCGAGTTGACCGGCGGGGCAGTCTTCCATGACGGGCTCGACGGGGCGCTGATCGCCGCCCGCGCCCGGCTGGCCTGGTATCCCGACGACGTGTGGCGGCACGTGCTGGCGTCCGGCTGGCATCGGGTCGGTCAGGCCGAACACCTGGCCGGCCGGTGCGCCGAGGTCGGCGACGAGCTGGGCAGCCGGGTGGTGACCGGTGGCCTGGCCCGGGACCTCATGCGGCTCGGTCTGCTGCTGCACCGGCGGTGGCCCCCGTACGCGAAGTGGCTCGGCACCGTCTTCGCGCGCTTGCCGGCGGCGGAGCCCGTGCGGGAGGCGTTGGCCGTGGCGCTCGGGCCGGGCGACTGGCCGGCCCGGCAGGCCGGGCTGGTCCGGGCGCTGGAGACCGTCGCGACCTGGACCAACGACACCGGGCTGGCCGCCGCGGTCGACCCGAGCGTGCGCCCGTTCCACGACCGGCCGTTCCTGGTCCTGCACGCGGACCGGCTCACCGCGGCGCTGCGGGCTGCGGTGCGGGACCCGGCGCTGCGGGCCCGCCCGCCGGTCGGGGCCGTCGACCAGTACCTCGACAACGTCGCCGTGCTCACCCGCCCCGAGCGGGTACGCCGGGTGGCCGCAGCGGTGCTGGCGGACTGACCCGTCGGGGGTCAGCCGGTCGGGGCGGCGGCGGTCCAGCCGGTGAGGGCGATCTCGGTGGCCCGGCGCAGGGCGGCCTGCACGGTCGCCGGGTCGGCGGCCTGGTCCGGGTCGTCGAGGAGCACCTGGAGCGCGCCGGCCACCGCGCCGATGAACGCCCCGACCAGCGCCGCCGCCGTCACCGGGTCGAGCTGCTCCGGGTACGTGGCGGCGAGGTGCCGGGCGATCTCCCGCTGGGCGTCGAGTTGGAGTTGCAGGGCACGCCCGCGTACGACCGGCACGTCGCGGATCAGCCGTAGCCGCAGCGCGGCGAGTCGACTGCCCATATCCTCGCTGTCGGCGGTCACGGTACGTAGCGCCCGTAGCAGCACCTCGGCCGGTCGCTCGTCCGGCCCGCGAGTGGCGATCGCCTCGACGGCGGCCCGGATCCGGTCGTCGGCCTCGGGGAAGAGCAGCGCCTCCTTGCTGGGGAAGTACCGGAAGAAGGTCCGGGTGCCGACCTCGGCGGCGGCGGCGATGTCGGCGACGCCGGTGCGGTCGTAGCCGTGGCGCTCGAAGAGGTCGACGGCGGCGTCGATGAGCGCCTGCCGGGTCCGGGCCCGCTTTCGGTCACGTAGCGACATGCCGGCGATGATACGGCACCGAAAGTCGAATGGCGTACATTGCCAAATGGCAGCGAGTGCCAGTAGCGTCGTTCCCATGCGGACAGTTCTCATCTCCGGCGGCGGCATCGCGGGCAACACGCTCGCCTGGTGGCTCGCCCGAAATGGATTCCGGCCGACCGTCGTGGAGCGCGCCGCCGGTCAACGGTCCAGCGGCGCCCCGGTCGACGTGCGCGGCCCCGCCGTTCCGGTGATCGAGGCGATGGGCCTGCTCGAGCGCCTGCGCGCGGCCGCCACCTCGGTGACCGGCGCGCTGCTGCTGGACGCCGCCGGGGCGCCGATCGCCCGGTTGCCGATGGTGGGCGCCGCCGGTCGCACCGAGGTGGAGATACCCCGTGCCGACCTGGCCGCGATCCTGCAGCAGGCCGTGGCCGACGACGTCGAGTTGCGGTACGACGACACGATCACCGCGTTGGCCGAGGACGCGGGCGGCGTCGACGTGACCTTCGCCCGGGGTGAGCCCCAGCGCTTCGACCTGGTGGTCGGGGCGGACGGCCTGCACTCGACGGTGCGTCGCCTAGCCTTCGGGCCGGAGGCGGAGCATGTTCGCCATCTGGGCATGTGGGTCGCCGGCCTGCCGCTCGGCGGCCCCGCCGACGACCCACAGCACGTGCTGCTCCACAACACGCCGGGGCGGCTCGCCTCGGTGCACCCGGCCCGGGGCGACGCCATGGCCGCGTTCATCTTCTGGGGCGCGATGGTCGACGGCTTCGACCATCGCGACCTCGCGCAGCACAAGCGGATCGTCGTCGAGGCGTACCAGGACGACCGGGGCTGGCGGGTGCCGGAACTGCTCGACCGGGTGCGCGCCGCCGACGACCTCTACTTCGACAGCGTGAGCCGGGTGCGCCTGGCCCGCTGGTCGAGGGGGCGGATCGGGCTTGTGGGTGATTCGGCCTCCTGCGTCTCGTTGCTCGGCGAGGGCTCCAGCCTCGCCATCGCCGGCGCCCACACCCTCGCCGAGGCCCTGGCCGGCGACGAGCACGGCGCGGCGTTCCGCCGCTACGAGGCGGTGCACCGCCGCCGCACCGAGCCGAAGCAGCGGTTCGCCAGGTACGCGGCCGGGCTGCTTGTGCCCCGTACCCGGCTCGGCCTCGCGGCCCGCAACACCGCCGCCCGGGTGTTCACCCGCGTCCGACCGGCGGCCCCGTCCCCGGCCCGTTGACGTTCGCACTGTCCCAAGAGCGGCGTTGCGGCAACTCGGTCAGATGGCGTCGTTGTTCAGGTGGGCGGTGCTTGCATTCCGGACTCGGGAGACCAACTGCTCCAGAGCGGCAATCTCGGCGCGCAGCGCCGCTCGGCCTTGTCTGGTCAGTCGTAACCAGGTGGTCGGGCGCCGGCCTTCGTATCCCTTGACTACCTGGAGCAGGCTCGCCTCTTCGAGGACGCGAAGGTGCCGGTTGAGGTTGCCATCGGTCAGCTTGAGCTCGTCGCGAAGGGTGGAGAACTTGCACTCCTGCGTCTCGCTCAGCACGGTGAGAATGGCAAGTCGCACACGCTGGTGTACGACATCGTTCAGCGCCAGCGCTGGATGAGCCGGGGGCGCTGGCTCGGGTAGCGACGGCGAATCAGCCACCGCTGGTCGCCCGCCAGCTCTGCCAGCCCCGGATCGCGGCGAACGTGACCAGCGGCAGAGCCATCAGGGTGAGCCAGATTCCCGGCCTCAAGTCGATTTGTCCGCCGAGGGAGGTCGGAGACCCATTCATCAGGCCGGTCAGGTCGCCGCCGAGGATGTCGGTGGCCCAGCCGGGTAGATATCCCATCGGGAGCCAGCCGCACAGCCAGACCGTGAGGATAGCGATCCATCCGCCGGCGATTGTCAGACTCCGGCTGCGTTCTGCCCAGCCCAGGGCTATCACGGCCGCTGCGATTGGCAGCAAGGGTGTAAGCAGACCGGCCAGCCAGAAGTGGTCCGGGCTCGGGTTCAAGGTGTCGGACTGTTGCTGTTCCTGCGTCGGCACGGCCGCGAGCACGGCCAGCAGGAGCAGTACGCCGAGGCCGGTACCGGCGAATAGTGGCCAGGCCACCCGCAGGCCCAGCGATCGCGACCGCCACCGATACCAGACGCCAACGACGGCGAGCAGCAGTGGCGTGCAGAGGAACCAGAACAGGTACGACGCGAGCGGGTCGCGTTGCTCGTCGGGCAGTCCAGCCCAGTAGGGGGAGTCGACCGAGATGCTGTAGGTCGCGGCGAATGGGTGGCGGTAGAGCGCGCTACTGGCAAGCAGCAGCACGGCGATGCCGAGGGCCGGCAGCCATGCCCCGCCGTGTGCTCGTTTCCGTGTCCGTCGCCGCAGTCGCTCCAGCTCGGCCAAGGTCTGCGTGACCTGTCCCTCGCTCGTCTGATCCATGGCGCTCCTAAGCTTTGCATCAGCACGATACTTTGCAACGCAAAGTGTAGTTGCCTCATGGCTGTTGGCAAGCGTCTCTTCCGTCCTCAGGTGGCCGATCCGACGCCGTCCACGGCGGACAGCCGCCGGAACTCCCACGGGTCGTGGGCGGAGACCTTCACCCCATGGAGATCACCCTCGCCGCGCTGCGGGGCCGCTGGACGGCCCTGGTGATCGGTGAGCTCGCGCAGGGGTCGCGCGGCTTCACCGACCTGGCCCGGGCGCTGCCCGCGCTCTCCGACAAGGTGCTGGCCGACCGGCTGGCCCAGCTGACCGAGGCCGGGGTGGTCGCCCGCCGGCGTACCGCCTCATGGCCGCCGCGGGTGACCTACACCCTCACCGAGCGGGGGCAAGGGCTGCTCCCGGTGTTGGGGGCGATGTGGACGTGGGGCGCGGCCGCACGGCCGGAGGGCTGACGGTCAGCCGACCGGCGCGACGGGCCGTGGCCCCGCCGGGTCGTCGACCCGCAGGTCGGTGAGGTTGCGCAGCCCACGTACGGGGGACAGAAGCAGCGCGAGGGGTGCCAGCACCGCCGCCGCCGCGAACACGAGGAGGGTGGCGCGCGCCCCGGCCAGGCCGGCGAGTGCCCCGGCGACCAGCCCACCGACCGGGATCGCTCCCCAGGAGACGAAGCGGACCGTGGCCATCACCCGGGAGAGCAGGTCGGGCGGGCTGGCCGTCTGCCGGTAGGTGCGGGTGGTCACGCTGAGCACCACCACGCCCCCGGCGAAGACCATGTTGCCCGCGGCGAACGCCAGGTACGCGGGCCAGCCGGAGCCCACCGGCACCAGGAACGCGCCCCCGACGGCCACCACGCAGGCGACCACCAGGGACCGGGCGGTGCCCCACCGCCTGGTGATCCATGGGGTCAGCGTCGCGCCGACCAGTGACCCGGCCCCCTCGACCGCGAGCAGCACGCCGACCAGCGCGGCCGGGGCGTGCAGCTCCCGGACGAGGTAGAGCGGGTACACGGCGAGCTGCGCCCCGCAGACGAAGTTGACCGCCGTGGCCGACCACATCGTCGGACCCATGACCGTGTGACGGGTGACGTAGCGCCAGCCCTCGGCGACCATCACGCGTACCGGGGGCCACCGGTCCGGGGCGTCGGCCCGGCGGGCCGGCAGGGACCACAGCAGCGCGGCGGAGAGCAGGTAGCTGGCCGTGTCGACCAGCAGCGTCGGTACCGCGCCGAGCGCCTGCACGGCCAGGCCGCCGAGGGGCGGGCCGCTGAGCTGGGTGGCGGCGTGGGTGGCCGAGGTGAGGCTGTTACGGGCGTGCAGCTGTTCCCGGCTGACGATGGCCGGCAGGAAGGTGGAGTTGGCAACGTCGAAGAGCACGTTGGCGAAGCTGATCACCAGCGCGACGACGACCAGTTGGGCGACGGTCAGCCAGCCCCACCACCAGGCCAGCGGGATGGACGCCACGGCCACGGCCCGGGCCAGGTCGGCGCCGACCTGGGCGCCGCGCAGCGGCAGCCGTTGCACGATCACGCCGGCGGGCAGCCCGATCACCAGCCAGGCCACGTAGCTGGCGGCGGCGATCAGCCCCATCTCGAACGCGGACGCGTCCAGCACGGTCAGTGCGGTCAACGGCAGCGCCACCGCGCCGACCGCCGACCCGACTGAGCTGGTCGTGCCGGCGGTCCACCAGCGCCAGAACACCCCGGCCTCCTGTCCGACGGACATGCCGTCACCCCCCGATCCGAGCCAGTGCGTTCCAAATTGAAACGGACTATATTCGAGGCGGCCGGACGAGCGGGAGGTGGGTTGTGAGGCGGGCGGATCTTGGCGACGCCGACTGTGGCATCGCCCAGGCGCTCGGCGTGCTCGGCGACTGGTGGACCTTCCTGATCGTCCGTGAGATCGCCGGCGGCACCACCCGGTTCGACGCGATTCAGCGGGAGCTGGGCGTCAGTCGGCGGGCGCTCACCGAGCGGCTCGGCGGCCTGGTCGAGCAGGGCGTGCTGCGCCGCGAGCCGTACTCGGCGCAGCCACCGCGCCACGACTACCTGCTGACCGGCAAGGGCGGGGCGCTGCTGCCGGTCCTGGTCGCGTTGCAGGACTGGGGCACCCGGCACGTGATGGGCGACGGTGTGCTCACCGCCACCGCCGACGCCGACTCCGCCGAGGCGCGCCGGGTGCACCGCCTGGTCGGCCGCCGCCTGCCCGAGCTGGCGCTGCGCCGGCACGACGGCGGGGCGGAAGCGCCGGCCGTGCCCGGCCGGTGGACCGTCCTCTACCTTTTCCCGGGGGCGTTTGCGCCGGACGCGCAGGGCCTCCCGCCGAGCTGGGGAGACATCCCCGGCGCCGTCGGCTGCACGATTGAGTCCCGGACGTACGCCGACCGGCACGACCTCTTCCGCGTCGCTGGCGCCGAGTTGCGTGGCGCGAGCACCCAGCGCCCGGACCAGTTGCGCGCCTTCGCCGAGCACGCCCGGCTGCCGTACCCGTTGCTGTCCGACGAGGACGGCCGACTCGCCGCCGGTCTGCTGCTGCCGACCTTCCGGGCCGGCGGGGTGGAGCGGTTCAAGCGGCTGACGCTGCTGATCGACCCGGAGTCGGTGGTGCGCGCGGTGCAGTTCCCGGTGACCGACCCGGCCGGATCGGTCGACGAGATGCTCGAGCAGGTGCGCCGGCGCGCGAGCCGGTAGCGGCGTCGCCGGTCGTCGGCCCGTCAGGTGGGCGGACCGTTGTTGGCGGCCACGCCGGCCCGTAAACTCCACCACGACCGCAGTGATTTGCGGTTGTCTATCTCGTCTCCGAGGGTCCGGGCCGCCGTGATGGCGCCTCGCCGGCGAGCACGTCGCGCATGCCTGTCGTGGCGCGGCGTCCCCACCACCTGAGGAGAATCATGGTGAGAAAGAGGATCAAACTGCTTGGCGCGGCCCTGGTCGCCGCCGTGCTGACCGCGGTGGCCGCCGTCACCGCCGCGACGCCCGCCTCAGCGGCGGCGCTGACCGAGGTGACGAACTTCGGCACGAACCCGAGCAACCTGCGGATGTACCTGTACGTGCCGGATCGGGTCGCGGCGCAGCCGGCGCTGGTGGTGGCGATCCACTACTGCACCGGCACCGGGCCGGCGTTCTACTCCGGCTCGCAGTTCGCGTCGCTGGCCGACCGGTACGGCTACATCGTGGTCTACCCGTCGGTGACCCGCAGCAGCCAGTGCTTCGACGTCTCCTCGCCGCAGGCGCTGCGCCGCGACGGCGGCAGCGACCCGGTGGGCATCATGTCGATGGTCAACTACGTGCGGCAGCGCTACAACGTGGACCCGAACCGGATCTTCGCCACCGGCGTCTCGTCCGGCGCCATGATGACGAACGTCATGCTGGGCCTCTACCCGGACGTTTTCGCCGCTGGCGCGGCCTTCGCCGGTGTGCCCTTCGGGTGCTTCGCCACCACCAACGGCTCCGAGTGGAACAGCGACTGCGCGAACGGGCAGATCATCAAGACCGCGCAGCAGTGGGGCGACCTGGTCCGCAACGCGTACCCGGGGTACAACGGCAAGCGGCCCCGGATGCAGTTGTGGCACGGGACCAGCGACGACACCCTGCGCTACCCGAACTTCGGTGAAGAGATCAAGCAGTGGACCAACCTGAACGGGTTGAGCCAGACCCCGACGTACACCGACAGCCCGCAGTCCGGCTACACCCGTACCCGCTACGGCAACAGCGGCGGCACCGCGCCGGTCGAGGCGATCAGCATGCAGGGGGTGTCGCACAACCTCCCGGTCGACGCGGCCCAGGCGATCCGCTTCTTCGGCCTGGACACCAGCACCCCGCCGACCACCGCACCCCCGACCACCGCACCCCCGACCACCGCACCTCCGACGACGCCGCCGCCGACCACGGCCCCGCCCACCACCGCGCCGCCCACGACACCACCGGCGTCCGGTGGGTGCCGCGTCGCGTACGTGGTGAACGCCTGGAACAACGGCCTGACCACGGACGTGACCATCACCAACACCAGTGCCGCGACGATCAACGGCTGGAGTCTGGTGTTCACGCTGCCCGGTGGGCAGGTCATCACCAGCGGCTGGAACGCCACGTACACGCCGGCCAGCGGCACGGTGACCGCCCGTAACCTCTCCTACAACGCGACCATCCCGCCGAACGGGTCGACCAACATCGGCTTCCAGGCCAACCACACCGGTAACGCCGGGAAGCCCGCCTCGTTCACCCTCAACGGCACCACCTGCACGATCGCCTGACCGATTTCGCCGCCGGGCGTCCCATCGGGGCGCCCGGCGGTGGTCGCCGGTGCCCGGTCAGCGTCCCGATTACTCGGGTAGGTCTATGACCGGCAGCCCCTCGCCGTAGCGGTGTCCCTCGCCGGTCAGGATCGACGCCCGGTGCTCCAGCGCCGCGATCACGGTGGTGGCCAGGTCGGCGCGGCCGGTGAGCCCCCGCCAGTAGCCCAGCTCCTGCCAGTCCTCGCCCCAGGTGGGCAGCACCGCGCAGGATTCCATGCGGAGTAGCACGTGCAGGTCATCCCGATCCTTGGGGTCGGTCGCCAGCTCCAGCACCTCGGCCACGGTGACGGCGGTGATTCCGAACCGCTGCCGGTCGTTGATGACCTCGCCCACCGGCTCAGTGACATGGATCGACCCGGCCAGGTATCCCAGCGCAGCCGAGCGGTCCAGCAACAGGGTTACCGGCGGCCGCTCCTCGTCCCTCCAGCTCACGCGGCCGGTGTCTGCTGATCGGCCTGCCCGTCCTCGACATTCCGACGGACCTGCTCGCGCAGGGCCTCGTAGCGCTCGGCCGGCCACTGGGAGCGCAGCTCGTACCGGCGGGCACGGGCCTCAGCCATGCCCTGCTCGGTGAGCGGGACGCCCCGACGGGCCTGTTCAGCGCGGAACTGCTCCCATGCCCGGTGGCCGCGTACGGCCTCGGTCACGTAGGCGCTCGCCTGTCCCTTGGGCTGCTGCTCCAGGGTCTCGGCCACGTCTTCGGGCACGGAGACCGTCACTCGGCGCTTTGTCATACGGAATACGGTACCCTGTCACACGCCACAAGTGCACTGCTCGTCGGCGAACCGCCGCCAGGGGCGCGTCGCATGAGCCCGGCGTCGCCGGGTACGCGGAGCAGAGAGCCGAATTCCAGCAGGAACGGGGGGTGACCCGGGTGAAGGTCCGAAGCTCACTGCGCGGGCTGAAGCGGAAGGGCAGCTCGATCGTGGTACGCCGCCGGGGAAAGGTTTTCGTGATCAACAAGGCGGATCGTCGGCAGAAGGCGCGCCAGGGCTGATCGGCGGGAGATGCAGCTCAGACTGTTGTTTTTGGACTTTTCACAAGAGGTGAAAAAAGTCGGTCGAGCACCACTAGGCCATTGACAGACGCCACTATGACGGGGAATCTCCACCCGACCGGGCGGGTGTCCGCAACACGGCGGGCACCTGTTCGCCATCCCGGCTCCCCACCCCGTCCTGGAGAGGCCCATGTCACCGGTCCCGCCGTACCTCAGCCCACCCCCGTCCCCGCGCCCGGCCCGGCGGCTGCTCGCCGTACTGGCGTCGCTGCTCGTCGCGACCGCGCTGGTCGCTCCGCCGTCGCCGGCCCGCGCGGCCGACCCGCTGCTCTCACAGGGGAAACCAACCACCGCGTCGTCGGCGGAGAACGCCGGCACCGCGGCGGCGAACGCCACCGACGGCAACACCGGCACCCGCTGGTCCAGCGCCTTCAGCGATCCACAGTGGCTCCAGGTGGACCTCGGCGCCACCGCCACCATCTCCCGGGTCACCCTGGCCTGGGAGGCCGCGTACGCCAAGTCGTACCAGATCCAGACCTCGACTGACGGCGCCACCTGGACCACGATCTGGTCCACTACGACGGGTGCCGGCGGCACCGTCGACCTGACCGTCAGCGGCACCGGCCGCTACGTGCGGATGTACGGCACCGCCCGGGCCACCGCGTACGGCTACTCGTTGTGGGAGTTCCAGGTCTACGGCAGCACCGGCGGCGGCACCGGCTGTGACACCGCGACCAATGCCGCCCTGGGCCGGCCCGCGACCGCCTCCTCCACCGAGAACGCCGGCACCCCCGCCTCCGCAGCGGTCGACGGCAACCTGGGCACCCGCTGGTCCAGCGTCGCCAGCGACCCGCAGTGGCTCCAGGTCGACCTGGGCAGCACCCGCACCCTGTGCCGCGTCGTGCTGAACTGGGAGGCCGCGTACGCGCGGGCCTACCAGATCCAGACCTCGACCGACGGCAGCGGCTGGACCACCGTCTACTCCACCACCACCGGCGCCGGCGGCACCGAGACCCTCACCCTGACCGGCACCGGCCGCTACGTGCGCATGTACGGCACCACGCGGGCCACCGGCTACGGCTACTCGCTCTGGGAGTTCACCGTGAACACCACCGGAGGAGGAGACACCATCCCGGGCGGCGGGACGCTCGGACCCAACGTGATCGTCTTCGACCCGTCGATGTCCAGCGCCACCATCCAGAGCCAGCTCGACACCGTCTTCCGGGCTCAGGAGTCGAACCAGTTCGGCACCCAGCGGTACGCGCTGATGTTCAAGCCCGGCGACTACAGCGGGATCAACGCGCAGATCGGCTTCTACACCTCGATCATGGGTCTGGGCCGGAACCCCAGCGACGTCCGCATCCACGGCGACGTCACGGTCGACGCGGGCTGGTTCAACGGCAACGCCACCCAGAACTTCTGGCGTTCGGCGTCCAACATGCAGATTTTCCCGTCCGCCGGGTTCACCCGCTGGGCGGTCTCCCAGGCCGCCCCGTTCCGCCGGATGGACATCCAGGGCAACCTGAACCTGGCCCCCAACGGCTACGGCTGGGCCAGCGGCGGATACATCGCCGACAGCCGGGTCACCGGCCAGGTGCAGCCGTATTCGCAGCAGCAGTGGTACACCCGGGACAGCAACGTCGGCGGTTTCCAGAACGCGGTGTGGAACATGGTCCAGTCCGGCGTCGCGGGTGCTCCCGCCAACAGCTTCCCCAACCCGCCGTACACCACGGTCGCCCAGACCCCGGTCAGCCGGGACGTGCCGTACCTCTACCTCGACGCGTCCGGCAACTACCAGGTCTTCGTACCGTCCACCCGGACGAACGCCTCCGGGGCGTCCTGGCTGGGTGGCTCCACTGCTGGCACCTCCATCCCGCTGAGCCAGTTCTACGTGGCGCGACCCAGTGACTCCGCCGCCACCATCAACTCCGCCCTGGCGCAAGGCCTGAACCTGCTGTTCACCCCCGGGGTCTATTCGGTCAGCCAGACCATCGCCGTCAACCGGGCGGGCACCGTGGTCCTCGGCATCGGCTTCCCGACGCTGATCCCGCAGAACGGCGTCACCGCCATGTCGGTGGCCGACGTCGACGGGGTCCGGCTGGCCGGGATGCTCTTCGACGCCGGACCGGTCAACTCGCCGGTCCTGCTCCAGGTCGGGCCCACCGGCTCGACCGCCGGCCACGCCGCCAACCCCACGTCGATTCAGGACGTCTTCTTCCGCATCGGCGGCGCCGGCGCGGGCAAGGCCACCACCAGCCTGATCGTCAACCAGAACGACGCGCTGATCGACCACATCTGGGCCTGGCGGGCCGACCACGGCACCGGCGTGGGCTGGACCGTCAACACCGCCGACACCGGCCTGATCGTCAACGGCAACAACGTCACCGCGCTCGGCCTGTTCGTCGAGCACTACCAGAAGTACGAGGTGATCTGGAACGGCAACAACGGCCGGACCATCTTCTTCCAGAACGAGCTGCCGTACGACCCGCCCAACGCCGGATCCTGGAAGAACGGCACGATGACCGGCTACGCGGCCTTCAAGGTGGCCGACACGGTCACCACGTTCGAGGGCTGGGGCCTGGGCAGCTACTGCTACTTCAACGTCGACCCGACCATCGCCGCCTACCACAGCTTCGAGGCGCCGAACAAGGCCGGCGTCCGGTTCCACAACCTGCTGACCGTCTCGCTGGGCGGCAGCGGGTCGATCACGCACGTCATCAACGACACCGGCGCCACGGCGCAGGGCACCGCCACCGTGCCGGTGTACCTGGTCAACTATCCGTGACCGGACGGGGGCGGCGCGCTCCGCGCGCCGCCCCCGCCGCGTAGTCAGCTGGTGGGGAAGGTCTGCGGGATACGAATGCGGTTGCGCATGTAGTTCCCCGACGTGGTCAGGTTCCCGGTGCCGGCGTACTGGCCGCTGGCGCAGGTCCCCGGCCGGAACGCGGCGCTGCTCTCGTTGGCGTCGGAGTACGTCCAGTTCGCGTAGCTGATCTTCAGACGGTCCAGCAGGTCGAGCCAGGCATTGCTGCTGTTCGTGTCGACCGTGCCGTCGCCGGTGTAGGTCACCGTGCCGAACTCGGTGACGAACATCGGGATCCGGGCCGCGGCCCGCTGCAGCTCGTTGCGGTAGTTGTCCTTGTGGGACGCGGCGTAGAAGTGGAACGTGTACATGATGTTGCTGGCCCGGACCGGGTTGTTGACGATCTCGTCGGAGTTGCCGCCCTCGGAGACACCCAGCGACGACCAGCCGCGGGTGCCGACGAGGACCACGGCGTCCGGATGGTTGGCCCGGATGACCGGGATGACCTGCTCCGCGTAGTTCTTGATGGTGGTCCAGCTGACGCCGTTCGGCTCATTGGTGATCTCGTAGATCACGTTCTTCTTGCCGGCGTTGCGGGCCGAGACCGCGGCGAAGAAGGTCTTGGCCCGGTCCAGGTTGTACGTCGGGTCACCGGGCGTCAGCGTGTGGAAGTCGATCAACGCGTACATGCCGCGCGCCGCCGCCTTGTCCACCAGGGTGTTCACCTGGTTGGTGAAGGCGGTCGGGTTGGTCTCGTAGCCCTGCTCCTGCACGTACATCGAGATTCGCAGCAGCTCGGCCTTCCAGTCGTTGGCCAGAGCGTCGAGGGAGGCGTCGTTGTAGCAGTTCGCGAACCACTGCAGCCCGTGGGTGCTCATGCCGCGCAGCTGGATCGGCCGGCTGTACTGGTTGCAGAGGTTGACCCCGCAGACGCGCAACTGGCCGTTGATGGCCACCGGCGTGTTGCCGGTCGGGGGCGTCGTGGTCGGTGGCGCGGTGGTCGGGGGCGCGGTGGTCGGGGGCGCCGTGGTCGGTGGCGCGGTGCTCGGCGGCGCGGTGGTCGGCGGGGTGGTGCTGCCGGTGCAGTTCGCGCCGTTGAGGGTGAACGAGGTCGGGGCCGGGTTGGCGGTGGTCCAGGAGCCGTTGAACCCGATGGTGGTGCTCGCCCCGGTGGCCAGCGTGCCGTTGTAGTCGAGGTTCTGCGCGGTGACCGCGCTGCCGTTCTGCTGGAAGGTCGCCGACCAGCCCTGGGTGACGCGCTGCCCGGAGTTGGGGAAGGTGAAGCCGAGGGTCCATCGGCTCGTCGGGTCGCCCAGGTTCTTGATGGTGATGTTGGCGGTGAATCCGCCCTGCCAGTCGCTGGTGGTGTAGGTGACGGCGCAGCCGGTCGCGGCCATGGCGCTGGTCGACGGCAGGAGGGCCGCCGCGGCCAGGGCGAGCGCGCCGACGGTGCCGGCCGCGAGGAGGGAGCGCCGCGAAGAGCGCGGAATCGAGGTCATGCGGGATCGTCCTATCGGGGTGGTGGGTGGTGAGTTCATGGCGGTGCCGTCGCGAACTCGCCCGGACAGTCCGGCGCGGCAGGCCTCGGGAGCGCTCCCATGGAGAGTAGAGGGGCTTGCGGCGTCGTGCAACACATCGAAGGTCACGCGTGAGCCGTGGGCCTCCGGCGGGCGAAATCGGTTGCCACGGCGGGGCACCGCCGACGATGCTGGCCGCGATGACACAGCAGCACAAGGCCTCGGGGCCGGTGACGGCGCGGCCCGACGTCCCCCCGATCGACGTGGCACTGGTAAGCCGGCTGGTCGCCAGCCAGTTCCCCCGCTGGGCCGACCTCCCGATCCGGCCTGTCGCCGTGGGCGGCTGGGACAACCGCACCTTCCACCTGGGCGACGAGATGACCGTACGCCTGCCCAGCGCCGAGGGATACGTGCCGCAGGTCGAGAAGGAGCATCGCTGGCTGCCGGCCCTCGCGCCGAGGCTGCCGCTGGCCGTGCCGATCCCGCTGGCCGAGGGGAAACCCGGCGAGGGCTACCCGTTCCCCTGGTCGGTCCGCCGCTGGATCGAGGGCGAGACCGCCACCGCCGAGCGGATCGGCGACCCGATCCGGTTCGCCACCGACCTCGCCGGCTTCCTCGCCGCCCTGCACCACGCCGAGCCGGCGGGCGGCCCGCCCGCCGGCTCGCACAGCTCCTTCCGGGGCGCCGCGTTGGCCACGTACGACGGGGAGACCCGACGGGCGGTCCAACTGCTCGGCGACCGGATCCCCACCGACACCGTCAACCGGATCTGGGCTGCCGCCCTGCGGTCGACCTGGACCGGTCCGCCGGTCTGGTTCCACGGCGACGTCGCCTGGGGCAACCTGTTGGTGCGCGACGGCCGGCTCACCGCGGTCATCGACTTCGGCTGCTGCGGCATGGGCGATCCGGCCTGCGACCTGGCCGTTGCCTGGACGCTGCTGGCCGGCGCGAGCCAGGCGGCATTCCGCACCGCGCTCGGCGTGGACGACGCGACCTGGGCCCGAGGCCGGGGATGGGTGCTCTGGAAGGCCCTGATCACGCTCGACGACCCCGACCCGGAGCGCGCCGCGGAGGCCCGCCACATGCTCGACGCCGTCCTCACCGAGTACGCGGAGGCGACGACCCGCCCGAGATGATCCGGAACACCGGAAGTCGTACGAACTCGGCCAGCGAGCGTCCCGGTCTGGCGGGGCGGCCGGGCCGGGGTACGGCGTACTAGGTTGGCCGGATGCACCCCGTAGCCGTCGTCCTGCTGGTCGACCGCGCCGGCCAACTGCTGCTCCAGCTCCGCGACGCGCACGCGACGTACCACCCGAACGTGTGGGGCCTGCCGGGCGGGCACTGGGAGCCAGGGGAGACGATCGAGGAGACGGCGCTGCGGGAGCTGCGAGAGGAGACCGGGCTGTGCCCCGACAGCCCGCTGCGCCTCTTCGAAGAGCAGGAGATCCCGGAGGTCGACCGGGTCATGCACTACTTCTGCGGCGCGACCACCGCCCGGCAGGAGGATGTGGTGCTCGGCGAGGGCATTGCGATGGTCTTCACCGCTTCGGCGGACGTGCTGGACGGCCGGCCGTACACTCCGGGCACCGCGGAGATGCTCGCCCGTTTCCTCGCCTCCCCGGAGTGCGCCGCACTCACCGCCTGACCCGGCACGGCCGCGAGTGACCGGGGACACCGGCCGGTGGTGGCCCCGACCGCTGCCCCTCCGGCCTGTTGAGGCGCACCATGGGTGGGTTCGGGCCGGCGACGGGAGACGGCGATGGCGTGGTGGGGCAGGTGGCGAGCACTCCGGCTCGGTATACCTGCCGCCATGCGGCGACCCGGAGCAGCTGTCCGGGAGGCCGTGGGACGGCTGCGGCGGCGCTGGCTGCCGGTGGCGGAGGCGACCCTCGCCGCCACCGTCGCGTGGATCCTGGCCACCCGACTGATCGGCCACCCACAGCCGTTCTTCGCCCCGGCCGCCGCGCTGATCGTGCTCGGTCAGGCCCGCGGCCAGCGGATGCGCCGGGCGGTCGAGGTGGTCCTCGGGGTGGCCGCCGGCGTGCTCGTCGCCGACCTGGTGGTGCAGGCGCTCGGCCCACGCACCACCTGGACCGTCTTCACGGTCATCCTGCTCACCGTGGCCCTCGCGGTGGCGGTCGGCGCCAGCTCGGTCACGGTCGTGCAGGCCGCCGTCTCCGCCCTCTACCTGGTGGTTGTCGCGCCGCCGACCGAGACGCTGGTCCCGTTCCGGTTCGTTGACGCGCTGATCGGCGGCGCGGTGGCCATCGTGGCGAGCCAGCTCGTCGACGCTCGTCGGCCGCTCGCCCCGCTGGTCACCGAGTTCCGGCATACCTTCCAGGAGCTGGCCGGGGTGCTCGACGAGATCGCCGCAGCGCTGGACCGGGGCGACGACGGGGCGGCGCTGGCCGCGCTGGAGCGGGCCCGGCACGCCGACGCCGGGGTGGAGCGGCTGCGCGACGCGGTGCGGGCCGCGGGCGAGGCGCTCCGGCTCAACCTGCGCCGCCGCCAGCACCTCGGGCGGCTGCGCTCGGTGGAGGGCTCGATCCGGCAGATCGACTATGCGGTCCGCAACGTACGGGTTCTCGCGCGCGCCGCGGTGACCCTCACCCGGGGCCCGGCGCCGGTGCCGCCCGACCTGGGCGCCGCCGTCCGGACCCTGGCCGAGGCGGTCCGCTCGGCCGGGGACGCGCTCGCCGCCGACCTCAACGGACAGGATCGGGTCGCCGACACCCACGCCGAGCGGGCGGACGTCGCCGCGCTGGAGGCGGTCCGGGCGGCGGGTCGGCTGTTCAACCCGGGCCAGACCCTGCCGCTCGCAATGATCATCGGGCAGATCCGGGCCACCGCTATCGACCTGCTGCGCGGGGTCGGCGTCGACGACGACGCGTCGGTGCTGAGCCGGGTCGACGCGGCGGTCGCCGGGCCGGCGACCTGACCCGGTTCAGCCGGCCAGCCAGTCCACCGCCCGCCGGCGGATTTCCGCCGGCACCTCGTGGCCGCCGGGGAACTCGGCGTACTCCACCGGATAGCCGAGGGTGTGCAGGCGGGGGACCAGGCGTCGGCTGCACACGTCCACCGGCAGCACCCGGTCGTCGGCGCCGTGCGAGACGAAGACGCGCGGCCGGCCGTGGGTGACCAGCGGCGCGGCGAAGCCGGGGGAGAAGGCCACCACCGCGTCGACCAGGTCGCCGTTGGTCAGGCCCAGGGACAGGGCGTACGACGCCCCGTCGGAGAAGCCGCCGAGCGTCACTCCGGCCACCGGGTATTCCGCGAGCGCCGCGCCCAGCAGCGCGTCGATCCGGCGTACGTCCGGGCCGAGCGCCTCGGCGATCAGGTCCCAGGTGCTCGCGGCGGCCGGCGGGGCGAGCAACAGCAGCCGCCGTGCGTCGGCCAGAGGCAGCAGCAGGTCCAGACCCTGCCGGGCCGAGCCGCCGGCGCCGTGCAGCAACACCACCAGTCGGTACGGCCCGGCGCCGTCGGCCGGGACGTACCGCAGTGCCGGCGGCCCGCCTTCCGGGTCGGGGACGGACGTCAGCCCGGTCGGACCGGGCGCGGCGACGGTGGCGGGGCGGGCGCTCAGCCGGCCGTGCCGGTGCCCCTCCTCGGGCTGCCGGTGCGGTGGCGCGGGCTCGGTCACCTCTGCTCGCCTTCGTCGTCGGTCGGGTCGGTCGGCGCATACCCGACTCCCGGCCGCCCCAACCGCCGGTCGGGGCGACCTTCCGGGTGGCGGTGGTCAGCGGCGGACCAGCACCCGGGAGGCGGTGGCCGGTGACACCCCGGCCGCCCGGGCCACGTCATCGAGGGTGGTGGAGCGTGCCGTCGGCGTACCCATCTTTCCTACCTCCCCGCGCGCCGGCCCTGTCGGCATCATGCCCGGTCCGGTCCGCCCGCGGTACGGTGTGACGGCGGTTGTGCTGGGAGCGCTCTCAGGTGTGCGATGGTCGGCAGGCCGGCCGGTCACCGGCCGTCCAGGGGAAGAGGAGAGCACGAAGTGAGCAGCACCGTTGACGCGGCCGTCGAGCGGCACCCCGTGCCGCGGCCGGTCCTGGCCGCCCGCAACGGGGTGGCGGTCGTGTTCGCCCTCAACGGGCTCGCGGTGGGCACCTGGTTCTCCCGGGTCCCTGCGGTGCGGGAGGCGCTCGGGCTCAGCGCTGGTCGGCTCGGCCTGCTGCTGCTGGCCATGTCGGCCGGCGCGGTGCTGGCGATGCCCTTCGCCGGGCTGGTCACCCAGCGGCTCGGTCCGGCCCGCACGGTGGCGGCGTCGGTCCTGTTCGTCGCGTTCGGCACGGTCGTCGCCGGCCTCTCCGCCGGCCTGATCGGCTCGGTGGTCGGGGTCGCGCTGGGCCTGTTCGCCTTCGGCTACGGCTCCGGCACCTGCGACGTGGCGATGAACGTCGAGGGCGCGGCGGTGGAGAAGCGCCTCGGCCGGACGATCATGCCCCGATTCCACGCGGCGTGGAGCCTGGGCACGGTGGCCGGGGCCGGGATCGGCGCCGGGGCGGCCCGGCTGGACGTACCGGTCGGGGTGCACCTGCCCGCGCTCGCGGCCGTGGTCCTGGTCGGCACGCTGCTCGGCACCCGCGCGTTCCTGCCCGCCCCCGCCGAGGCGGACGGCCCGGCGGAACCGGCGGCCCGGCGCCGGGCGCTGCTGGCCACCTGGCGGGAGCCGCGCACCCTGTTGATCGGCCTGCTGGTGCTGGTCATGGCGTTCACCGAGGGCAGCGCCAACGACTGGCTGGCGGTGGCCTTCGTCGACGGCTACGGCGTCAGCGAGGCGGTCGGCGCCACCGTGTTCGGCGTCTTCGTGGTCGGCATGACCCTCGGCCGGACCGCCGGCACGGTCGCCATCGACCGCTGGGGGCGGGTGCCGGTGTTGTTCGGCACCATCGGGCTGGCCGCCGCCGGCGCCGCCCTGGCCGTGCTGGCCGGCTCGGGGCCGGTAGCCGTCGTCGGCGTGGCGCTGTGGGGGATCGGGGCGTCGCTCGGCTTCCCGGTCGGGATGAGCGCCGCCGCTGACGACGAGGATCGGGCCCCGGCCCGGGTCAGCGTGGTTGCCGTGATCGGCTACACCGCCTTCCTCGGCGGCCCGCCGCTGCTCGGCTTCCTCGGCGACCATCTGGGCATCCTGCACGCACTGGGTGTCGTGCCGCTCCTCCTGCTGCCCACCCTCGCCCTGGTCCCGGTGCTGCGCCCGCCGGCCCGCTGATCCCGGGCGTCCAGCGTTCTCGCACGGCGCTCCCAGCCAGTTGCCAGGTGACGGTGCTGCACTGGGGCGGACCCGACGAGAGGAGGCTGGCATGGGTTGGTTCCGCAGAAGGGCCGCCGACCCGGTGACCCCGACCAAGCTCGACCGCGAGGCGAACCGGGACGACCTGGCCGCTCTGGAGGCGTTCGTGACCAGCCGGAGCGGGGTGGAGTTCTACCTTGAGCCGGAGACCACGGCCACCGACACCACCGTGGTCGCCATCGCCCACGACGGCGAGTGGATCCGCCGTCGCACCGGATCGCCCCGGGTCGCCGCCAAGATCGCCCAACGGCACGCGATCCCGCTCTACGAGGCGGCGCGCCTCGGCTACCCGGAGCGGATGCGGGCCTGGAACCGGGCACACCCGGAGCGCCGCGCCCGCTGACGGCCGGTCAGCCGGCCAGCGCGGCCCGCGCCTCGGCCAGCCGGGTCGGCTCCTCGTGGGCGGACACATACCACTCGACGTCGTCGCTGAGCAGGCCGCGCGCCATCGCCAGGTCGGGCTCGTCCGTCGGCGCCCGCAGGTGGAGCGGAGGCGGGTACCAGCAGTCGCCGAGCACCAACACCCCGGAGTCCGGCACCAGCACCACCGATGAGTCCGGGGCGTGCCGACCGCCCACGTGCCGAACGACCACGCCGGTGGGCAGGACCAGCTCGTCGGTGAAGGTGCGCGTGGGCGGGAGGACCGCGAAGCCGTCCCAGGAGTCCACGGCGAGCGCTCGGGCCCGGAAGCTGGGTCCGAGCTGCGGATTGTCGCGTACCTGATCGCGCAGGTAGCGGTGGCTCCACGGCCGGGCCGCCTCGGCGCGCAGCGGTGTGACGCCGGCCTCGTGCCCGACGATCTCGACGCCCGGCCAAGCGCAGGCGCCCCAGACGTGGTCCCAGTGGTGGTGGGTGTAGACCAGCCAACGGGGCGCTGGCA
The DNA here is from genome assembly GCF_040649295.1 of Micromonospora sp. NPDC048999. Classification (NCBI taxonomy): domain Bacteria; kingdom Bacillati; phylum Actinomycetota; class Actinomycetes; order Micromonosporales; family Micromonosporaceae; genus Micromonospora; species Micromonospora sp. NPDC048999. The sequence continues at coordinate 139,060 of NZ_JBEZFI010000010.1, read as the reverse complement.
GGCCGGCGGCGCGCAACCCGGCTCGGATCTCGCGCGCGTGGGCCGGACTCTGTCCCGCGTCGATGAGTACACTTCCGCGCTCGTCCGCGACGACCGCCACGGTCGGCCGGATCGCGTACGGGTCGGGATCGCCGGGGAACAACCAGACCCGGCCGGCGAGCTGTCGGGGCACGAGGGCGTTGATGACTCCAATTCCTCCCGCTTGGTGGAATCCGGTCCGCAGCCGAGCGTGATGCTGTCGCGCCGGCTCGCCTTCGGCTGACCGGCGGGCCGGCCGGCCCGGCGTCCCAGCCCGGGCCGGCCACCCCCGAAGCGGGTGGGCGGCGCGCGCGACGGCCCACCCGCAGTGCCCGCCGGTCAGTGCGGACGTTCAGCCGACCGACCGAAGGTGCGGCACCATGATCCACGCTCGTCCGTGCAACGTCCTTGCAACCGGCTTGCAGCCGGTCCGCGGCGATTGGGCATACTCCCGCGTCGTGGAGTTCCGGATCTTGGGTGCCGTGGAGGTGTGGTCCGACGGGGCCCGCGTCGACGTGGGCGGCCGCCAGCCGCGGCTCGTCCTCGCGGCGCTGCTGCTGGAGCCGGACCGGGTGATACCGGTGGACCGGCTGATCGACCTGCTCTGGCCGCAGTCCCCGCCGAGTAGCGCGCGGGCCACGGTGCAGGCGTTGGTCTCCCGGTTGCGGGCCGTCTTCCGCCGGCACGACGCACCGGTGGAGATCGTGAGCCGCGGCGGCGGTTATCTCGTGCGGGTCCATCCCGACCTGGTGGACGCACACCGGTTCACCGCGCTGACCGCGCGGGCCCGTTCCGCCGAGGACGAGACCGCGGTCGACCTCCTTGACCGGGCGCTCGAACTGTGGCGGGGGGAGCCGCTCGCGGACGTGGCCGACGAGGAGGTGCGCCACCGGCTTGGCGCCGGGCTGCGGGAGGCCCGATGGACGGCGGTGGAGGACCGGGCGGAGGCGCTGCTGCGGCTTGGCCGCGCCCGGCAGGTGGTCGGTGAACTTACCGACCAGGTGGCCCGTTGTCCGGGCCGCCAGCGGCTGGTCGGGCAGCTCATGCTCGCCCTGCACCGGGAGGGTCGCGCCGACCAGGCCCTAGCCACCTACCAGCGGGTCCGCGTCCGGCTCGCCGACGAGTCCGGCCTCGACCCCGCGCCCGAGCTGCGCCGGCTCGAGCAGCTCATTCTCCGGGCCGACCCGACGCTGGACCCGCCCGAGAGCACCGACCAGCGGGGCTCGGTACGCCCCGCCGAACTGCCCCACGAGATTCCCGGCTTCACCGGCCGGGCCGCCGACCTCGCCCGGCTGGACGCAACCCTGGACGATCGGGTCGGCGGCACCCGGATCTGGGTGCTCACCGGCACCGCCGGGGTGGGTAAGACCGCGCTGGCCGTGCGGTGGGCACATCGGGTGCGCGACGCGTTCCCCGACGGGCAACTCTTCGTCGACCTGCGCGGCTTCGACGCCGAACGGGAGCCGGTTCCGCCGGCCGCCGCGCTCACCCACCTGCTGGGTGGGCTCGGGGTCGACCCCCGGGCCATACCCGACGAGGTGGACGCCCGGGCGGCGTTGTTCCGCTCTCTGCTGGCCGGGCGGGACGTCCTGCTGGTGCTCGACAACGCCCGCGAGGTCGGGCAGGTGCTGCCGCTGATCCCGTCCGCGGGCACCGTGCTGGTCACCAGCCGGCACCGGCTCGGTGAACTGGTCGTCCGGGCCGGTGCCCGGATGCTGCCGCTGGACGTGCTCACCCCGGCGGACTCGGCCGGCCTGCTGGCCACCTTGCTGGGGGACGACACCGTCCGGGCCGAGGCGGACGCGGCGGCGCGGCTCGCCCGGCTCTGCGGGCACCTGCCGCTCGCGCTGCGGATCGCGGCCGCCAACATTCAGGCCGCGGGGGAGCCGGAGATCGCCGGGTTGGCCCAGGAACTGGCCGAGGGGGATCCCCTGGCCGGGTTGACCATTGACGGGGCCGACGAATCGGCGGTGACCAAGGCATTCGCGCTGTCGTACCGGGCGCTGTCGGCGGAGCAGCGGCAGATGTTCCGCCGGCTCGGGCTGGTGCCCGGCACGAGTTTCGGGGCAGGCGTGGCGGGTGCCCTCGTCGGCGCGTCCCCGGCCACGGCCGGACGGCTGCTCCGGGCGTTGGCCGCCGCGCACCTGGTGGAACGGCTCGCCGGAGACCGGTACCGGTTCCACGACCTGCTGCGCCGGTACGCGGTGGACCGGGTCACCACGGAGGAGGACGTCGCGCAGCGGGATCTGCTCCGGCAGCGCCTGTTCGACCACTACCTGGTCACGGCCGACGCGGCGGGTCGCCGGCTCATTCCGCACTTCGTCCGGCTGCCGCGTCCGGTGCCGGTGGATCCGTTCCCCAGCACGGAGGCCGCTCTGGCCTGGCTGGACGCCGAATGGACGAACCTCACCGTGGCGGTGGAGCAAGCGGCCCGGCAGGGCCCCCGCCGGTACGCCTGGCAGCTCACCGACGCGCTGCGGGCCTACTTCCACCAGCGGGGACGGCGTGCCGAGTGGCTCGCGGCGGCGACGGTCGCGCTGGCGGCGGCTCAGGCCGAGGAGGATCCGCGGGCTCAGGCCGCCATGCACCAGAGCATCGCCCTGGTCCACGTCACCAGCGGAGAGTACGAGGGCGCCCGCCGGCACCTGCTCGACGGGCTGCGGATCGACGCCGGGGACGGCTGGCCGGAGGGGCGCACCGGCATGCTGAACAACCTCAGCGCGGTGCACCAGCGCCTGGGTGATCCGCAGGCGGCGATCGCCTGCGCTCGCCGCTCCCTGGAGCTGAACCGGCAGCTCGGCAACGACGGCGGGGAGGTGATGTCCCTGGCCAATCTCGGCTTCGCGTACTGGCAGTTGGGGGCGCTGGCCCAGGCGTACGAGCACGTCCAGGCGGCGCTGGAGCGGGGTGAGCAGACCGGGGCGCGGTACAACGTGGCCGTCCTGCTGGTCGACCTGGCGAACGTGCGCCGGGACCTCGGCGACCACCGCGTCGCCGAGGAACTGTACACGCGGGCGCTCGCGGCCAATCGCGACCTCGGCTACCGGTACGGCGAAGCGACCGCCCTCGCCGGCCGGGCGGTGCTCTGGTGCGCGACGGGCCGGGCGGCGGCGGCCCACCCGGACGCGGAGCGGGCGGTGACGCTCACCGGGGAGATCGGCGACACCGGTACCGAGGCGTGGGCACTGGACGCGCTCGGCCGGGTCCTGCTGGCGCTGGGTCGACCGGCCGAGGCCGCGCAGGAGCACCGCCGGGCCCTGGAGTTGGCGCGGCGGACCCGATTCAGCTGGGGCGAGGCGACCGCGCTGGCCGGTCTCGCCGAGGCTCGACTGGTCGCCGGGGAACCGGTCGTAGCCCGGGAGCACGGCCGCGCCGCGTCAGCCCTGGCCGTACGGGCCGGTTACCGGCTGATCGAGATCCGGGCCACACGCGTCCTGGCCCGTGCCGCCCGGATGAGCGGGGAGGTGGCGGAGGCGGCCCGGCTGGACGACCGGATCGCGCACCTGGTGCGAGAGACGGGGTACGCGGCGCCGGCAAGCGAGGCGGGGCGGTGCGTTCGGTAGCGGTCAGTCGGTGAGTGCGCGAGCCAGCGCGTACCCCAGGGACGCCGCGCCCAGCCCAGCGACCACGCTGAGCAGCGCGTTCGCCAGCGCGTGGTGGCGGGCGCCGTTCCGGGCCAGCCGCAGTGTCTCGTAGCTGAGCGTGGACCAGGTGGTCAGCGCGCCGCAGAAGCCCGTGCCGACCAGCGCGCCCACCGCTGGGACGGCCGGGACCGCGGCCACCGCACCGAGCAGCAGCGACCCGGCCACGTTGACGGTCAGCGTGCCCCAGGGAAAAACGGAGCCGTGGCGGGCCTGCACCGCCCGGTCGGTGAGGTAGCGCAGCGGGGCACCCAGCGCGGCCCCGATCGCGATCAGCAGGACGGTCACCGGGCCGCCCCGGCGGCCCGGGACAGCAGCCGGCCGGCGACCGCGTCCCCGGCCCAGACCGCCAACAGCGCCCCGACGAGGGTCGCCGCCAGGTACGCCAGCGCCGTCCCCGGCGCCCCGGCGGCCGCCGCCCGCTGCGTGTCCACCACGTACGTGGAGAAGGTGGTGAAGCCGCCCAGCACGCCGACGCCGAGGAACGGCCGGACCAGTGGGCCGGCCGGACGGACGGTGAGCACCGCCATCAGCGCGCCGATCAGCAGCGAGCCGACGACGTTGATACCGAAGGTGGCCCACGGGAAACCGGTGGGTGGATGCGGGAACGCCGCCTGCAGGCCGGCCCGGGCCAGCGCGCCGAGCACCCCGCCGGCGGCGATGGCACCGAGGACCGCCGCCGGGTGGGCGTTCAACTCTCCCCGGTCGGCGGGTACGCGCAGATCGACGTCCGGGTCGACGGGGAATTCGGGTGGTCGGTTCATGGTTCTCCGCCGAGCATAGACGCTGCCGGCCGGCCCGCCTCTGACCTGGCAGCACGGGCCCGTACGGGCGTACGGTGTGCGACATCGTCCGGCGCGTGGCGGCGTCGGGACCGTCGTGCAGGAGGCAGCCGTGCAGGACCGCACCCCTCGTCCCGATGAGCTGGAACCCGTCGAGCGGGCGTCCGTGGACGAACTGCGGGCGCTGCAGCTGGATCGGCTGCGCTGGTCGCTGCGGCACGCGTACGACAACGTCCCGCACTATCGTCGGGCCTTCGAGGCGGCCGGGGCCCACCCGGACGATCTGCGCGAGCTGACGGACCTGGCCCGCTTTCCGTTCACGAGCAAGGCCGACCTGCGCGAGAACTACCCGTTCGGGATGTTCGCCGTGCCCCGGGAGCGGATCGCCCGGCTGCACGCCTCTTCGGGCACCACCGGCCGCCCCACCGTGGTCGGCTACACCCGGGCCGACATCGCCACCTGGGCGAAACTGATGGCCCGCTCCATCCGCGCCTCCGGTGGCCGTCCGGCCGACCGGGTGCATGTGGCGTACGGCTACGGGCTCTTCACCGGTGGCCTCGGCGCGCACTACGGCGCCGAGGAGTTGGGCTGCACGGTCATCCCGGTCTCCGGGGGCATGACCGAGCGGCAGGTGATGCTGATCCGCGACTTCGAGCCGGACCTCATCATGGTCACGCCCAGTTACATGCTGGCCATCGTCGACGAGATGGAACGCCAGGGCGTCGACCCCCGAGCCACCTCGCTCAAGGTCGGCATCTTCGGCGCCGAGCCGTGGACCGAGGACATGCGCCGCGAGATGGAGCAGCGCCTGAACATGCACGCGGTCGACATCTACGGGCTGTCGGAGGTGATGGGGCCGGGAGTGGCCGTCGAGTGCGTGGAGACCAAGGACGGCCTGCACCTGTGGGAGGACCACTTCTACCCCGAGATCATCGACCCGGTCACCGGTGAGGTGCTGCCCGACGGCGAGCAGGGGGAGTTGGTGCTCACCTCGCTCAGCAAGGAGGCCATGCCGGTCGTCCGTTACCGCACCCGGGACCTGACCCGGCTGTTGCCCGGCACCGCCCGGGCGATGCGGCGGATCGAGAAGATCACCGGCCGGACCGACGACATGATGATCGTCCGAGGAGTGAACGTCTTCCCGACCCAGATCGAGGAACTGATCCTGCGTACGCCCGCGTTGTCGCCGCACTTCCAGTGCGTGCTGGGCCGGCAGGGCCGGATGGACACCCTCACCGTCAGGGTGGAGCGGCGGACCGGGGTGGCCGCCGACGAGGCGGAGCGGGCCGGGGCGGCCCTGGTGCAGCAGGTCAAGAACACCATCGGGGTGAGCGTGGCGGTGCAGGTCATCGAGCCCGACGGGGTCGAACGGTCGATGGGTAAGATGCGCCGGATCGTCGACCAGCGGCAGGGGCACTGACATGGTGGAGCACGACGGCCGCACCGCGGCCCATGACATGTTCGACGTCGACGTGGCTTCCAAAGGGCTCGGCATCGAGCTGGTCGCGGCCGCCGGCGGCGCGGCGGTGGCCCGAATGCGGGTCACCCCGGCCATGCTGAACGGCCACGCGATCGGCCACGGCGGTTTCGTCTTCCTGCTCGCCGACACCGCGTTCGCGCTGGCCTGCAACAGCCACGGCCCGGCCACCGTGGCAGCCGGCGGCGAGATCAGCTTCCTGCGTCCCGTCCGCGAGGGCGACCTGCTCGAGGCCCGGGCCACCGAGCGGGTCCGCTACGGCCGCAGCGGCATCTACGACGTCACTGTCTGGCGGGACGACGAGGTGATCGCCGAGTTCCGCGGGCGTAGCCGCACGCTGTCCAGGCCGTGAGGGGCGGAGCGGGCGGCTGAGTCTGGTGCGTCGGCCCGGGGCGAGGAGACCCTGCCCGGCGGGCTACGTCGGCGACGTGGCTGCCGACCGGCGAGCGATCGGCCGGGACGGCGCCGGGGTGGAGCGGCCCCGTGCCCGCTCCACCCCGGCGCCGGGCTCAGGCCGCGGCGAGTGTCGCCGTGCCCCGGCGCCCGCGATACGGCCCGGCGTGCGCCGGACCGCGCGGCGGAATGTGGACCGCGGCGGCCAGCCGGCGGGCGAACGCCGTCCGGAGCGCGCGGGGAAGTCGCTGCCGCGCCACCCGGGCGATCGTCGGGTCGGCGACCGCGTACCCGCCGCCGGTCCGGCGTAGCAGACCGCCCGCGAGCAGAGCGCGCAGCACCGGTTCGGCGCGGCCCGCCGGCCAGTCGAGCAGCCGTTCGACGGTGTCGGCGTCGGCGTTCGCGCGGTGTGCCGCAGCCGCCATCAGCACCGCCCGCTGATGCCCGTCCAGCCGGTCCAGGCAAGCGTCGACCATGCGGCGGACCGCCTCCGGCACCCCGGCCGGGTCACCGTCCTCGCCGAGCGCCCGGACGTACGCCCGGGCGACGGCCGGGTTGCCGCCGACCAGGGGCCGCAGCTCCGCGGCCAGCGCGGCCGGGCGGCCGGCCCGGTCCAGCAGTTGCCGCAGCAGCCGTCCGGTGTCGACGGCGCCGAGCGCGGGCAGCGGCACGTGGCGACGCCGACCGGCGGCCTCGGGCAGCAGGTCGGCCCAGCCCGGCCCGTGTGTGGCGACCACGGCGAGCGGCAGCCGCCGTTCGCTGGCCGCGGCGAAGAGCCGGTGCAGAAACCGGCTCAGCGTCGGGGCGGCGCGGTCCAGGTCGTCCACCGCCACCACCACCGGCACCTCGGCGGCCAGGGCGAGGAGGACCTCCCGCCAGACCTCGGCACCGCGGCCCGCGGCCCCCGCGTCCCCCGGCGCCGCGACGAAGTCGGCCAGCGCGTGCGCCGCCGCCCCGCGCCGGGCCGGCGGCAGCAGCCCGTCCAGCGCCCCGGCCAGCCGCCGGCGTACGGTCGCGGCGGGGTCCGTGTCGCGGACCCCGGCGAAGGCGCGGGCCATGTCGGCCAGCGGCGCCAGCGCTCCCTCCGGGTACGGCGGGCACTGCGCCACGCACCAGCGGACCGCACGTCCGTCCACGGTCGGCACCGCGCGGGCCAGCTCGTGCAGCAGCCGGCTGCGGCCACTGCCGGCCGGCCCGACCAGGGAGATCCAGCGCGGCTGGCGATCGCGGACCGCGCGGGTGATTTCGTCGCCGGCGGTGGCCAACTCCCGCCGCCGGCCGATCAACGGGCCGTGGTGACGGGCCGGCGCCGGCCGGACCAGTCCGGTCACCCGCCAGATGTCCAGCGGAAACGCCTTGCCGGCCACCGCCATCGTGGCCAGCGGACGCTGCTCGACGAGGCCGGCGGTGGCCCGGCGGGTCGTCGCGCAGACGACCACCCCACCCGGCGGGGCGTACTCCTGCAGGCGGGCCGCGGTCGTGATCACGGCGCCGCTGGCCGTGCCGTGCCCACCGTCGTGGGTGGCGGCCAGGTCGACCAGGACCTCGCCGGTCGCCACGCCGATCCGGACCCGCAGCCGGGTGCCGGCCGGTGCCCGCCGGTCCAGCGCATCCTGGATCTCCAACCCCGCGCGCACCGCCCGGTACGCCTCGAACCCGTCGGAGCCGTGCGCCCCGAACAGCGCCATCACCGCATCGCCGATGTACTTCTCCACCACGCCGTTCCACCGGCGCAGCACCCCGGCGACCGTGGCAAAGTATTCCCGTTGCAGCTCTCGGACGTCTTCCGGGTCGAGTCGCTCGATCAGACCGGTCGAGCCGACGATGTCGGCGAAGAGCACGGTGACCACTCGCCGTTCCTCGGGCACCGGCCAGCGCGCGGCGGTGGCGGGTTTCCGAATCCCCACGATCGTGGCCATTGGCATCGCACCCACCCTTTCACTGCGACCGGTGCCTGACGACTCATGGAGACTTTCACCGCCGGATCGAGCGGGGATCCGTAGGACGACGTATCTCGGCCACCCGCAACCTTTCGTCGCAATGTTGACGCGGAAGGTGCCACTGGCACCCCGAGCCCGTAGAACGGTGCGGGGAGCTGTGATTAGGCTGCGGGGCCATGGGCAGCGATGTGGACACCGCACCGCTCGTCGGCCGTGCCGACATTCTGGCGATGCTCCGGTCGGCGCTGCTCGGCGGCGTCGCGCCCGGGCACACCGCGGCGGTCTTCCTCACCGGCGAGAGCGGCGTGGGCAAGACCCGGCTGCTGGCCGAGGTCAACGACGGGCTGCGGGCCTCGGGCGCGTTGGTGCTCACCGGCTCCTGCCTGGACATCGGCGACGCCTCCCCGCTGCACCCGTTGCGGCAGGCGCTGCGTCGTCTCGACGCCGAGCCCACCGAAGCCCGGACCTCGTCGGCGGTGCGTGGCCTGCTCCAGGTCTTCGACGAGGAGACCCCGGGGCCGGACGGCGCGGGCGCGCTGCTGGAGCGGGTGTCCCAAGGGCTGCACGCGGTCGCCGGCGGCCGTCCGCTGGTCCTCGTCCTGGACGACCTCCAGTGGGTCGACCGGAGCACCCGCCAACTTCTGCTCTACCTGCTCGCCGGCCTCAGCGATCTGCAACTGTCGGTGCTGGCCGCGATCCGGGCCGAGGCGCTGCAGGGCGCGCATCCGTTGCGCCGGGTCCTCACCGAGCTGCGTCGGCTGCGGTCGGTCCGGGTGCTCGACCTGGCGCCACTGGACCGGGCCGGCACCGACGAGCTGGCGGCCGCGATCGCCGGCGCGCCGCTGCCGCCGGACGCCGCCGACCAGATGTGGCGGCGCAGCGGCGGCAACCCGTTCGTCGTCGAGGAACTCGCCCGCGACCTGCGTGACGGTCGCGATGGGCTCTCCGACACGCTGCGCGAGGTGTTCCTGGCGCGGGTTGACGCGCTGCCGCAGCACGCGCACGCCGTGGTGCACGCGGTCGCGGCGGGCGTCGAACCGGTCGAGCACTGGCTACTGGCAGAGGTGGTCCGGCTGTCCGAGGCCGAGCTGATCGAGGCGGTCCGGGCCGCGGTGGCGCACCGGCTGCTGATCGGCGCCGACGACGGCTACCGGCTGCGACACCGGCTGGTCGCCGAGGTGCTGGCGCACGAGCTGCTGCCCGCTGAGCGCGCCGCGCTGCACCGCCGCTACGCCGAGGTGCTCACCTCGGCCACCGCGGAGCTGCACCAGGCCCGCCTGGCCCATCATTGGCGGCTGGCCGGAGAACCCGGACGGGCGTTGCCGGCCTCGATGGCCGCCGCGCGCGAGGCCGAGCGGCTGCACGGGTACGCCGAGGCGCACCGGCACTGGTCGGCGGCGTTGCAGCTGGCCTCCGTCCCGGCGGCGGACCCGCGGGGCGTCGATCGGCCCGCTGAAGTCGCCGTGGGCCGCGCGGAGCTGTTGAAGCACACCGCCGAGACGGCACACCAGTGCGGCGAGCACGCTCGGGCGCTGGCGTTGCTGGAGGAGCTGGCCGGGGAACCCGACGGTCCACGGGCCTGCGTCCTGCACATCCGCCGGGCCCGGTACCTGGCCGCGGCCGGGCGGTCCGCGTTGGCCGAGGCCGAGTACCGGCAGGCCCTGACGGACGACGACTGCACGCCCCGCGAGCGGGCCACCGCCGCCGCGCACCTGGCCGAGCTGCTGCTGCACCTCGGGCGGTACGCCGAGGCCGGTGACCAGGCCCGGGAGGCGCTGGAACTGGCCGGCGCGGTCGACGGCACCACCTCGGAGGTGGTGCTGGCCAGCGCCGCTCTCGGCTACAGCGAGGCCTTCCTGGAGGACCCGGACGGCGGGCTGGCGGTGATGCGCCAGGCCCTGGAGACCGCCGAGCGGTCCGGCCGGCCGGAGGACGTGGCGTGCGCGTACCTGCACCTGGCCGAGCTGCTGACCGGGCCGCTGAACATCCTTGAGGAGGGCGTGGTGGTGGCCCGCCGGGGCGCCGAGCGGGTCGCCGAGCTGGGCCTCGGCCGCACCTGGGAGACCCGGCTGTTGGCCATCGCCACCAACGGGCTGTTCCGGGTCGGGCAGTGGACCGAGGCGGAGAAGGTGGTCGCCGCCGCACTGCGGCATCGTCCCTCCGGCGCCGACGCGGTGGAGCTGCTGCTCGCCCGCTGCCGGCTCTCCGTCGGGTACGGCGACATCGAGGCCTCCGACCGGGACCTGGAGGCGGTGGCCACGATGCTCGCCGGTGGCGGGGCCCGGCACGTGCTGCCGATGCTCATCCTGCGGGCCGGGCTGGCCATGTGGCAGGGGCGGCACGACCTGGCCCGGCAGGCCGTCCAGCGGGGGCTGACCGAGAGCCGCTCGGACGACGTCATTGTGCTCGCCACCCTCGCCTGGCACGGGCTGCGCGCGGAGGCCGAGGCGTATGCGAGCCGGACGATCGCGGTGGACCCGACGGTGGTACGCCGGCTCCGCGAGGTGGTCGACCGGGTGGCCGGCCGGAGTGAGAAGGCCCCCGCCCCGGTGCGCTACGTCGCGGACGCCTTCCTGGCCCTCTGTGACGCCGAGATCAGCCGACTCGACGACGGCCGGGGAGACCCGGAGCTGTGGGGCCGCTCGGCGACCGAGTGGGACCGGCGCAACCACCCTTACCCGGCGGCGTACTCCCGGCTGCGGCAGGCTGAGGCGCTGCTGGCCCGACGTAGCCGGGTGGCCACCGCGGGCAAGCTGCTGCGGCAGGCGTACCAGATGGCGCAGGCGCTGGGCGCGGTGCCGTTGAGCTCGGAGATCCGGACGCTGGCCGGCCGGGCGCGGGTGACCCTGGAGGAGGCGCCGGCCGCCCGTCCCGCGCCCCGGCCCCGGGCCGCGGTGCCGGCCGCCCCGCCGTCGGCGGACGAGCTGGCCGTGCTCACCGCCCGGGAACGCGAGGTGCTCGCCGCCGTGGCCGAGGGACTGACCAACCGGGAGATCGGCCAGCGGCTGTTCATCAGCGAACGGACCATCGGGGTGCACGTGTCGCACATTTTCGACAAGCTCCAGGTCCGCACCCGGGTGCAGGCCAGCGCGATTTTCCTGCGCAACCATTGATGGCCCCGGTGAATACGTCGTTCTACCGATCCGACCGGTCCGCGCCGGCTGGCAGGCTGTCCAGCGTCACCGGTGACGCCGCGGGCGTCTGCCACAGTGGAGGAAAGATGACCGAGCCGGTTTGGGGTCCCGTGCAGCAGGACATCGTCGGGCTGCTCGCCGACCACCCCGCCGACGTGCCGGCGGTCGTCGACCACCTCACAAAGCTGCAGGATCTGCTGGTCCGGCTGCCTCCGTTGGCGGAGAGCTGCCCCCTGGCGGACTTCAACAAGCTCTATCTGACCATCACCACCAGCGTCCTGGACGGCCTCTACGACGACCGTTTCACCGACCCGGTGTTCCTGGCCCGGCTGGATGTGGAGTTCGCCGCCCGCTACTTCGACGCGTTGCGATTCTGGACCGAGTCCAGCCCGAACACGCCGAGGGCGTGGTCGTGCCTGTTCAAGCGGATGCGCGGCCCGGACGCCCGGCCGCTGCCCTCGGCCGCCGCCGGGGTCAACGCGCACATCAACTACGACCTGCCGTTCGCGCTGGTGACGACGTTCGACAGCCTGGAGTCCGAGCCGGTCGACGGCAGCGAGCAGCACCGCGACTATCTGGAGATCAACAAGATCTTCGCCGAGCGGATCCCGGAGCTGCGCCGGGGCTACCTGGAACACTGGCAACTCATGATCGATATGTTGAACGGCGACATCGACGACTGGTACCAGGGCGAACTGGTCGAGTACACCCGGAACGTCGCCTGGCGCAACGCGCAGAAGATCTGGCGCTGCCGGCACGACCCGGAGGCCATCGAGTGCGAGCGGAAGCGGCTGGACGACCACGCGGCACGGTTCGGCCGGTTGCTGCTCTCGCCGCTCGGAGCTTTTTTGCAGTAGCCGAGGTCCGTCGCCGCAGTGCCGGTGACGGCGCACGAGCCTGCGGCGGTGCGAGGATGGGCCGGTGGAGGAGGCGCTCGTCGGCAACGTGACCGCCGGCATCGTTCGGGTCGACGACACCGTCCGGCGGCCCACCGGCCCGTGGACCAACGCCGTCGACGCCCTGCTGGCCCATCTGCACGCGGTCGGCTTCACCGGCGCGCCCCGGCCGCTCGGCCGGGACGACCGGGGCCGCCAGATCCTCGAGTACGTCCCGGGGGAGCTGGGCGACCATACCGGCACGTACTCGCTGGACGAGTTGACGTCGATCGGCGCGTTCCTGGCCGACCTGCACCGCGCGACGGCCACCTTCGTGCCCCCGCCGGCGGCCGCCTGGCAGCAGGTCATTCCACCGGACGGCGACGAGCTCGTCTGCCACCACGACGTCGCACCGTGGAACCTGGTCCGGTCCGCCCGCGGCTGGGTGCTGATCGACTGGGACGGCGCGGGCCCCGGCACCCGGCTGTGGGAGCTGGCGTACGCGGCGCAGAGCATGGCCGGGATGCGCCCCGACCGGCCGTTGGGGGAGTCCGCCGAGCGGCTGCGTGCATTGGTGGACGGCTACGGTCTCGCCACGGCCCAGCGGCCGGCCCTGGCTGCGCTGCTCGGCCGTCGGGCCCGGGCCATGTCCGACCTGCTGCGCCGAGGCGCCCGGGACGAGGTGCAACCGTGGGCGCGGATCCACGCCGAGGACGGGGCGTACTGGCGGGACACGGCCGCCCTGCTGGAGGCACACGTGCAGCGGTGGACCGCCGCTCTGATGTGATCTTTCAGCTGTGTCACCCGGTTGCCCATCACGCCTTCGTCTTGACGATCTCTGCCGGTTGTCGGGTTCGGCCGGGCGGTGCCCCGGATACCGCCTACCGTCAGTTCAGGGCCTGAAGGTGGTGGCACATGGCGGAGGGACGGGACGGGGCGTCGCAGCCCCGACGCCCGCGGGGGCGGCGCAACCAGGCGCAGGCCACCGCGGCGGATCGGGCGCTGCGCGCCGCCCGCGACCCGGAACACGGCGACCGCGCCGGCCGAAAGGCGATCGAGATCCCCGCCTGCATGGAGAGCCCGGTACGGCCGCGCGAGCCGGCCAGCCCGCTGAGTCGATGGCTGTCCCAGCATCAGGTCCAGCCGGTCGGCCCGGAGACCCGGGAGCACCAGACGGCCGCGCACCCCTGGTGGCAGGTGATGTGCCTGACCGGCCTCGACTACTACTCCAGCCTCTCCTACGTGCCCGGTATCGCCGCGTTGGCGGCCGGGGCGGTCTCCCCGCTGGCCACCCTGCTGATCGTGGCGCTGACCCTGTTCGGGATGCTGCCCATGTACCGACGGGTGGCCGGGGAGAGCCCGCACGGTCAGGGCTCGGTGGCCATGCTGGAGCGGCTGCTGCCGTTCTGGCGGGGCAAGATCTTCGTACTGGTGCTGCTCGGCTTCGTGGCCACCTCGTGGATCGTCACGATCACGTTGTCGTCCGCCGACGCCACGGTGCACCTGTTGGAGAACCCGTACCTGCCGAAGTCTTTTCCGCACGGCGGCACCGCCGCGGTGGTGGTCACCGGAGTCCTACTGCTCGTCCTCGGTGGCGTGTTCCTGATGGGATTCCAGGAGGCGGTGCGGGTCGCCATCCCCCTCGTCGCGGTCTTCCTCGTGCTGAACGCGGTGATCGTGGTCGTCAGCCTGTCGCACATTATCGCCAACCCGGCGGTGGTCAGTGGCTGGACGCAGCGGCTGACCACCACCACCGCTGGCGTCGGCGGCCTGGTTCGCACGTCCGTGCTGGCCTTCCCGCTGCTGGTGCTGGGCCTCTCCGGTTTCGAGACCGGGGTCAGCATGATGCCGCTGATCAAGGGAAACGGCGTGGACACCGAGGCCCGGCTGGCGGCGCGGATCCGAAACACCCGCAAGCTGCTCGCGACCGCGTCGCTGATCATGTCGGTCTATCTGATCGCCACCACGTTCGTCACCACGGTGCTGATCCCGCCCAAGGAGTTCCAGCCCGGCGGAGCGGCGAACGGGCGGGCGTTGGCCTGGGTGGCCCACGAGCACCTGGGTGAGGGGTTCGGCACGATCTACGACATCAGCAGCATCCTGATCCTCTGGTTCGCCGGCGCCTCGGCGATGGCCGGTCTGATCAACATCGTGCCCCGCTACCTGCCTGCGTACGGCATGGCGCCGGAGTGGGGGCGGGCCATCCGCCCGGTGGTGCTGGTCTACACGGCGGTCAGCATCGCCATCACGATCGCCTTCCGGGCGGACGTCAACGCCCAGGCCGGCGCGTACGCCACCGGGATCCTGGCGATGATGGTCTCCGGTGCGATCGCGGTGACCATCTCCGCGTACCGGGCGCGGCACCCCTTCGCCGGGATCGGATTCACGGTGCTCAGCGCGGTGCTGCTCTACGCCCTCACCGAGAACGTGATCGAGAAACCGGGCGGCATCGCCATCTCCGGCCTGTTCATCGCCGGCATCATCGCCGTCTCGCTGATCTCCCGGGTGTCCCGGACCACGGAGCTGCGCGCCGAGCGGATCGAGTTCGACGAGCCGGCCCGGCGGTTCGTCGCCGAGTCGATCGCCCACGACGGCCGGCTGCACCTGATCGCGAACAAGCGGCAGAGCGGCTCGCTCAAGGAGTACCGGGTCAAGGAGCGCGCGCAGCGCGGCATGAACCCGGTGCCGGGCGCCGCCGACGTGCTGTTCCTGGAGATCGACGTGAGCGACCCGTCGCAGTTCAGTCAGGTTCTGCGGGTGCATGGGGTGGAGGTCGGCGGGTACCGGATCCTGCGAGCCAGCAGCCCCGCGGCGCCGAACGCGATCGCCGCCATCCTGCTGGCCCTGCGGGACGCCACCGGGGTCCGCCCGCACTGCCACTTCGAGTGGTCCGAGGGGAATCCCATCGCGCACCTGCTGCGCTATCTGATCCTCGGCCGAGGCGACACTCCGCCGGTGGTCCGCGAGATCATCCGTAAGACCGAGCCGGACCCCACCCACCGCCCCGGCATCCACGTCGGTTGAGCCGGGCCGAGGGGCGGTAGCGGCTCACCTGGACGGCTCGGGGAGCTTGCAGCTCACCTTGGGGTTGGCGCCGATGTAGTTCAGCGGGCCGGCCCCGATGGTGAGCAGGATCGTGCCCGCCTCGGCGCAATTCTTCTCGTCGCTGGTGTAGTACCCGCGTTGTCCGGCGGCGATCGCGCCGATGAGAAGCCAGATGACGACCAGGACGCCGACTGTCGAGGTGCCGCGCATGGGTTGCCTCCACTGGGGTGTGGTGGTTTCGCCGGTGACGGCCATGTACCCAACGCGGTGGAATCGTCAAACAGCGTCGGAACCGGCGTGGCCGATGTCGACCATCGCGAGCCCGGCGTGGGATGCCTGGGCAAGGTCCCGCCCGGGGCCGGTGGTGACATCGTCAGCACCGGCCCCGGGACAGACTCAGGCGTCTGCGCCAGCGGTCGCCGGCACGTTCTCGGCCTCGGCGGGGGTGCCGGCCAGGACCTTCGCCTGCTGCGGCCAGGTCGCCAGGCCCGGCGCGGCGCGCAGGCCGGCCGCCTTGAGGACCTCCCGCAGCGCCGCCTCGTCCAACTCGGCGAGCTGCTGGTAGGTGCGGATGCCGGCGGCCTGGATGCCGGCGGCCATCTTCGGCCCGATGCCCTGGATCTTCTGGAAATCGTCGGCGGGCCCGCTGGCGGCCGGGGCCGCGACGGGCTGCGTCGCGGCCGTGCTGTTCTCGACCGAGGCGCGCGGCGCGGGGATGGTCGCCGGGGCGGCCTGCTCGGCGGGAGCCGTAGCGGGCTCCACGTCGGCGGCGACCAGGTCCGGTTCGGTCTCGACGGCAACGGGCGCGGTCTCGGTGCTGGCCGGCTCGGCTTCGACGGCGACCGGCTCGGCTTCGACGGCGACCGGTTCGGTCTCGACCGCGACCGGCTCAGCCTCAGCCTCAGCCTCGGCCTCGGCCGCGACTGCGACCGGCTCGGCCTCAGCGGTGACGGGCTGCTCCGCCTCGGCCGGGGCGGAGCCCGGCTCAACGACATCGGTGGCCGGCGGGGTGGCGGTCACGGGACCACCCTCCACCTTGGGTGCCGACGGGCCAGCGGTGGTGCGGCCTCCGGCCAGCACCCGCCAGATCACCAGGCCCGTTACCACAGTCAGGATCCCGACCAGCCAGAGCGCGGAACTCGGCGACACGGGCAACTCCTCCTCGTATGTGAACGACAGTCGTGAAAGAACACGGGGCAGCTTCGCACACATACGTCGGAAATGGCAGCGAGGCCGGAAGTCCCGTCGCCAATGAGACGACCTCAGCCCTCCGCGCCGGGGCGGGCGTAGAAGGCCGCGTCGGCGGCGTCCCAGCTGTAGAAGCAGCCGGCGACGGCGTCCCGAGGAGAGTGCCAGGTCGGCAGGTACGGCGACGTGTGCGCCGACAGTCGCTCGTTGACCCCTCGATAGAGCGGGTGGTTGCGGGCCCCGGCGGCCGCGTCCGGGTCAACGTCCGCGAGTTCCATCAGGTGTACGCACAGGTCGTGCAGGCAGTACAGCGACCGGTGCCGGACGCCGGTCAAACTGGGTAGTTCGGTCGCGTCGGACTCGGCGAAGATCTGGGCCACCCGCCCTTCCGCGCCCGGCACGATTCGGCTGACGACCAACAGTCGACTCATTGGGACCCCTCTCGCCGGTGAGCCCCCTGGCCCGGGGGCGAGGGGCGACGGTGTGCAGAGAGCGTGCCCGACCGACTGTCACCTCTCCGTCACCAGTGGCGACCATCCCGTGACGGTGGTGGATGCGGTGCCGGGCCGACGGTGGGCCGCCGTGGATCGGGCGGCTGGTGCCGGGTGGCGTGCCGGATCGGAGCGAGGGTGTCGTCGAGCAGCGCGCACATCGCCGGGGACGGTTCCAGGCGCAGCTCGCGCAGCAGCAGGTCCCGGTAGACGTAGAAGGCGTGCACCGCCTCGAACGCGTTGCCCTCGGCGAGATGGATGCGCACCACCAGGCGGTGCGGGGTTTCCCGCAGCGGTTCGGCGGCCATCGCCTCCAGAGCCGCCTCGAGGGCCTCACCGTGCCGGCCGGCGGCGAGGTGATTGCCGGCGAGTTGCTCGAGCATGTGCAGCCGAAGCTGGCGCAGGCGCTCGCGTTCCAGCAGTGCCCAGTCTTCGTACCAGCCGGGGAGCAGGTCGTGTCGGCCAGCGTTGCTGGCGCCCGGCGGCAGCTCGCCGTCACGTACCCGGGCGGTGATCTCGACCAACTCGTCGACGTCGAGGTGGACGGCGTCACCGAGTCGTACGGTGTCGCCGTCGGTGAGCAGCGGACAGCACGGGTCCTGCCGCAGCCGCCACAGGGCGGTGCGCAGCGAGGACAGCGCCCGCTCCTCGGATGCCTCCGGCCAGAGCAGCCCGGCCAGGTGGCTGCGGGTGGCGCCGGGTCGCAGTCCGATCAGGGCGATGACCCGTTGCAGTCCCCGGGGCACCACCACCGGCGCGCCGTTGTGCAGCAGCCGGAAGCCGCCGAGCAGGTGCAGTGAAACCCGGGGTGCGGACGGGTCTCCGGCCGTCGGCATCCTCGATCCACCGCTCACGGGTGCAAACCCCCCTGCGCCGGAACCCTCGTCCCGACTGTTTCTGTTGCCCGGCGCGGCTGCCCGCGACCTCGGTGTCGGAACGGCTCCGCCGCGGCGGCGGACGACGTTCCCGCCGGGCTGACCGGAACGGAGGTTATCAATTAAGGTTACGCTGCGTCAACAGGCCTTCGCTGCAGCGGCCAGCTGGCGCGCGTCGGGTTGGATAGGTGTTGAACTGCGAATGAGTGTCGCCGATTCGTTGCTTGCAAATGACCTTTGCATAGCTCGGGCACAGGTTCCGTCAACGCAGCGTCACCAACTTTCGGCCTGGATGGCTGGCGGGTGACGCGGCGTTGACGGTGCCGGCGGCAGGGTGGCGGAAGTCGTCCGGCGTAACCGGTGGAACCGCCGGTGGGGACGCGTCCCAGGGGGGAAGGCTGACCATGGACCGTTCGCTCATCGTCGCCAAGGTGGTGCCGACCGCCGAGGACCGGGTTGCCGAGATCTTCGCCGAGTCCGACGCGACCGAACTGCCGGGCCTGGTCGGCGTCCGGCACCGGTCGCTCTACCGGCTGCACGACCTCTACGTTCATCTGCTGGAGACGGAGCTGCCGACGGAGGGCGCCGTGGAGGACGCCCGCGGGCATCCGGAGTTCGTCCGGATCAGCGAGCAGCTGCGGCCGTACGTCTCACCGTACCTGCCGACGTGGCGCTCACCCCGGGACGCGATGGCCCACTGCTTCTACCGGTACGACGCCCCGGGGCGGCGGCCGTGACCACCACCGCCCCCCGCGACGAACAGCTCTGGTCGCGCTGCGACGGCTGCGCCTCGCTGCTGTACCGCAAGCGGCTGCGCCGCAACCTCGACGTCTGCCCCGAGTGCGGGGCGCACGCCCGGCTGGACGCTCCCGACCGGGTGGCGCAACTGGCCGACCCGGACTCGTTCACGCCGCTGCCGGACCGGCCGGTCCGGGTCGACCCGATCGACTTCGTCGACACCCTGCCGTACCCGAATCGGCTCGGCGCCGCCCGGACCGGCACCGGGATGCACGAGGCGGTGCTCTGCGGCACGGCCCGCATCGGCGGTCAGCCGATCGCCCTCGCGGTGATGGACTTCCGTTTCCTCGGCGGCAGCCTGGGCTGCGCGGTCGGTGAGCTGATCACCGCCACCGCCGAGCGAGCGTTGGCCGACGAGGTGCCACTGGTGCTGGTCACCGCCTCCGGTGGCGCGCGGATGCAGGAGGGCGCACTGTCGCTGATGCAGATGGCCACGGTCAGCCAGGCGATCGCCGGGCTGCGCGAGGCCGGCCTGCTCACCGTAAGCGTGATCACCGACCCGACGTACGGCGGGGTGGCGGCGTCATTCGCCACCAACACGGACGTGGTGCTCGCCGAGAGCGGCGCCCGGATGGGCTTCGCCGGTCCCCGGGTGATCCGGCAGGTCACCGGCGCCACGTTGCCCGAGGGCTTCCAGACGGCCGAGTTCCTGCTCCGGCACGGGCAGGTCGACATGGTGGTGCCCCGGCATGCGCTGCGCGGCCGGCTGACCGCGCTGCTCGCCGCCGCGCAGGCGGGTCGTCGGGCGGCCCGGCGTCCGGCCCTACCCCGGCAGGCGTCGGCGTCGCGACCGGCGACCGGGGCCGTCGCCGGGCCCCCGACGGCAGGCCCCGAGCGGGACGCCTGGGCGACGGTACGTGCGGCCCGGCACCCCGGCCGGCCCACCACGTTGGACTACCTGGAGACGGCCTTCGACGGGTTCGTCGAGCTGCACGGCGACCGGCTGGGCGCGGACTGCCCGGCGATCGTCGGCGGGGTGGCCCGGCTCGGCGGGCGGCCGGTGATGGTGATCGGCCACCAGAAGGGACACACCACCGCCGAGCTGGTGGCGCACAACTTCGGCATGGCCAGCCCCGCCGGGCATCGCAAGGCGCTGCGGCTGATGCGTCTCGCGGCCCGGCTCGGCCTGCCGGTGGTGACCCTGGTGGACACCCCGGGCGCCGACCCTGGAATGAGTGCGGAGCGGCAGGGGCAGGCAGCGGCGATCGCCGAGAACATCCTCGCGCTGACCGTGCTGCCCACGCCGGTCATCGCGGTGATCACCGGGGAGGGCGGCAGCGGCGGGGCCCTCGCCCTCGCGGTCGCCGACCGGGTGCTGATGCTCGAGAACGCGGTCTACTCGGTGATCAGCCCGGAGGGCTGTGCCGCCATCCTCTGGTCGGACAGCTCGGCCGCGCCGCAGGCCGCCCGCGCGTTGCGGCTCACCGCCGCCGACCTGTGCCGGCTCGGCGTGGTCGACGAGATGGTGCCCGAACCGCGCCCCGCCGCGCACGACGACCCGGCCGGCGCCGCCGAACTGCTGGGCCGGGCGGTGGCGGCGAACCTCGCCCCGCTGCTCGACGTGCCGACCGCCACGCTGGTCCGCCGCCGGCGGCACCGTTTTCGCCGCTACGGGGCGGCCCAAGGCATGGGAGTGCACCAATGAGCGCGACGGGCCAACCCGACGAGGTGTTGGAAGAGCTGCGCCGACACGCGCGCGAGCTCGTCGCCGAACTGGCCGGCCCGGTCCGTCGGGTCCGGTTGCGTAGCGGCGGGACGGTGCTGGAGGTGGAGTGGCACGGCTCGGCCGACGCGCCGACCACGTCGCGTACCGGGCCGCAGCCGGTCGCCGAACCGGCCGCGGAGGCGGTGCCCGGACCCGACCGGCTGGCCGTGCGGGCGCCGGTGGTGGGCACCTTCTACCGGGCTCCGGAACCCGGCGCCGCGCCCTTCGTGACCGTCGGCGACCCGGTCCGGCCCGGTCAGGTGATCGGCATCGTCGAAGCGATGAAGCTGATGAACGAGGTGACCGCCGACCAGGCCGGCCGGGTGGTCGAGGTGCTGGTGGAGGACGGCAAGCCCGTCGAGTACGACCAGCCGTTGCTCGCCCTGGAGCCGATCACCGGGCGGGGTGCCTGATGTTCGAGAAGGTGCTGATCGCCAACCGGGGCGAGATCGCGCTGCGGGTGCTGCGGGCCTGCCGGGAACTGGGCATCCGTACCGTGGTGGTGCACTCCAGCGCCGACGCCCAGACGCTGCCGGTGCGGCTGGCCGACGAGACCGTCCGGATCGGGCCGGCGGCCAGCCGGCAGAGCTATCTCAACGCGGCCGCGATCGTCGAGGCCGCCCGGCAGACCGGCGCGCAGGCCGTCCACCCCGGCTACGGGTTCCTCTCCGAGGACGCCGACTTCGCCGAGATCTGCGCCGAGAACGGGCTCATCTTCGTCGGCCCGCCACCGCAGGTGATGTCCGCGCTGGCCGACAAGTCCACCGCGCGGGCGCTGATGAGCAAGGCCGGGTTGCCGCTGCCGCCGGGCAGCGTCGAGACCCTGTCGACGGCCGCGGACGCGCTCGACGTGGCCGCCGAGCTGGGGTATCCGGTGATCGTCAAGGCGGCGGCCGGCGGGGGCGGGCGGGGGATGACCGTGGTCCGTTCCGCCGCCGAACTGCCCCGCGCGTACGCCCGCACCCGCGCCGCGGCCCAGGTCGCCTTCGGCGACGACCGGGTGTACGTCGAGCGGTACCTCGCCGACGCCCGGCACGTCGAGGTGCAGGTGCTCTGCGACAACCACGGCAACGGGGTGCACCTGGGCACCCGGGACTGCTCGGTGCAGCGCCGCCACCAGAAGCTGGTCGAGGAGGCGCCGGCTCCGGCGCTGCGCCGGTCCACCCTGGACACCCTCGCCGCGACGGCGCTGCGCGGCGCGCTGTCGGTCGGCTTCACCGGCGCCGGGACCGTCGAGTTCCTCGTCGACGAGGCCGAACAGTGCCACTTCCTGGAAATCAACTGCCGGATCCAGGTCGAGCACCCGGTCACCGAGATGGTCACCGGCGTCGACCTGGTCCACGAGCAGTTTTACGTCGCCGCCGGTACGCCGCTGCGCCTGCGGCAGGAGGAGGTCCGGCTCCGCGGGGTGGCGGTGGAGTGCCGTGTCAACGTGGAGGACCCGGATCGTGACTTCGCGCCCACCCCCGGGCGGCTCGACCGGTTCCGCCCGCCCGGCGGCCCGTTCACCCGGGTCGACACCCACGGCCACGTGGGCCTCCTGGTCAGCCCGCACTACGACTCGCTGTTGGCGAAGGTGGCGGTGTGGGCGCCGGACCGGGAAGGGGCGCTCGACCGCCTCGACCGCGCACTCGGCGAGTTCGAGGTGACCGGTCCGGGCGTCCGCACCACCATTCCCTTCGTCCGGCGGGTGCTGCGGGACCCGGCCTTCCGCAGCGGCCGCCACACCACCGGCCTGGTCGACCGGCTGCTCACTCCCGCTGCCGAGCCGAGTGCGGCTCCCGCTGCCGAGCCGACTGCGGCTCCCGCTGCCGGGCCGGTCGAGGCCCCCGCCGGGCTGGCCGCCCGCGCCGACGCCGACCCGGCCGGCCGTACCCCCGTCACCGCCGCGCCCGCCGCGGCCACAAGGAGGACCCGATGACCGTCGCTTCCGACCGACCGTACGCCACGGAGATCACCGACATCCTGGTCACGCGCTGTGGCCTGGACGCCGAGACCGCCGCCCGAACCCCGGCCGCCAGTCTGGCGGAACTGGGCATGGATTCCCTCGCCCTGCTCGAACTGTCCGCCGTCGTCGCCGACCGGTGGCGGGTCCGGATTCCCGAGCAGGCCGGGCAGCTCAGCATCGCCGGCGTGGCCGACCTGGTGGCCCGCTGGGTCGACCCGCCGGGGCACACCGAGAACGCGATCGACATCGCCGCGCCGCTGTCGCTGGTCTGGGAGGTCACCAACGACGTCGCCCGGTGGCCCGAGCTGTTCACCGAGTACGCCGCGGTCGAGATTCTCGACCGGGCCGGCGACACGGTGCGGTTCCGGCTCACCATGCATCCCGATGAGAACGGCGTGGCGTGGAGCTGGGTCAGCGAACGCACCGCCGACCCGGCTACCCGGCAGGTCCACGCCCACCGGGTGGAGACCGGGCCGTTCGAGTACATGCACATTCACTGGTGCTACGACGAGTTCGCCGGCGGCACCCGGATGTCCTGGGTGCAGGACTTCGCCATGAAGCCTGAAGCGCCCGTGAACAACGCCGGCATGACCGACCGGATCAACGCCAACAGCAAGGTGCAGCTGGCCGTCATCAAGGAGCGGATCGAGCGGCGGGCGGCCGCGTCGACCGGGAACGGAGGCTGGGATGCCTGAGATCACCACTGCCCCGGTCCACGCCCGGGACGTCCCCGCCGACCGGCGGCGCGGCGGCGAGCTGCGGGTGCTGCTCGGCCCCCGGACGGTCGGCAGCACCTCGGGATTCATGGGTGTGGCCACGCTGCGACCGGGGGAGCGGATCGCGGAGCACTACCACCCCTACAGCGAGGAGTTCCTCTACGTCGCCCGCGGCGCGATCACCGTCGACCTGGACGATCGACCGGTGTCGCTGCACGCCGGGGAGGCGCTCTTCGTGCCGAAGGACGTGCGGCACCGGCTGCGCAACACCGGTGACGAACCGGCCGAGGTGGTGTTCCACCTGGGCCCGCTCGCTCCCCGCCCGGAACTGGGTCACGTGGACACCGAGGCCACCCCGTCGCCCCGGGAACCGTCGTGACCGGCCGGCGTACGGTGGTGACCGGCATCGGCGTCGTGGCGCCGGGCGGCGTCACCCGGGACCGGTTCTGGAAGGCCGTCACCGAGGGACGCACCGCCACCCGGCGGATCACCTTCTTCGACCCCTCGCCGTTCCGCTCCCAGATCGCCGCCGAGTGCGACTTCGATCCCGACGCCGCCGGGATCACCCTCGCCGAGCGGCAGCGCGCCGACCGGTACGTGCAGTTCGCGCTCGCCTGCTCCACCGAGGCGCTCGCCGACAGCGGCCTCACCCTCACCGACGCCGAACGGGACCGGGCCGGCGTGGTGCTCGGCACCGCGGTCGGCGGCACCATGGCGCTGGAGAAGGAGTACGTCCGGGTCAGCGACTCCGGCCGGCGCTGGCTGGTCGACCACACCCTCGGCGGGCCGTACCTCTATCAGGCGTTGGTCCCCAGCAGCCTGGCCGCGGACGTGGCCTGCCGGCACGGCCTGCACGGCCCGGCCCAGGTGGTCTCCACCGGCTGCACCTCCGGCATCGACGCCATCGGGTACGCCCACCAGCTCATCGTCGACGACGAGGCGGACGTGGTGCTGGCCGGAGCCGCCGACTCGCCGATCTCCCCGGTCACCGTCGCCTCCTTCGACGCCATCGGAGCCACCAGCCCCGACAACGACGACCCGGAGCACGCTTCCCGGCCGTTCGACGCCGACCGGCACGGCTTCGTGCTCGCCGAGGGCGCGGCCGTGCTGGTGCTGGAGGAGGCCGAGCATGCTCGCAGCCGGGGTGCTCACGTCTACTGCGAGTTGGCCGGCTACGCCAGCCGCAGCAACGGTTTCCACATGACCGGGCTGCGCCCCGACGGGGTGGAGATGGCCCTGGCCATCACCGACGCGCTGCGCCAGGCCCGGCTCGCCCCGTCGGCCGTGTCGTACGTCAGCGCGCACGGCTCCGGCACCCGGCAGAACGACCGGCACGAGACGGCCGCGTTCAAGCGGGCGCTCGGGGCGACCGCGTACCGGGTGCCGATCAGCTCGATCAAATCGATGGTGGGGCATTCGCTCGGCGCGATCGGCTCGATCGAGATGGCCGCCTGCGCGCTCGCCATCGAGTACGGGGTGGTGCCGCCCACCGCCAACTGGACCAGCCGCGACCCGGAGTGCGACCTGGACTACGTGCCCAACGAGGCGCGGGAGGTGCCGGTGGATGTGGCCCTGTCGGTCGGCAGCGGCTTCGGCGGCTTCCAGTCCGCGATGATCTTCCGCCGGCTGGCGGTGGCGCGGTGACCGTGCGGGCGGTGGTGACCGGCATCGGGGTGGTGGCGCCCACCGGGGTCGGCGCCGACGCGCACTGGGCCGCCGTGCTCGCCGGCACCCGGCGCATCGGGCCGATCACCCTCTTCGACCCGGCCGGCTACCCCACCCGGGTCGCCGGGGAGGTGCCCGACTTCGACGCCGCCGGGTTCGCCGACAGCCGGCAGCGGGTGCAGACCGACCGGTGGACCCACCTCGGGTTCGCCGCCACCCGGCTCGCCCTGGCCGACGCCGGCCTGCCCCAGCAGGCCCCCGACCCGTACCGGTGGGCGGTCACCCTGGCCAGTTCCTCCGGCGGCAACCTGTTCGGGCAGCGGGAGCTGCAACGGCTCTGGGGCGGCCCGACGCGGACCGTCGGGGCGTACCAGTCGATCGCCTGGTTCTACGCGGCCAGCGTCGGGCAGCTCTCCATCCACCACCAGTTCAAGGGGCCGTCCGGGGTGACCGTGTCCGAGGCGGCCGGCGGGCTGGACAGCCTCGCCCACGCGGCGCGGACCGTCCGGCGGGGCACCCCGTTGGTGGTCGCCGGGGCGACCGAGTGCCCGCTCAGCCCGTACGCGCTGGCCTGCCAGCTCCGTTCCGGGCTGCTCAGCGACGTCGCCGACCCGCAGCGGGCGTACCGGCCGTTCGACGTCGACGCCGGCGGTTACGTGCCGGCCGAGGGCGGGGCCGTCTTCGTGGTGGAGGAGTTGGGACACGCGCTGGAGCGGGGTGCCCGCATCTACGGCGAGATCACCGGTTGGGCCGCCACCCACGACGCCGCGCCCACCGACCCCGTCGCCGGCCCGGACCCGGCCCACTACGCCGGCGCGCTGCGGCTGGCCCTGGACCGGGCCCGGGTACGCCCGCACGACGTGGACGTGATCTGGCCGGACGCGCTCGGCGTGCCCGCGTACGACCGGGCGGAGGCGATCGCCCTGCGCGCCGTGTTCGGTGAGCGCACCCCGTCGGTCACCACCCAGAAGCCGCTGACCGGCCGGGCCCACCAGGGCGGATCGGCGCTGGATGCGGCGACCGCGCTGCTCGCCTTCCACCACGACCTGCTGCCCGCCTCGGCCGGCCCGCAGCGGCCCGCCGAGGGCTGCGAACTGACCTTCCTGCGGTCACCCCGCCCGCCACGCAGCCGGGTCGCGCTGGTCGGGGCGCGTGGCTTCGACGGCTTCAACAGCGCGCTGGTGCTCCGCGGCGCGGCGCCACCCCCGCCGCCCGAATAGTGACAACAGCAAGCAGCGAACGGTGGGCGGCAGATCACTTCCGGGCCCGCCGCTTACCGGGTCGTGGTCACGTCCGGTGAGTTACGGCCGGATTGGATGTCGCGTTCGGCGGTTTCGCGGATCCGCTCCACCGTCTGCTGCATGCCTGCCCGGATGCTGGCGCGGCGGTCGCGGTCCCCGTACAGGCGGCCGATGATGAACCAGCCCAGGCGGGAGATGGGTTGGGTCACGTCGTAGGACTCGGTGAGGCGGGTGGCGGCGCCCTCGGGTTCGATCAGGTAGCGCCAGACGAGGGTGCCGGAGAACTTTTCGGTGCGGGAGAAGGTGAACTCTCGCCCCAGTTGGGCGGCGATGACGACCGGTCGGTTCTTCCATGCCGGGCCACGGCCAGCCTTGTTGACCGCTTCGAACCGGGCCCCGACAGCCGGGCCGGTGGCGCCGTCCAGCCAGGTGCAGCGCAAGATCTCTGGGCTGAACTCGGGGGTACGGGTCACGTCGGCCACGAGGGCATATACCACTTCGGGTGGGGCGTCGATGTGTACGGTCACGTGATCATGGTCGAGGGATTGCATCGGGTCCTCCAGGCGTGTAGCGGGCGAAGAACATGTCCAGGGCGGCGTCGGTGAGGCTGCTGAAGATGCCGGTGTCGTAGCCGGCACCGGGCTCGTTGGCCATCTGCTGGGAGATGACGCCGCTGAGTACGACCGTGTACAGGCGCAGCGCCTCGACGGACGCAGCCTCCGGGCGCAACTCGCTTGCACGTACCGCCTCGGTGAACTCCGCGTGCACCTGCTCCATCTGCTGGATGCTGGCGGCGAACGTGGCCTCGGTGGGGGCGAACCCCGGCACGGGGCGCCAGACCAGCAACTGGGCCAGGGCTGGATTGTCCACCGCCCAGCGGACCCAGGCCCTGGCCCCGGCCCGGATGCGCCGCACTCCGGCCGGCTGTGGCTCGGCGGCGGCCAGTACGGCGGCGTGGCTGCGGGCCAGACCGCGAGCGAACAGGGCGTCGTAGACCGCGTGCAGTGAGGGGAAGTACTTGTACAGCGACGGCTGGCGGATTCCGAGCCGACGTGCGATCTCCGACATCGACAGGCCGCCGACTCCGACCTCCGTCATGATCGCCGCGGCGATGTCGAGGGCCTCCTCGATCGTCTGCTGGCGTCGGATGAGTCGCCGGTTCAGCCCCACCCCAACGCTAGGTGTGTTAGCCACAGCTATAGCCTATAGCTCATCTGAAGTCTGTCAATTCTCTACGGGTCGCAGCGAATCAAGGCCATGCATGTTCCCGCGTCTCCATCGAGGTGCGCGCCAACAGCGCTGCGGCCTCTCGCTGGCAGGTCCGTACCGCACGGTGCTTTCGCGTTGCAGCCATAGCACCCGCAGCAGCGCCAAGTGCGCGAAGTCCAACCCGGTCACGGCCGTCTCATCCTCCGGCCAGGGGGCGCGGGCGGCGAGGTCAACGTTCGCCGGCTCGCTGACACGCCGGGCGGTGCCCGCATGGACGAGGCCACCACCGGTCGGCCAACCTGGATAAGTAGTTGCCGAAGACCGAGGGCTAGGTGTCGTACTCGCCGCTGTCCCAGGGCGCGGTGAAAGCCATGTAGTTGCCCGGGTGCAGCTCCACCCACCAGGAGTCGCCCTCGTCCTCGGGCGGGCGGGGGATCAGGCCGAAGGTGGTGCCGAACCGCTCCACCGCGAAGGGCGCCACCTCGACCCGGCCGAACGTCACCGGCCCGAGCTCCGCCAGCCGTGCCTCGTACGCCCGCCGCCGCGCGTCGCGGTCCATCAGGTGCCGGGGGCCGAACGCCTCGATCGCGGCGTCGAGCAGCCGACCTGAGGCGTCGAACAGGAAGCGGGCGACGAACTCGCCGCCTCCGCCGGTCTCCCCGCTGCCTGGCTCGAACGGCGTGGTGAGGAAGAACTGCCGGCCGTCGGCGGTGTGCCCCACATGTTCGGCGTGGTAGTCGTCGTGGTCGATCGCGATGAGCTGCGGTGGCCCGTCGTCCACGGTGTCCTCCCTGCTGCCAGCGGGGTGCCGGTCAGCGTGCGGAGGGTACCGACCCACACCGACATTCGCCCGGCCATGGCGCCGTGGGATGGCGTCGCAGGAACGCGCCGCCGCGTGCCGGTCCGGGCATAGCAGCCCGTGGCCGGCGGGTCGCGTTCTGGCATACCCGCACGATACTGCCTGTCCGATCGAGCCTCGGCAATCCGCCCAGCCGCTCTTCTTGATCTAGCCATTTGCATGTGGAGCTATCTGGATTGATTGCGTAGGGTTCCGTCAGCACCACGGGGAGCGCATCTGTTGGGCGTATTTCGCCCATTTCTGAGGATGGGTGGTGGGCGGTCGTGACTGGGCAATCTGAAGCGCAAAATCCGTCGGGGGCAGCGGCGAGCTGGGTGGACGACATTCTGTTCACCGGGCATTCCAGTGACATATGTCTGCGCCTGCCGGATTTAGTGGATAAGGGCACCCTGCATCGTCTGGTGAGCGAGGCGCAGACCCGGCTGGCCGACGCCGGCCTGCGCCGCGGCGGCGCCGCCGCACTACGCCTGCCGCCGTCCCTGGCGTACGTGGTGAACCTGCTCGCCACCTGGCGCAGCGGCGCCCAGGCCATCCTGCTGGACCACCGGCTCACCGACCACGAGGTCGACCGGGCCCTGCACCGGCTGACCCCGCAGGTGGTGGTCGCCCCCGTGCGCACCGGCGGGGGCGCGCTGCGCATCTTCGTCGACGTCACCGAGGGGATCACACCGTGGTCCGACCGCCCGGCCGGCAGCCCGCACGCGGTCATCCAGCTCAGCTCCGGCTCCACCGGCCCGTCCAAGGTGATCGGCCGGACCGCCGAGGACCTGGTCGGCGAGGTGCGCCGGTACACGCTGATCGACGGGGTGGCGCTGCCCGGCGAGCGGATCATCCTGCTGCCCTCCATGGTGCACGTGCTCGGCCTGGTCGGCGGCCTCCTCTACGGGCTGCACGCCGGCGTCGAGCTCTGCCCGCCGCAGCGCCTCAGCGGCGACGCCATCCTCGCCGCCGTCGCCGCCCAGGACAGCCCGGCCACCGTGCTCGGCGTGCCCTTCCACATCGGGCTGCTCGCCTCCACCGCACCGCCGGGAAACCTGCCGCAGCTCAAGCGGATGACCACCGGCGGCGAGCTGGTCCCGGCCGCGGTCGCCCGCGCCTTCACCGACCGCTACGGCGTTCCGCTGGGCAACATGTACGGGATGACCGAGGTCGGCGTCATCGGCACCGACCTGTACGGGGCGAACCGCCCGGCCATCGCCCCCGCCCCCGGCATCCAGGTGCGCGAACAGGGCGGCGAGCTGCAGGTGAGCTGCCCGGCTTCCCCGTACGTGGGGCTCACCGATCCGACCCGCTGGGCCGACGGCTGGCTGCACACCCGCGACGCCGGCACCGTCGACCCGGACACCGGGCTGGTCACCGTCAAGGGCCGCCTCGACTCGCAGGTGTCGGTCGGTGGCATGAAGGTGGACCTCACCGAGGTGGAGACCACCGTCGCCGGGCTGCCCGGGGTGGGCGCCGCGGTGGTGGTCTGGGACGACGGCATCACCGCGTACGTGCAGCCCGACGGGCCGCTGTCCGAGGAGACCCTGGACAAGCTGCTCGCCGAGCGCCTCGCCGGCTACAAGCGACCGCGCACCCTGCACCTGCTCGACCAGTTGCCGCGTACCACCACCGGCAAGCTGGTCCGCTCGGCCGCCGTGCTGAGAGACGCGGCGTCGTGACCGGCCCGCTACGCGAGGGCGACGTCGACCTCCCCGGCCGCCCCGACGACCGCCACCGCGAGCACCAGGCCGTCCCCGGCCTCCGGGTGGCCCACCCGTACGCCGGGGCAGCCGGGCACCGGGCGCAGCAGCTCAGCCGGGCCGCCGGGGGCAGGCATCCGGCGGCGCAGTCCGCCGTCGCGCAGCCCCGTGCCGAGCGCCTTACCGACCGCCTCCTTCGCCGTCCACAGGCGCAGGAAGTCCAGGTCCCGGCCGGCCTCCGCCTGAGTCGCCAGCCAGGCCGCCTCCTCGGGGTCGTACCAGCGGCCCGCGAGGGGCACGGCGGGCAGCGGCCGACGTCGCTCGACGTCCACCCCGACCGGTCCATCCGCTCGGGCGGCGACCACGACCAGCCCCTCGCCGTGGCTGACGCTGACCGGCAGCGTCCGCCCGCCGTCGGCGTACACCTCCGGGCGTCCGCCGGGCGTCCGCCGCACCCCGATCTCTGCCCCGGACCGGCCGAGCAGCGCGCCACCCGCGCGCCGCAGCAGCCGCCGCACCAGCTCCGGCCGATCGCCGGCGCTACGGCCGATCCACACGTACACGGTGTCCCGACCGGGCACCGGTAGCTGGTTCACGGAAAGAGGTTAACGCCATGCGAGATGAGGTCCGCGCCTTCGTCATCGAGCAGCTCGCCGACATGAACTACGACGTCGAGGACGTCGACGACGACACCACCCTGGGCCCCTCTGGCGTCGACCTCGAGTCGCTGGCCCTGGCCGACCTCGCCGTCCGGGTCGAGGACCGGTACGCCCTGAAGTTCGCCGACGACGAGTCGGAGCAGCTGGCCCTGATGACGGTCGGCGAGTTCACCACGATGGTCGCCGACCGGGCGGCCGGCGCGAAGAGCGACGCCGTCTGATGGCCGGTCAGCCCGACCTGGGGCGAGCTGACCTGGTGAGCATGCTCGCCGAACTGACCGCGAAACCCGTCGACCAGGTGTCGGACCGGGTCGGCTCGATGGAGCTGGCCTGGCTGGTGCACCTGGTCGAGCAACGCTACGACCGCCGGATGGAGCTGACCGACGACCAGCTCGCCGGCATCCGCACCGTCGACGACGCCCTGGCGGTGTTCCAGACCTCGCTGACCGTACCCGCCGATGGTTGAGCGGGAGCAGGTCCAGATCACCGGCGTTCACGCGCTCAGCGCCCTTGGTCGGGGCGCCGACGCGCTGCTCGCCGGGGTGCTCGCCGGCACCCCGGCGTTCGCGCCGGTACGCCGCTTCGACACCACCGGCCGTCGGGTCACCGTGGCCGCCACCCTGCCGGAGGTCGGCACCCTCGCCGACGAACTGGCCGACGCGGTCGACGTCGCCTGCCGGACCGTCGGGCTGGACCGGGCCGGGCGGGCGGAGGCGGCGCTGTTCCTCGCCACCCACGGCGGACCGCCCTCGTTGCCCGGTGGCGGGCCGGAGACGCCGGCGCTCGCCGGCCACCTGGCCCGGCGCGGCGGGCTCGCCGACCGCACCCGGGTCTACACCACCGCCTGCGTTTCAGCGAGCACCGCGGTCGCTGACGCGGCGACGCTGATCGGCCGGGGCGACCTGGACCGGGTCGTCGTCGCGGCCGGCTACCTGGTCGAGCCGGACCAGTACGCGCTCTTCGACGCCGGCCGGGCGTTCGCCGCGGACGGGGCGGTCCGCCCGTTGAGCGCCGGACGGCAGGGGCTGCTGCTCGGCGACGGGGTGGTCGCGGTGGTGCTGGAGTCGGCCACCGCCGCCGTACGCCGCGGCGCCCCGGCGCTGGCCACGGTGCGTGGTTGGGGGCGG
Source organism: Micromonospora sp. NPDC048999 (assembly GCF_040649295.1). Lineage (NCBI taxonomy): Bacteria > Bacillati > Actinomycetota > Actinomycetes > Micromonosporales > Micromonosporaceae > Micromonospora > Micromonospora sp. NPDC048999. The sequence goes on along the minus strand of NZ_JBEZFI010000010.1, from coordinate 107,592 downwards.
GCCGGGGACGCGTACCACCCCTGCCAGCCCGACCCCGACGGTCGCGGGCTGGCCCGGGCGGTCGACGCGGCGCTGCGCCGGGCCGGGCTGCCGGCCGGGGCCGTCGGCTACGTCAACGCCAACGCCACCGGCACCTCGTACAGCGACGCCTCCGAGGCGGCGGCGCTGCGCCGGGTGTTCGGCGACCTGGCGGACCGGCTCCCGGTCAGCTCCACCAAGTCCGTGCACGGGCACGCCCTCGAAGCGTCCGGCCTGCTCGAACTGGTGGTCACCGTGCTGGCGTTGCGGCACGGCAAGCTGCCGGTCAACGCCGGGTTCCTCGCCCCCGACGAGGCCTGCCCCCTGGACGTCATCACCGACGCCCCCCGCCCTACCCCCACCCCGTACGCCCTGACCCTCAACGCCGCCTTCGGCGGCGCCAACACCGCCCTCCTGGTCGGTGCACCGTGACCGGGGCGGCCGGGCTCCAGGTACTCGCCGAGGCGCGGTGGCCGGAGGCGGGGGACGGGGCACCGACCCCGGTGGCGGGGTTCGTCCACTCGGGGTTTCCGCCGGTGGTGGCGGCGGTGGCCGAGCGGTGCCTGGGCCGCCGGTACGGCGACCGCCCCCTGCCGCCGGGTAACCGGACGGCGGTCGTGCTGCTCAGCGCGAGCGGCGACCGGGCCAGCGCGGAACACGTCCGGGCCACCGTCGCCGGCGGCGGTCGGGTCGGCCCGCTGTTCTTCTTCCAGTCGGTGCCGAACAGCGTCGCCGGGCACGTCGCGGCGCGCTGGGGGCTGGACGGCCCGGTGGTCTGCCTGAGCCCGACCGGCGATCCGCGGGCCGACGGCATCGCGGAGGCCGAACTGCTGCGGTACGACGGCGACGCCGACGAGGTGTTGCTGGTCCTTGTCGAACAGGCATCCGACGGTACGCCGGGCGAGGCGGTCGCGGTGCTGCTGGGGGAGGGAACAGACCCATGAGGAAGGGAATACGCGGCGCGCTGGCCGCCGACACCGAGCTGGGCGCGGGCAACGTGCTCGCCCGGGTGCTGGCGCACGGCGCCGACCCGGACGGGCCGGGGCTCACCTTCGACACGGCGGTCGACGGCCACCCGGCCGAGCACCCGCTGACCCTGGGCCAACTCGACGAACGGGTCGCCGCCCGGGCCGGCTGGCTGCACGAGCGCGGGGTGAAACCCCGCGACCCGGTGGCCGTCTGGGCGGGCACGGCCGCCGACATGGTGCTGTCGTTCCTGGCGCTGACCCGGCTCGGCGCGATCCCCGCGCTGATGAACGGCAGACTGCGCCCGGAGATCGCCGCCGAGTACATCCGCCGGCTGCGGGCCGCCGGGGTGCTCGCCGACGCCGCCCACGCCGAGGCCCTTGAGGGGCACGACCTGGGCGCCCCGCTGCTCGGCCAGCCCGCCGAGGCGGGCACCGGCGACCCGGCCGCCGCGCCGGCCCACCACCGGCACCACCCGGACGATCCGATCGTCATCACCCACACCTCCGGCACCACCGGGGTGCCGAAGGCGGTGCTGCACTCGCACGCCAGCCTCTTCGCCGCCACCCGGCACCTGCTGTCGATGCCGCAGGCGCAGGGCACCAGCCGGATCCTCAACGCGCTGCCCGCCCCGCACACCGCGACGGTGCTGATGGTCAACCAGGCGCTGGGCAACCGGGCGGAGATGTTCCTCCTCTCCGAGCAGGGCGGCGAGCAGGTGCTGGAAGCCATCCAACGGTGGCGGCCGGACGGCGTCTTCGGCTTCTCGGTCACCTGGGCGGAACTGGCCCGCTTCGACCTGTCCGCGTACGACCTGGACTCGGTGCGGCTGTGGTTCAACACCGGTGACTGCTCGCACGAGCCGCACGTACGCGGGCTGGTCAAGGTCGGCTCGCGGGACGTGATGACCCGCGACGGGGTGACCCGGGTGCCCGGCTCGGTCTTCATCGACGGCCTCGGCTCCAGCGAGATGGGGCACTCGATGTTCCACATCACCCACACCGTGGACACCGACCGGTATGGCCGCTGCATCGGCCGCCCGTACCGGTTCACGAAGGTGGCCGTGCTCGACGCGGAGGGCAACGAGCTGCCACCCGGGCAGGTCGGCTGGCTCGGCATCGACTCGCCGTCGCTGTTCCGCGGCTACTGGAACGACTCGGTCACCACCTACCGGTTCCGGCTGCGCGGCTGGTACGTCACCGGCGACCTGGTCCGCGCCGACACCGACGGGCGCTACTACCACCTGGACCGGGCCGTCGACTCGGTCGAGGCCGGCGACGGGAAGCGCTTCTTCACCGCACTGTCCGAGGAGCGGGTCCTGGCCGCCTGTCCCGACGTCACCGACTGCACCGTGGTCATGGTCAAGGAGAACGACACGATCGAGCGACCACTCCTGCTCGGCGTGTCTGACGCCACGCCGCGACCCGGAGTAGTCGTCACCGATGTGCTGCTCGAACTGGCCGCCGGGGCGGACCCGACGGAGGACCGCACCGAGCGGGTCCGCGCCGCGCTCGGGCCGGACGTGGGCGCGACCCTGCGCCGGGTGGTGCCGGTCCGCCCCGACGACATCCCGGTCACCGTGACCGGCAAGGTCCGCAAGGTGGCGCTGCGCGAGCGCTACCTGACCGAGGCGCCCTCATGACCGCCGTCATTACCGGGATGGGGCTGTTCACCCCGGCCGGTCGGGGCGCCGAGGAGACCTTCGAGGCGCTCACCACCGGCCGCTCCGGGCTGCGCCGCCCACCCGAGGAGCACCCGGCGCGGGACTGCCTGGAGGTGGCCGGGGTGCTGCCGGACATCGACCCCCGCAGCGTCGCGTCCGGGCCGGAGACCAAGGTGCTCGACCGGGTCGTGCTGCTCGCCCTGATCACGGCCGCCGAGGCGCTCGCCGACGCCGGCATCGAGGTGGGGCGGGACGTCCACCCGGACCGGATCGGCGTGATCGTCGGCGGGGTCGGCGGGATGTCCACCCTGGAGAGCCAGGTCCTCGCGCGGGCCGCGCGCGGACGCGCGGCGGTCAGCCCGTACCTGCTCACCGGGATCCTGCCGAACATGCCGTCGGCGCGGATCGCCATCGCCCACGGCATCCGGGGCTACAGCTCGTCGGTGGGCACGGCCTGCGCGTCCGGCGCCCAGGCCGTCGCCGACGCGGTACGCCTCATCCGGGCCGGCGAGGCCGACGTGGTGCTCTGCGGAGCCAGCGAGGCGCCGCTCTTCCCGACCTTCGCCGACACCTTCGGCAACGCCCGCGCCCTGGCCCGGGGCTGGGACAACCCCGCCGAGGCCAGCCGGCCGTTCGACAAGCGGCGCAACGGGTTCGTCCTCGCCGAGGGGGCGGCGCTGCTGGTGCTGGAACGCGCCGAGCACGCCGCCGCCCGGGGCGTCACCGGCTACGCCGAGGTCGCCGGCTACGGGGTGAACACCGACGCATACCACCCGACCGCGCCGCGACCGGACGGCGCCGGGGCGGCCGAGTGCATGCGCCGCGCCCTGGCCGGCGGGGCGGTGGCAGCGGCCCAGGTCGGCTACGTCAACGCGCACGGCACCAGCACCAAGCTCGGCGACATCGTCGAGACCACCGCCCTCGCCGACGTCTTCGGCGTCGGTGGGGTTCCGGTCAGCTCCACCAAGGGGCTCACCGGGCACCTGCTCGGCGCCTCCGGGGTGCTGGAAGCGGCGGCCACCGCGCTCGCGCTCGGCCGGGGGCTGCTGCCGCCCACCTACCACCTCGACGACCCGGATCCGGACTGCGAGGCGGACCACGTCCGCGGCACGCCTCGGACCACCCGGGCCGAGTACGCGCTGACCAACTCGTTCGGGTTCGGCGGCCAGAACGTCAGCCTGCTGCTCAGGCGGGCCGCCGGGGCGGGGAGGTGATCCGACGTTCCATCCCGGGCCAGGGGCGTCCGGGGCCGGCAGGCACGGGGGACATCGGAGAGGGCTGACAGATGGACATCAACGGCATAGACCACATCGAACTGTACGTGGGGGACGCCCGGCAGGCCGCTTACTACTACCGCACCGCGGTCGGTTTCCGATTGCGCGGACAGGGTGGACCCGAGACCGGGCTGACCGACCAGCGTTCGCTGCTGCTGGCCCACGCCGACATCCGGATGCTGCTCACCACAGGGCTGACCGCCGAACACCCGGCCTCGACGTACGTGCAACGGCACGGCGACGGCATCGCCGTGGTGGCCCTGGAGGTCGACGACGTCGCCGGGGCGTACGCGGAGCTGGTGGACCGGGGGGCGACCGGGGTGACCCCGCCGCGCACCTTCACCGGCGCGGACGCCGAGGTGGTGATCGCCGAGGTCGGCGGCTTCGGGGACGTGCTGCACCGCCTGGTGCAGCGGCGGGGCGACCGGTCCGAGTTCCTGCCCGGCGCGATCGAGCCGTTGCCGCCCGGCGGCGACGACAAGCTGCTCGCCGAGATCGATCACCTGGCGGTCTGCGTGCCGCCCGGCCAGCTCGACGAGACGGTACGGCACTACGAGCAGGTCTTCGGCTTCACCCAGACCTTCGAGGAACACGTCGAGGTCGCCGGGCAGGCGATGAACTCGAAGGTGGTGCAGAGCCCGTCCGGCCGGGTCACCGTCGTGCTGCTGGAGCCGGACACCAGCCGACGGCCGGGGCAGATCGAGGACTTCCTGCGCTGGCACGCCGGCGCCGGGGTGCAGCACCTCGGGCTGCGTACCGACGACATCGTCACCGCAGTCGGCGCCCTCGCCGATCGGGGCGTGCGCTTCGCCGGCACCCCGGCCGCCTACTACGACGACCTGGAGCGGCGGGTCGGGCCGATCGACGCGCCGCTGGACCGGCTGCGCGACCTGAGCATCCTGGTCGACTCCGACCACGGCGGCCAACTGCTGCAGATCTTCACCGAGTCGATGCACGTGCGCCGCACCCTCTTCCTCGAGCTCATCGAGCGGCGCGGGGCGACCACCTTCGGCAGCGGCAACATCAAGGCGCTCTACGAGGCCAAGGAACGGGAGCTGGCCGCGGCGGGGGCGACCCCCGCCGTCGCGGCCGGCACGGCAGAAGGAGCTGGGGCATGACCATCACCCATCCGACCCTGACCGCCGAGGAGGAGGCGCTGCTGCCCTCCGACTCCGACGTGCGTCACTACGCCGAACACGGCTGGTACCTGTCGAAGAAGCTGCTCACCGACGACGAGGTGGACCAGCTCGTCGCGGCGACCGACCGCTACTACGCCGGTGAGCGCGACCGCCGGCTGCCCGTCCGGCCGCCCAAGCTGGCCTACTGGGAACCAGGCAAGGGCGACGTGCAGCGGCACAACGACTACGTGCACTACGAGCACGACGCGATCAGCCGGATCCTGCGCAAGCCGCTGATCGGCGCGGTCGCCGCCCGGCTGGCGCAGGCCGACGAGATCCGGGTCTTCCAGTCCACGCTGATCTACAAGCCGCCGATCTCCGGCGAGCCGTCCAACATCGTGCCGTGGCACTTCGACAAGCACTACTGGGCGTCCTCGTCGTCGGAGAACATGCTCACCGCGTTCATCCCCTTCCACGACTGCGGGGAGGAGATGGGCACCATCACCATGGTCGATGGGTCGCACCGCTGGCGGGAGATCGGCGCCGACGACACCGTGGTCCGGCACTTCGCCGACCGGAACCGCGACCAGCTCGAGGAGATGCTCGCCCAGAACGCCGCGTACAACGACGCGGAGATCCGCAAGATCCCCATGTTGATCCCCAAGGGGCACATGAACTTCCACCACTGCCGCACCTACCACGGCAGCGGCGCGAACGTCAGCGGGCGGCCCCGGCGGGCCATCTCGCTGCACCTGCAGGACGGCGGCAACGCCTGGCGGGAGTTTCCGCTCTCCGACGGCACGCTCGCCGCCTACAACCACGACGTGCTGGTCCGGCGCACCCACGAGGGGCGGCCGGACTACGCGGACCCCGAATTCTGTCCGGTCATCTGGCGCGACCGCGCCCAGCAGGGAGGCTGACAATGTCACGGTACGACTGGGGTAAGACGCACCCGGGCATCGAGCGGCTGGAACGGGCGGTGACCGAGCGCCGCGACCTGGTGGTCCAGCACCCGCTCTACGCCAACCTGGACACCCACGACGCGCTGGTCACCTTCATGGAGCACCACGTCTTCGCGGTCTGGGACTTCATGTCCCTGCTCAAGTCGTTGCAGCGCCAGCTCACCTGCGTCACCGTGCCGTGGATCCCCACCGGCCCGACCGGCAGCCGCCGCCTGATCAACGACATCGTGATGGTGGAGGAGAGCGACGAGCTGGGCGACGGCTACATCAGCCACTTCGAGCTCTACGTGCAGGGCATGGCGGAGGCCGGCGCGGACACCACGGCGGTGGACAAGCTGGTCGACCTGCTACGCGCGGGCCGGCCGGTGACCGAGGCGCTGGCCGAGGCCGGGGTGCCCGGCCCGTCCGCGGCGTTCGCCGGCACCACCTGGCGGATCATCGAGAGCACCCCGGTGCACTGCCAGGCGGCGGCCTTCGCGTTCGGCCGGGAGGACCTCATCCCCGAGATGTTCACCCAGGTAGTCGCGGTCAACGAGCGCAGCCGACGGCTCAACAAGTTCGTCGACTACCTGGAGCGGCACATCGAGGTCGACGGGGAGCAGCACACCCCGATGGCCATGCAGATGCTCGCCGATCTCTGCGGCGACGACGACGCGAAGTGGCAGGAGTGCGCGGACACGGTCAACGACGCGCTCGCGGCCCGGGCCCGGCTCTGGGACGCCATCCTGACCGCGATCAAGGAGGGTCGCCCGGCGTGACCGACTCCGACCCGGTCCGGCTCTACCGCACGGTACGGCTGATCCGCCGCTTCGAGGAACGGGCCATCGAACTGGTCCGCGCCGGCGAGATCGTCGGCGGCATCCACCCGTACCTCGGGCAGGAGGGGATCGCCGCCGGGGTCTGCGCGGCACTGCGCGGCGACGACCTGGTGACCGGCACCCACCGCGGGCACGGGCACGTGCTCGCGAAGGGCGCCGATCCGGCCCGGATGCTCGCCGAACTGTGCGGCCGGGTCACCGGGCTCAACCGGGGCCGGGGCGGGTCGATGCACGCCGCCGACTTCGGCGTCGGGGTGCTCGGCGCCAACGCCATCGTCGGGGCCGCCGGCGCGATCCTCACCGGAGCGGTGTGGGCGCGCCGGCGGCGCGGCGACGACCTCGTGGGGGTGACCTTCTTCGGCGACGGCGCGGTCAACGAGGGGATGCTGCTGGAGGCGTTCAACCTGGCCGCGCTCTGGCGGGTGCCGGTGCTGTTCGTCTGCGAGAACAACGGCTACGCCACCACCATGCCGGTCGCCGGCGCGGTCGCCGGCACCATCGCCGGCCGCGCCGAGGCGTTCGACATCCAGGCCGCCGCCGTCGACGGGCAGGACCCCGAGCAGGTACGCGCGGCCACCGCCGCCGCCGTCGACCGGATGCGCGCCGGCGGCGGACCGGAGCTGCTGGAGGCCCGCACCTACCGCTTCGACGCCCATCACACCTTCGAACACGTGGTACGCCTCGACTACCGCCCGCCCGAGGAGGTGGCCGCCGGTCGCTCCCGTGACCCGGTCGACATCCAGGGCGCCCGGCTGCCGCTTCCCGTGCGGGAGTCCGTCGACGCCGAGGTCGAGGCGACCCTGGCCACGGCCGTCGAGTACGCCCTGGCCAGCCCCGCACCCGACCCGGCCGGGGCTCTGGAGCACCTGTACGCCAGTGGGCTGACCGCCCGGACCGGAGGTGGCTGATGCCCCGGCTCTCCTATCGCAGGGCGCTCACCCGGGCGCTCGCCGACGAGATGACCCGCGACGAGTCGGTCTTCCTGCTCGGCGAGGACATCCGGGTGGCCGCCGCGAACGTCACCTCCGGGCTGCTGAAGAAGTTCGGGCCGGAGCGGGTCATCGACACCCCGCTGTCGGAGCAGGCGTTCACCAGCTTCGCCACCGGCGCCGCGCTGGCCGGGCTGCGGCCGGTGATCGAGTTCCAGATCTCGTCGCTGCTGTTCCTGGTCTTCGAGCAGATCGTCAACCACGCGCACAAGTTCCCGCTGATGACCGGGGGGCAGTGTGCCGTGCCGGTCACCTACCTGGTGCCCGGGTCCGGCTCCCGTACCGGGTGGGCCGGGCAGCACTCCGACCACCCGTACAGCCTGTTCGCCCACGTCGGGGTGACCACCGTGGTCCCGGCCACCCCGGCCGACGCGTACGGGCTGCTGGTGTCGGCGATCCGCTGCGCCGACCCGGTGGTGGTGTTCGCCCCCGCCGGGGCCCTCGACGTGCGGGCCGACGTCGACGAGTTCACGCCGGTGCCGTTGGGGCGGGGCGTGGTGCGCCGCCCGGGCGCGGACGTCACCGTGGTTGCGGTCGGGCACCTGGTGCACGACGCGCTCGCCGTCGCCGACGAACTGGCCGACCAGGCGTCGGTGGAGGTCTTCGACCCCCGGACGCTCTACCCGTTCGACTGGGACGGGCTCGTCGAGTCGGTGTCCCGCACCGGGCGTCTCGTCGTGATGGACGACTCCAACCGGTCCTGCGGCATCGCCGGCGAGATCATCGCGACCGTGGTCGAGCGGGTGCGGCTGGCCGCGCCGCCCCGCCGGGTCACCCGCCCGGACGGCGCCGTCCTGCCCTTCGCGCCCGCCCTGGACCAGGCCGTGCAGCCCGGCCGGGACCAGCTCACCGCCGCTATCCAACTGACCCTGAAGGACGGATGACCGATGGACCCGAACTACGCCTGGCCGCCCCTCGGGCAGCCCTGGATCGACCTTCCCGAATCCACCCGTACGGCGATGGTCGCCGCCGGCGCCGAGGCCTGGGAGAAGATCTTCTACGGCTGCGCCTCGTACAACAAGCAGTGGCGGCTGGCCCGGCCGCCGGCGCTCACCGCCGACGCGTTCCGCGAGCTCAACGAGGTGTGCGACCGGATCGTCCAGCTCATTTTCGAGGCCTGCCAGCGGCGGGCCCGGACCGCGGGGGAGCTGCGCCGCAAGCTCGGCGTGCCGCAGGGGGAGACCCGGCTGCTCGACGAGGACGAGGTCCTGCACGACGGGCTGCTCGCCGCGTACCGGCCGGACGTGCTGTTCTCCGGCGGGGTCCCGTGCATCGTCGAATACAACATCGACAGCAGCCTCGGCGGCGGCTTCGACGCGGACACCGTCATCCACCGGTACGCCGACCTCTACCGAGAGCAGGGCCTGCTGGACGGGTTGTCGGCGCGCCCGGCACCGTCCCTGCTGGACCAGCGGTTCGTGGCGATCCGGGACACCCTCGGGCTGGCCGACGGCGCGCGGGTGGCGCTGCTGCTGGACTTCGAGGCCGACTACCCGGGGCTGGAGACCCCGGACGACTTCCTCCGAATCCTGTCCCCGCTCGCCGACCGGGCCCGCAACTTCGGGATCGACCTGATCATCGCCCCGGTCGAGACCTGCACCCTGAGCGACGACAAGCGGCTGGTCGTGGGCGGCGCCCCGGTGGACGCGCTGTTCCGGCTCTTCGTGCCCAATCGCGTCACCCCCAGTTCCGGCGTGGACGCGGTGGCCGACGCCCTGGCCGCCGGCACCCTGCCGATGTACGTCAGCAGCGCCGCCTGGCTGCTCAGCAACAAGCTGAACTACGCCTGGCTGTGGGAGGACCTGGACCTGCTCTCCACGACCGACCAGGCGCTCATCCGCCGGTACGTGCCGCACACCGTGGCGCTCACCGCCGACCAACTCGACCGGGCCCTCGCCGAGCAGGCCGACCTGGTGGCGAAACCGGCCGGTGGCTCGGCCGGGCACGGGGTGCTCATCGGCCGGGAGATGAGCGCGGTGGCCTGGGAGGACGGCGTACGCGCCGCGATCGACGCGGGCGGCAACATCCTGCAGCGCTACCACGAGGCGGACCGGGTGGCGATGGACTTCGTGCAGATCGAGACGGGTGAGACGGTCAGCGCGGTGGTCCCGTACAGCCTGGCCCCGTACCTGTTCGGCCGGACCGGTTCCGGCGCCCTGGCCCGCGTCGGCTACCCCGGCTGCGAGCAGGTGCTCAATCTGGCCCGCGGCGTCCTCATGACCGGCATCCTCCTCACCGACTGACCCTCCCACCCCACTCTTGCCACGTTGATCAAGGAGTTTGCGTCAGGATCCGGGCTCCGGCTGACGCAAACTCCTTGATCGGCGTGCGTGGGTCGCAGCTCGACGTTGAGCCGGGTACCGGGCAGAATGCGCCGGTGAATGGGGTGCGGGGGCGGCTGGACCGCGGGGAAGTGGGCGCGCTAGTGCGCCAGGTGTACGGCGGAGCGCGCACGCTGCGGGAGGTGGCGCGCCTTGCCGGCGGTACGAGGAAGGGCGTCTACCGGCTCACCCTGGACGACGGGACGAGCTGTGTCCTGCACTGCTGGGACGACGCCGAGAACTGGTGGCCTGCCACCGACGAGGACACGACCGGGCCCTTGGCCCCCGCCAGTGGCCTCGACCTTTTCCTTGCCGCGCACGGCGAGCTGACCGCAGCCGGCGTTCGCGTAGCCGAGATCCTGCTGCTCGACCGTAGCCGGGGTGACCTGGCGATCGTGGAGGACGTCCGGGGCGGAAACCTGGAAGCCCTGCACGCCCGCGATCCCGGCCGGGCCGCGCCCGTGCTGGCCCTGCTGGCCGAGCTGGTGCGTGCCCTGCACGACCGGCGCGGCGACCGGTACGGCCGCCCCCTCACCCTCGCGCCCGCGGACGCGCCACCGCCGCAGACCGTCGTCCGCGACCGGGCGCTGCGCCACCTGGCCGAGTGCGCCCGCCGGGTGCCCCGCATCGCCGCGGCCCGGGACCGGATCGCCGCGCTGGTCGACACCGCGTACGCCGCCGTGGCGCCCCGGACCGGGTACGCGCTGATCCACGGCGAGCTGGGCCCCGATCACGTCCTGGTCGACGACCGCGACCGGCCGGTGCTGATCGACATCGAAGGCGCGATGTACTTCGACCCGGAGTGGGAGCACGCCTTCCTGCGGCTGCGCTTCGGCGACACCTACCACCACCTGGCGGTCGACAGCCTGGACGAGGCCCGTCTGCGTCTCTACCGTCTGGCGCTGGATCTGTCCCTGGTGGAGGGCCCACTACGCCTACTCGATGGCGACTTCCCCGACCGCGCCTTCGCGCAGTTCATCGCGGACCAGGCCACCCGCCGTGTCCTGGCCCGCGTCCTGCCCCGTTGATCACCCTCGGTCGGCGGACGCGCCGAGCCGGGTGTCCAGCACCCGCAGCGTTTCGGCGGTGGCGATGGCGTCGCTGCGGGCGCTGCCGTGCCGGCCGTCGCTGCTGTACATCGATGGTTCCGGACCGGCCGGATGATCAGTCAGGTGTACGTGCAGGGTGCCGAGCCGCTCGGCCAGCCGGCCGGTGTGGGTGGAGAGCAGGCGCATCCGCTCACCAAGGCCGGCCCGCAGCGTCGCCGGCACGGCGGGGCTGTGCGAGACGTCGAACATGCCGACCGTGATCACGTCCGCCCCGGCATCCTGTAGCGCCGTGACCATCACCGTGAGTTCGGTGTCCACGGCGTCCGGGTCGTACCCGGACCGGAAGGCGTCGTTGCCGCCGCAGACCACCAGCGCCAGGTCCGGCCGGTATGCCAGCGCAGGCGCCAGCTGCGTCGCCCGCACCTCGTACGCGCGCAGCCCGCGCCGCCCCAGGTTGAGGTACGCCAGCTCAGGCTGGACCGCCCGCAACTCGGCGGCGATCCGATCGGCCCACTGCAGGTCGGGATAGCCGTCGACCGGTTCGCACATCCCCTCGGCCACGCTGTCGCCCAGCACCACGAACCGCCGCCACCGATGCCCCCGCAACAGCTCCTCGGCCTCGCCCGGCCGCAAACACCATGGATCCGACGCTTCGCCCAACACCGCTCCCACCCCCGAAACGCTAACCCACCCGCCCCCGACCCGTCGATCATGAGGTTGGCGGTCTCCCAACCGGCGTGTCGTGCGGCCAACCTCATGATCACCGGCCGCAATGGAGGGATGCGGGTGCAGGTGGCGGTGTGTGGGCCGGCGGAGGCGACGCCGGTTGAGGTGGCGGGCGCGCGGCGGGTGGGGGAGTTGCTGGCCGGGCGTGGAGTGACCGTGTTGTGTGGCGGGGGCGGCGGGGTGATGGCCGCGGTCGCTGCCGGCGCCCGGTCCCGCGACGGCCTGGTGATCGGTGTACGCCCCGACGACGGCACTGACCCGGGCGAGAGCGACGTGTCCGCGTCGGTGGCGACCAACATGGGGCAGGCGCGTAACGCGATCCTGGTGTGGAGCGCCGACGCGGTGATCGTCGTCGGCGGCTCTTGGGGAACGCTCAGCGAGATGGCGCTGGCGTTGCGGCGGGGCGCTATCCCGGTGGTGGTGCTCGGCGGCTGGCAGGTCCTCGACGCCCACGGCTACCCGGTTGCGGGGCCGGTCCACGTGGACACCCCCGAGGCGGCGGTCGCGGCCGCGCTCGGCGCGCGGCGCTGATCGAAACGACTGTCACGACCCTGGTCGACCGTGCGCCCAGCGGTCCCTGGTCGCGGAGCAAACGCACCGGCCCGGCCGCGCGCCGGGGGGATGCCCACGCCGGAATCCTGGCAGACTGGCCTCCCGCCCGCCGAGCGAATTGGTGCGAGATGCGCAAGATCATCGTGTGGATGTCGATTTCGCTCGACGGCTTCTTCGAGGGGCCCAAGGATGACCTGAGCTGGCACCGGGTCGACGACGAGCTGCACCAGCACTTCAACGACGAGCTGCGCACCGCAGGGGCCTTCCTGGACGGCCGGCGCACCTATGAGCTGATGGCCGGGTTCTGGCCCACCGCCGACCAGGATCCGCAGGCCAGCGCGACAACTCAAGACTTCGCCGCCATCTGGCGGGACATGCCGAAGATCGTCTACTCGCGCACCCTGGACCGGGCCGACTGGAACGCCACGGTGGTGCGCGAGGTCGTGCCGGAGGAAGTGCGGGCGCTCCAGGAGCAGCCCGGCGGTGACCTGATCCTCGGCGGGGCGGAGCTGGCGGCCGAGTTCGCCCGGCACGGGCTGATCGACGAGTGGCGCATCTACCTGCACCCGGTCGTCGTCGGGGGTGGCAGGCCGCTGTTTCCCGCCGGCACCACGCTCGACCTCGAGCTGACGGAGACCCGCCGGTTCGGCAACGGGGTGGTGCTGCTGCGCTACCGCTGACCGCTCAGGCCGGCGTGGACACGGTCGGTTCCGGCTCCGGCTGGTCGGCCCGCGACCGGGGCAGCAGCAGCGGCCCCACGGTGAGCACCAGGCAGGTCACCGCCATCACCAACAGCGCCGGGGACAATCCGAGCGCCGCCACCGACCAGCCGCCGACCAGGGCGCCGACCGGCATGCCGACGAAGGCCACCGAGCCGGAGATGCCCAGCACCCGGGTCTGCAGCGACTCCGGCACCCGCTCGTAGAGGGCCGCGCCGAGCAGCGGGTTCACCGTGGCGATCGCGATGCCGGACACGAACGTCACCGTGAGCACCACCGCCAACCGGTCGGTGAGGGCGAGCGTGACCAGCCGGGGCGCCCCGCTGAGCGCCAGCCCGAGCGCGAACATCGCCCGGCGGGGCAGTCGCGGCCCGGCCACGGTGAAGAGCAGGTTGCCCAGCAGCGCCCCGCCGGAGAACACCCCGAGCACCAGGCCGAATCCGGCCGGGTCGCCGAGCACCCGGCTGACCCAGAGTGGGATCCACACCGCGACGCTGGCGGTGGCGAACATGTTCGTTGCCGAGACCGCCACCAGCATGGTCAGCAGCGTCCGGTCGCTTCGCAGGTAGCCGAAGCCGCCGCGCAGCGCGCGCAGGTAGCTTTCCCGGGGGGCCGGGTTCGCGGGTGCGGGCGGGCGGACCAGCAGGCCGATCAGCAGTGCGCACACCACAAAGGTGGCCGAGTCGATCCAGATCGCCCGGGTCACCCCGACCCAGTCGATGAGCAGCCCGCCGAGCACCGCCCCGAACAGCATCAACCCCCGGACCAGCCCGTCGTAGGCGGAGGTGAGCCGGATCAGCGGCACCCCGGCCCGCTCGGCGGCGGGCTTGAACATCACGTGCTTGACCCGGTCGCCGATACCGCGCAGGCCGCCAGCCACCGCCACCAGCGCCACCAACGCACCGAACCCCAGCCAGGGTGCCAGCGCCACCACCGCCATCGCCGCCGCGCTGGCCGCGTCCACGGTGACGGCGGTACGTCGTACCCCGAACCGGTCGGCCCACGGGGTCGCCAGGGCGCTGGAGAGCATGTACGGCAGGGTCTCCGCCGCCGCGACCAGACCCATCCGGGTCGGGCTGCCGGTGGTCTCCAGCACCAGCCAGGGAATGGTCACCACCGAGATCCGGGTGCCCAGGTTGGACAGCAGGTCGGCCCCGACCAGGGTGTACAGCTCCCGGCGCGGGTTCACGCCCGGGTGCCGATCGTCGTCGCATCGGTGTCGGCGGGGCGTGCGGCGGCGTACCGGGCGCGCAGGGCGCGTTTGTCCACCTTCGCGGAACGGTTCAGCGGCAGCGCGTCGACGAACTCCACCGCGCCGGGAGCCCAGGTCTCGCTCAGTTCCCGGGTGACCAGCGTGATCAGCTCGTCCCCGGTCACCGTGGCCCCCGGTGCCGGCACCACGTACGCGTACGGCAGTTCCCCGGCCACCGGGTCCGGCACGCCGATGACGGCGGCGGCGCGTACCTGCGGGTGGGCGGCGAGCGCGTCCTCGATCGGGCGGGAGTAGATCGGCCAGCTCCGCTGCCGGGTGAGGATCCGGTCCTGGAGCCGGTCGACCAGGTAGAGATAGCCGTCGGCGTCCAGGTGGCCGATGTCGCGGGTGCGCACCCAGCCGTCCACGAGCGTCTCGGCGGTCAGCTCGGGCTGGCCGTGGTAGCCGGCGAAGCTGAGCTTGGTACGCGCCCACACCTCGCCGTCGGAGCCGGGCGGCAGCACCCGGCCGTCGGCGTCGCGGATCTGGACCGTCACGTCCCCGTACGGCCGGCCGCAGGACAGCAGCCGCTCCGGGTGCTCGGGGTCGTCGGTCAGCCCCGGCAGCGCGCAGATCACCACGGCCTCGCTGAGCCCGTACACGATGCGCAGGCACGGGCCGAAGCGGGCGATGGCCTGGCGCAGCCGGGCGGGCGCGGCGGGCCCGGCGCCCACGTTGAACATGAACATGGCGGAGAAGTCGGCGCCCGCCAGGGCAGGGTGGTCGAGCACCTCGTAGAGCATCGGCGGGGTGACAAAGGTGGAGGTGAGCCGCTCGGCGTCGACGGTACGGATGAACGCGGCCGGGTCCCACCGCTCGCGCAGGAAGAGCACCCCGCCGGTGAACAGGTTGAACAGCGTGGTGATCTGGCCGCTGGCCAGCCACATCGGCGAGTGCGACAGGTGCCGCAGCAGTGGGAAGCCGGCCGTCCGGAAGTCGGCGGCCAGGGCGAGGATCTGGCGGTAGAAGCTCTCCCGGTGGTGCACCAGTTTGGGGGTGCCGGTGGTGCCGCTGGTCTGCAGGAACGACTCCGGCGCCGGCACCTCGGCGGGCAGTTCCACCGGTGCGGGCCCCCGGGCGGTGAGATTGGGCCCCACGCCGCCGGGCCCGAGGCAGAGCACCGGTACGCCGGACAGCCCAGCGGCGATCTCCGCGCCGAGCGAGTCCGTGGCGCGCGGGTCGTGGACGAAGGCGTCGGGGCGGGCCAGGGCGACGAACTCGTCGATCTCCCGTCGGGAGGTCACCGGGGCGATCCACATGCTCCGGCAGCCGAGCAGGTGCAGCGCCAACTGGAGCAGCGGCGACTCCACGGTGTTGCCGAGCATCACCAGCACCGCGCCGCCGGGGCGTACGCCGTGCCGCAGCAGCGCGCCGGCCAGGCCGCGCACCTCGGTGGCGACCTGGGGGTAGGTCAGCCGGCGGCCCCCGCCGACGAGGGCCTCCCGATCGCCGAAGCCGGCGAGGAGATTCAGCGCTTGGTGCACGTAGTTCGGCTGATCAGTCATCGCAGCGCCCCCATCGTGATCCAGGCATCGAGACTAGGCACCGCAGGTCCGGCGTGGACAGAGCCGAACGGCGTCCGACCGCACCCCCCGGACATTTGATCATGTCGATCAGGTTGATTGACGCTCTTCACCGGCGGCGGCTAGTTTCCGGTCCATCGTCCGGGCGGTGCCGTCGATGGGACCGTGCCCCGGGCCGCCAACGATGGAGGTTCAATGTCGACCCCGAAGAGATGGCACGTCATAGCCGTCGCCGCGACGTTGCTGATCGCCACTGCCCCGGCCGTCACCGCGAGCGCCGGCCCCGCCGACACCGACAGCGCCCCGAAGGGGAATGCGGAGTGGGCGGCCAGCTGGGCCACCGCGGTGACCCGTGGAAACAACGTCGGCCTGACCGACACCGGCCTGAACAACCACAGCATCCGGATGATCGTGCACACCTCGGTGGGCGGGGATCGGCTCCGGGTGCGGCTGACCAACATCTATGGCGAGAAGGCCGTGAAGGTGGGGCACGCCACCATCGCCCGCCCCAACACCGCCACCGTCAACGACCTGTCCGACATCGACCCGGCCAGCCTGCGCGAGCTGACCTTCAACGGCGCCACCTCGGCCACCATGAACCGCGGCGCCGAGCTGCTCAGCGACCCGGTGGGCTTCCGGGTTCGCGAGCAGGAGGACCTGATCGTCACCCTGTACTTCCCGGTGCTGACCGGCCCGGTCACCTTCCACGGCCAGTCCCGGTCCACCAACTTCATCGGCGCCAACGACCTCACCACCGCGGCGGGCGGCGCGGGCTTCACCACCAGGCCCGACTGCTGTTGGATGTTCCTGTCCGGCATCGACGTGGAACGCAAGAAGACGCCCGGCGCGGTGGTCGTCTTCGGTGACTCGATCGCCGACGGCAACGGCAGCACGGTCAACGCCAACAAGCGCTGGCCGGACCTGCTCGCCGGCCGGCTGATCACCTCCCGCCCCGAGGTGCACCAGCCGGGCGTGCTGAACATGAGCCTGGCCGGCAACCGACTCAACCACGAGGGGCCGGAGCCCGGCGCGGACAACTTCCCCGGCTACTACGAGCTGGGCCCGAACGCCCTGGCCCGGCTCAACGAGGACGTCTTCCCGCAGACCGGGGTGCGGACCGTCATCACCCACCTGGGCATCAACGACATCTGGATGAACGGCGACAGCGCGGAGAGCATCATCGCCTCGCTGCGGCAGATCAACCAGCAGGTCCAGGCACGCGGCCTGACCAGCCTGGTCAGCACCCTCACCCCGTACGAGGGCAACGGGGGTCCCGGCGTGTGGACGCCGGAGAAGGAGGCCACCCGGCAGACGGTGAACTCCTGGCTGCGCGGCCAGGGCGCGAAGGAGTTCGACGGGTTGATCGATTTCGATAAGGTGCTACGTGACCCCGGGCGCCCCAGCCGGCTGCTGCCGGCGTACGACTCGGGTGACCACATCCACCCGAACGACACCGGCAACAAGGCGATGGCGGACGCCGTACCGCTGAAGCTGCTCGATCTGTGACATCGCAGGGGGCGGCGTGCGACCCACGCCGCCCCCGGCGCCGATTCCGGGGAGGCACCAGAAAGTGGACGTTGGTCAGATCCTGACCGGCCTGTACAGCGAGCAGGGCCGGCAGAATCCCTATCCGTGGTACGCGGCCCTGCACGAGCAGGCGCCGATCAGCGCTCTCCCGAACCGCCCCGCACAGAGCACCCTCACCGCGGTGGCCGGCGGGTACGACGTGGTCGACCAGGTGCTCCGCGACCCCGCCTGGTACAAGGGGGCTCCGCCCGGCTGGCAGGAGCAGGAGATCCTGCGTACCTTCCTGTCCTCGATGATGTTCATCAACCCGCCTGACCACACCCGGATGCGGGCGGTCTTCGCCAAGACGTTCACGCCGCGCCGGCTGGGCGCGCTGGAGCCGGTGATCGTCCGGATCGTCGAGGAGCGGCTGGACCGGATGGCCGAGGCGGGCGCCGACGGCGGCGAGGTGGACTTCGTCGCCGACTTCGCCTACCCGGTGCCGGCGCTGGTGATGGCCGAGTTCATCGGCCTGCCCGAGGCGGATCTGGCCTGGTACCGGCAGCGGGTCGACTGGATCGACGAGTACATGGACGTCGCGGGCAAGACCCCGGAGCGGGTGGCCCGCGCCAACCAGGCCGCCGAGGAGCTGCGCGCCTACTACCGTGACCTGATCGCCCACCGGCGCCGGCAGCCCGGCGAGGAGCTGATCAGCGGCCTGGTCGAGGTGCTGGACGCGGGCGGCATGGAGCTGACCGAGGAAGAGTTGATCAGCAATCTCATCGTGCTGTTCAACGCCAGCTTCGTCACCACCGTCTACATGTTCAGCAACGGGCTGCCGCTGCTGCTGGCCCGCCCCGACCTGGTCGCCGCGCTGCCCGGCGACGACGCCCTCGCCCGAGGCTGCGTCGACGAGATCCTGCGGATGGAGAGCCCGGTCCACTTCCTGGCCCGCTCCGCGCCGTACGACACCGAGCTGGGCGGGGTGCCGGTCAAGCAGGACGAGGACGTGCTGCTGCTGATCGCCGCCGCCAACCGGGACCCGGCCCGGTTCCCCGACCCGGACCGGTTCGACCCCCACCGCACCGGCCCGCCCTCCCTCGCCTTCGGGGTGGGGCTGCACTTCTGCCTCGGCTCGGCGGTGTCCAAGCTGGAGGGGCGCCTCGCTCTGCCCCGGCTCTTCGCCCGCTTCCCGGACCTGGCCGTCACCCAGCCCTACACGTACAGCGGGAGCCTGTTCCTGCGCGGCATCGACAAGCTCTTCGTCACCGCCGACGGCCGGGAGCACTGATGGCGCTCGACCCGCAGGTGGTCGCGTGGCGGGCGGCGCGGGCGTCCGCCGCCACCGCGCCGCTCTACACCCAGACCCTGGCCGAGGCCCGCGCCGCCGACCTCGCCGCGATCCGCGCCGGCGCCGGCGCGGTCGAGCCGGTTCACGAGGTACGCGACACCCACCTCCCCGGCCCGGGAGGGCCGCTGCCGGTGCGGATCCACCGGCCGGCCGGCGACGGCCCGCTGCCCACCCTGGTCTACTTCTTCGGCGGCGGCTGGACGCTGGGCAGCGTGGACACCGCCGACGGGATCTGCCGCCGGCTCGCCAACGCCACGCCCTGCCAGACGGTGACCGTCGGCTACCGGCTGGCCCCCGAACACCGTTTCCCGGCGGCCGTGCACGACTGCCACGCCGCGCTGCGCTGGCTGGCCGGGCACGCCGACGAGTACCGGATCGACCCGGACCGGCTCGCCGTCGGTGGGGACAGCGCCGGCGGCAACCTGGCCGCCGCGGTCACCCTGCTGGCCCGCGCCGACGGTGGTCCCCGACTCGCCGCCCAACTGCTGGTCTATCCGAACACCGACCAGCGGCCCGGCCCGGGTCCGGCCGACGACGAGGATTCGCTGCTGTTCAACCGGCACTCGGTGGCGTGGTACCGGCGGCACTACCTCGCCGACCCGGCCGACGCGGCCGACCCGCTCGCCTCGCCGCTGCTCGCCGAGGAGCTGTCCGGGCTGCCCCCGGCGCTGGTCATCACCGCGGAACACGACCCGCTGCGCGACGAGGGGGAGCGGTACGCGGCGCGGCTGCGGGAGGCCGGTGTGCCCACCGAGGCGACCCGGTACGACGGGATGATCCACGGCTTCTTCGCCATGCCGGGCGTGTTCGACGCGGGCCGGCGGGCGCAGGAGCAGGCGGCGGCCTTCCTGCGTGACCGGTTCGGGCTGGACCCGGCCACCTCGGCGGCCGGCGCGACAGTGGGCGGGGCGGACCATGGCTGAGCCGATCAGCCTGGCCGACTTCGCCGAGTTGGCCCGGGCCGTGCTGCCCGCCGCCGTGTGGGACTTTGTCAACGGCGGCAGCGGCACGGAGACCACCCTCGCGGGCAACCGGGCGGCCCTGGACCGGGTGGCGGTGCTGCCTCGGGTGCTGACCGGGGTGGACCGCCCGCGCACCGACGCCGTGCTGCCCGGTGGGACGTACGCCATGCCGGTGGCGGTCGCGCCGATGGCGTACCAGAAGCTGCTGCACGCGGACGGGGAGCCGGCCCTGGCCGCCGCCGCCCGGACGGCCGGGGTGCCCTACGTGGCGAGCACCCTGTCCAGCACGCCGATCGAGGAGATCGCCGCGGCCGGCGGCACGGTCTGGTTCCAGCTCTACTGGCTGCGCGACCGGGGCCTGGTGGCCGACCTGCTGGACCGGGCGCACAGCGCCGGCTGCGCTGCGGTGATGGTCACCGTCGACGTGCCGGTGCTCGGCCGGCGGCTGCGCGACGTCCGCAACGGCTTTGCCCTGCCACCGCACGTCAGCGCGGCGAACCTGCCCGAAGGCCGCGACGAGCTGGCTCACCAGGGCACGCCCGGGGTGTCCGCGGTCGCGGCGCACACCAGTGCCGTCTTCGCCCCCGCGCTGAGCTGGGCCGATCTGGCCTGGCTGCGGGCGCGTACGACGCTGCCCCTGCTGGTCAAGGGGGTGCTGGACCCGCGCGACGCGGTCCGCGCGGCCGAGACCGGCGTGGACGCGGTGGTGGTCTCCAACCACGGCGGCCGGCAGCTCGACGGGGCCCCGGCCGCCGTCGCCGTGCTGCCCGAGGTGGTCGCGGCGGTCGGGGAGCGGTGTGCGGTGCTGTTGGACAGCGGCGTGCGCAACGGCACCGACGTGCTGCGCGCTCTCGCGCTCGGCGCGGCCGGCGTGCTGGTCGGCCGGCCGTTGCTGTGGGCGCTGGCGGCCGGTGGCCGGGCCGGCGCCGAGGCGGCCCTGGCGTTGCTCGCCGCCGAACTGCGCGACGCGCTCACCCTCACCGGCTGCGCCGACCCGGCGGCGGCCCGGCACCTGCGCACCCTGATCGGAGGTTGACGTGCAGCCGGTTGACCTGACCGTCGACAGCCTGCACGCCGCCGTCGACGATCCCGCGCTGAATTCGATGAACTTCCTCAACGAGGTGGCGCAGCACTACCCGGACGCGGTGTCGCTCGCCGCCGGCCGGCCGTACGAGGAGTTCTTCGACTCCGCCGTGCTGCACCGGTACCTGGACACCTTCCGCCGGCACCTCGCCGACGATCTGGGGCTGAGCCCCGACCAGGTCGACCGGACGCTGCTGCAGTACGGCCGGACCAAGGGCATCGTGCACCACCTGATCGCCCGCAACCTCGCCGTCGACGAGCAGCTCACCGTCGACCCGGAGGCGATCGTGGTGACCGTCGGCTGCCAGGAGGCGATGTTCCTGGTGTTGCGGGCGCTGCGGGCCGGGCCTCGGGACGTGCTGCTCGCCGTCGCCCCCACGTACGTCGGGCTGACCGGCGCGGCCCGCCTGGTCGACCTGCCGGTGCGCCCGGTGGCCGGTGGGCCGGCCGGGATCGACCTGACCGACCTGCGCGAACAGCTGCGCCGGGCCCGGGCCGAGGGGCTGCGCCCGCGCGCCTGCTACGTGATGCCGGACTTCGCCAACCCGTCCGGGGTCAGCATGGACCTGGCCCAGCGGCGGCGGCTGCTCGACCTCGCCGCCGACGAGGACCTGCTGCTGATCGAGGACAACCCGTACGGCCTCTTCCCGGCCACGGACACCGAGCGCCCGCCCACGCTCAAGGCGCTGGACACCCGCCGCCGGGTGGTCTACCTCGGCTCGTTCGCCAAGACCGTGCTGCCCGGGGCCCGGGTCGGCTACGTTGTCGCCGACCAGCGGGTGGCCGGCTCCGACGGGACCGTCGGCCCGCTCGCCGACCAGCTTGCCAAGATCAAGAGCATGGTCACCGTGAACACCTCACCGATCGCCCAGGCGGTGATCGGCGGGGCGCTGCTGGCCCACGACTGCTCGCTGGTCGCGGCGAACGTCCGGGAACGGGCCGCGTACGCCCGCAACCTGCGGCACATGGTCGATGGGCTGGCCCGGCGCTTCCCGGCCGGCGGTCCGGTGCGGTGGAACGTGCCCGCCGGTGGCTTCTTCGTGGTGGTGACCGTGCCGTTCAACGTGGACGACGCGCTGCTGCACCGCTCGGCTCGCGAGTATGGCGTGCTGTGGACGCCGATGGCCCACTTCTACGACGCCAGCACGCCGGTGAACGCGCTGCGATTGTCGGTCAGCGCGGTCACCCCGGAGAAGATCGACCTGGGCCTGGACCGGCTCGCCGCGTTGGTCACCGCCGAACTGGCCGCGTTCTCTGCGCCGGCATGACACCGCGGCCTCGCCGTCGCGCCAACTGATCTTTTTGTAGATAATGGACGGATGGTCTACTGGGAGTACGCGTTGCTGGTCCGTCGGTATCAGGGGCAGGGCCGACAGTTCACCGTCTCGTTCGTCTGGTACGGCCCGGACGGGTCGCGCGTCGACGTGACCCCGTACGGCGACACCGCCGTCGCACACCTCAACCGGGTCGGCCGGGAGGGCTGGGAGCTGGTCAACGCCGCCGAGGACGTGAACAACGTCCAGGGCAGCACCGAGGTGCACCGCTACTACCTCAAGCGCCCGCTGGAGCGCCGGTAGGGTCTTTGCCTCACCGCCGTTGACGAGCGGTGGCGGTGGCGGAGGAGTCACGGTGGACCGCGATGCCCCGCTCGGCGGGCCGGGCGGGGCATCGGGGACCGCGGGCCGGTCAGCCCAGATCGACGGCGGGGTAGAGGGGGAAGCCGGTCAGCAGCTCGCTGGCCTGCTTGCTCACCTTGTCGGCCAGGGCCGGGTCGAGCACGTACTTGGCCTTCGACGGGGTGCCGTCCGGGTTCGACCCCTGGGTGGTCTGGGTGAGCACGGTGTGGATCAGCTCGGCGGTGGCGTCCATCTCGGCGGTGCCGAGGCCCCGGCTGGTCAGCGCCGGGGTGCCGACCCGGATGCCGGAGGTGTACCAGGCGCCGTTCGGGTCCTGCGGGACACTGTTGCGGTTGGTGACGATGCCCGAGTCGAGGAGCGCCTGCTCGGCCTGCCGGCCGGTGAGCCCGTACCCGGAGACGTCGATCAGCACCAGGTGGTTGTCGGTGCCGCCGGTGACCAGCTTCGCCCCCCGGCGCAGCAGCCCGTCGGCGAGCGCCTGGGCGTTGTCGACGATGCGCGACGCGTAGTCGGCGAACTCGGGGCGGCGGGCCTCGGCGAGGGCGACCGCCTTGGCGGCCATCACGTGCGGCAGCGGGCCGCCGAGCACCATCGGGCAGCCCCGGTCGACCTGGTCGGCCAGCTCCGGGCCGCAGAGCACCATGCCACCGCGCGGGCCGCGAAGCGACTTGTGGGTGGTGGTGGTGACGATGTGCGCGTGCGGCACCGGGTCGAAGTCGCCGGTGAACACCTTGCCGGCGACCAGGCCGGCGAAGTGGGCCATGTCGACCATGAAGGTCGCCCCGACCTCGTCGGCGATCTCCCGCATGATCCGGAAGTTGACCTTACGGGGGTACGCCGAGTAGCCGGCGACCAGGATCAGCGGCTTGAACTCGCGGGCCGCCTCGGCGACCTTGTCGTAGTCGACCAGGCCGGTGACCGGGTCGGTGCCGTAGCTGCGCTGGTCGAACATCTTGCCGGAGATGTTCGGGCGGAAACCGTGGGTCAGGTGGCCGCCGGCGTCCAGCGACATGCCCAGCATCCGCTGGTTGCCCAGCTCCCGGCGCAGCGCGAACCAGTCCGCCTCGGTCAGCTCGTTGACCTGGCGCACCTGGGCCTTCTTCAGCGCGGGGGATTCCACCCGATCGGCCAGGATCGCCCAGAAGGCGACCAGGTTGGCGTCGATGCCGGAGTGCGGCTGCACGTACGCGTGGGCCGCGCCGAACAGCTCCCGGGCGTGCTCGGCGGCGAGCGCCTCCACGGTGTCGACGTTCTGGCAGCCGGCGTAGAAGCGGCGGCCGATGGTGCCCTCGGCGTACTTGTCGCTGAACCAGTTGCCCATGGCCAGCAGCGTGGCGGGGGAGGCGTAGTTCTCGCTGGCGATCAGCTTGAGCGACTCGCGCTGGTCGGCCAGCTCCGCCCCGATGGCGTCGGCCACCCGCGGCTCGACGGCGCGGATCACCTCCAACGCGCTGCGGAAGGCGGTGGATTCGGCGTTCAGCGACATGGAACCTCCTGGTGACGTGCGGAAGGCCCAGGCGCTCGGCGTGCGTCCTTGCGACGGGACCGCTTCCCGATGGTGCTCCATCCCCACGCGCCAGTCACGGCCCGCGCCGATCCTACCGGGTGGGCTGCGGAGACGGACGGGGCCCGGCGACTGCTCGCCGGGCCCCGTCACTGGTGGTGCGACTGTTACTTCACGACGTTGTACGCGTCGACCATGCCGAACCCGTAGAACCCGTTACGGTTCCCGCCCGAGCAGGTCGCGTCGTAGCCGTTCGGGTTGTTCGGCCACAGCGGCACCGGGTTGTAGACACCCTTCGGGCAGGACATGCCCACCGCCGTGCGCTCCAGGAACGAGGACAGCGCGCCCGGGGTCATCCCCGGGTGAGCCGACAGCGCCAGCGCCGCGACACCGGTGGCGTGCGGGCCGGACATCGACGTGCCCTGCTTGTAACCCCAACCGTTGGTCTTCGTCGCCGTGTTGAAGGTGGTCGACAGAATCGCGTCGGTGGAGGTGGAGCTACGGCCCTGGGTACGGACCCGGCTGTCGCCACCCGGCGCCGTCACGTTGATCTCACCCTGGCCGTACGAGGAGTAGTAGCTCTTCTCCCCGGTCGGGCCGACCGCCGAGACGGTCACCACGCCCGGGGCCTGGGCCGGGAGGTCCAGGCAGGCGCTGGTGAGGTTCTCGCGGTTCTCCGGCGTCCCGTTGTTCGGGCTGCCGGTGTCGGTGATCTTGTGAGCGAGGTCGTAGTTCGAGTTACCCGCGGACGCGATGTTGAGCACGCCCTTGTTCTGCGAGTAGCGGATCGCTCGCTGCACGGCCTGCCACACCGGACGCTGGCGGGCGTCGTTGCGGCAGTTCAGCTCCCACGGGTCGATGTAGTAGCTGTTGTTGGTGAGCTGGAACCCGTGGTCGGCGGCCCACATGAACCCGCAGACCGCGGCCTCCGGGTAGATGTAGCCGTCGTTGTTGACCACCTTGACGGCGGCGACCTTGACACCCGGCGCGATGCCGGTCACGCCGACGCCGTTGACGGCGGCGGCGATGGTGCCGGCCACGTGGGTGCCGTGGTCGCTGGTGGTCGGGTTCCAGGCCGCCTCGGCGGTGTTGGTGACGCCGCCGATGCAGGACACGCTCTTGTCCTTGGCGATCTGGGTGGCCAGGTCGGGGTGGGTGCTGGAGATGCCGCTGTCCAGCACGCCGACGACCACGTTCGGGCTGCCCATGGTGACCTTGTGGGCCTGCGGGACGTGGATCATGTCCATGTCCCACTGCTGGCCGTACATGGGCTCCTTGGTCGGGTCGCCGGTGGCGTTGGCGAGCTCCTCCGCGGACACCTCGACGGTCTCGCCCTCGTCGAGGGCGGTGCCCAGGCCGGCGGTGGTGGCGGCCGCCTCGACGCCCGCCCCCGCCACCGCGGTGGCGAAGTTCGGGTTGGTCGAGCGGACGACGAGCACGCCGATCTGGTCGTAGCTGGCCACCACGGTGCCGTTGGCGGCCGCCACGCGGGCGGCGGCCTTGTCGGTCTTGCCGTTCTGCGGGGCGAGGACCAGGAACGTGTTTTCCGGTCCGGCTGCCGAGGCGGGCGCCAACCCGCCGATGGCGGCGAGGCCGACGCCGAGCGTCACGACGGACGCGGCGGCGAGGGTCTTGCGACGCAGGTTCTTCACACAGACTCCCAGGGGGCTGATCCAGCCGGCCCTACTACCTGGCGGGAAGCGGACCGGCGGAAAACGAGCGGGATGCTCACTTTCCAGTGGTTCAGCGTAGGGTTGTGATGTTGTGTTACACACAGCCGAACGGATGAACAACAACTGTCAGAAGGTGGCAAAGCCCCCGAGGTCGGGACCGGGCGTGTCGGCGGGGTGCCAGCGGGTAATCGCGCTGCTCCACCGGAAGCCGACAGCACGGGGAGGTGCGCCGTGGCGACCATGGTCCGAGAGTCGATGAGCCCGGTAAAGGACAAGAACTACGACCTGATCCACGCGGTGCAGATGTCACTCCAGCACCTCTGGCAGTTGGAGACGTACATCGCCGATGCCGAGGAGCGGGGCGACAGCGAGCTGGCGACCTGGTTCCGGAAGATCCAGGACAACAACCGCAAGGCCGGCGACCAGGGCAAGAAGTTGCTCGTCGACCGGCTTCAGCGAGAGAAGGGCTGACCGGTACGTCCCGGCCGGGGTGGGCTTGACCACCCCGGCCGACGCGTGCGGACTCCGCGACCCGCAGGCGCGGGCAGCGGCCGGACACGTCGATGGCGCAGAATGTCTCGTCCGACACGACGGGATGGAGCCATCAATGACGGTCCTCAGGGGTCTGCGCGAAGCACTGGTGCTGTTCGTGATCGCGCTGGTGGTGGTCGCGGTCGCCGCCGGCGTCTGGGTCGCGGTGTCCGGCGGCGAGTTCGTCACCCGGTTGGGCATCGCCCTGGTCATCGTCGGGGGGTTGCTCGGGGTCACCGGCGACCTCACCCTCAGCCGGGTCGGCATGCTGGGCGCCCGGGCCACCTTCGGGCTCGCGCCCGAGCGGGAGACCGGCGGCGGTGGCCGCGTCCTCACCGGTGTCGGGATCTTCCTGTTCGTCGGGCTGCCGCTGGTCGTCGCGGGCATCATGCTGCTCTCCTGACCGCCCGCCACACGGCTCGTTGCCCGCTACCCTGTGCAACATGGCGACCGCGGCGGCCGAGGAGATCCGGGTGGGACAGCGGGTGGTCCGCGTCTCCAGCCCCGACAAGCCGTACTTCCCGGAGCGCGGGCTGACCAAGCTGGACGTGGTCCGCTATTTCCTCGCCGTCGGCGACGGCATCCTGCGCGCCCTGCGCGACCGGCCGACCATGCTGGAACGGTGGCCGCGCGGGGTGTTCGAGGGCGCGAAGGTCGCCACCCGGCAGGACAACCGTGGCGACGCCTTCTACCAGAAGCGCCTGCCCGCCGGCGCGCCCGACTGGGTACGCACCGCGCACCTCACCTTCCCCAGCGGTCGGACCGCCGACGAGGTGGCCCCGAGCGAGTTGGCCGTGGTCATCTGGGCGGTCAACCTGGGCACCCTGCGCTTCCACCCCTGGCCGGTCTCGGCCGGCGACGTGGAGCGCCCCGACCAGCTCCGCATCGACCTGGATCCGATGCCGGGGGTGGACTTCGCCCAGGTGGTCCCGGTCGCCCACGAGGTGCGCGCGTTCCTCGACGAGTTGGGCCTGGTCGGCTATCCGAAGACCACCGGCGGTCGGGGTATCCATGTCTACCTGTCGATCGAGCCGCGGTGGGGCTTCGGCGAGTGCCGGCGGGCGGTGCTGGCGCTGGGCCGCCAGCTGCAGCGCCGGCTGCCCGAGCTGGTCACCACCACCTGGTGGCGGGAGCAGCGGGACCGCCCGGTCTTCGTCGACTTCAACCAGATGGCCCGCGACCACACCATGACGTCGGCGTACTCGATCCGGCCCACCCCACGTGCCCTGGTCTCCGCGCCGCTGGACTGGTCGGAGCTGGACGACGCGCGGCCGGAGGACTTCGACGTGCTTAGCCTGCCGGCCCGGTTCGCCGAGCGGGGCGACCCGCACGCGGGCCTGGACGACCGGCGCTTCTCGCTGGAGCCGCTGCTGGAACTGGCCGACCGGGAAGGGCTGGCGGCCCCGCCGGAACGCTGAGCCCTACTACCAGGAGTTCTGCGCCCCGTCGAACTCCTCGAAGACCAGCCACGAACGCGTCGACAGCACCCCGGCGATGCTCTGCACCCGCTCCAGCACCACATTCCGCAGGGTGGCGTTGTCCGGCGCCCGGACCAGGGCCAGCACGTCGTGCTCGCCGCTGAGCAGCGCCACGTGCTCGACGTAGCGCACCCGGGCCAGCTCCTCGGAGACCTCCCGCCAGGTGTTCTGCTCGATGGTCAGCGCGATGTACGCCGACGTGCCCAGCCCCGCCAGCTCCGGCGCCACCTGGGCCCGGAATCCGGTGATCACCCCGTCCTGGATCAGGCGCTCCACCCGGGCGTATGCGTTGGTGCGCGAGACGTGCACCCGTTCGGCCAGCGTACGAATGGAAAGCCGGCCGTCGCCGACCAGCTCGCGCAGGATCCGCCGGTCCACCTCGTCGAGCGGCCCGGCCGAACGTCCCGTTCCGCCTGTCGCGCCCGGTGCCGGGTTGGTCGCCTGGCTCATGGATCACCTCGTGTTCTGCCATTCGTCCCGCGTTCCACGGGCAACTTGAGTCAATCATCCGAGGGCGTGAGCATAGTCCCACCACACGTCCAGGAGGTCCCCGCCGTGACGACCACACCCCAGGCGGCCCGCAGGGCATCCCCCCGCGCCCGCCGGAAGGCCACCCCGGCCATTCCCGACCCGTCGGCCGGCCTGCTGCCGCACGCCGAGCCCGTTCGGCTGTTGAACCCGGACGGCACCCCGCTGCCGGCCCGGGACGACTACCCCGAGCCGCCGGTCGAGGCGCTGCGCGAGATGTACCGGCGAATGGTCGTCGGCCGCCGCTTCGACGTCCAGGCCACCGCGCTGACCAAGCAGGGCCGGCTCGCCGTCTACCCGTCCTCTCGCGGCCAGGAGGCGTGCCAGGTCGGCGCGGTCCTCGCGGTGCGCGACACCGACTGGGTCTTTCCGACCTACCGCGAGTCGATGGCGCTGACCGCCCGGGGCATCGACCCGGTCGAGGTGCTCACCCTGCTGCGCGGCGACTGGCACTGCGGGTACGACGCGGCGGCCCGGCGCACCGCGCCGCAGTGCACCCCGCTCGCCACCCAGTGCGTGCATGCCGCCGGCCTGGCCTACGGCGAGTCGTACCAGGGGCGGGACACCGTGGCACTGGCGTTCATCGGCGACGGCGCCACCAGCGAGGGCGACTTCCACGAGGGGGTCAACTTCGCCGCCGTGTTCAAAGCCCCGGTCGTCTACTTCGTGCAGAACAACAAGTACGCGATCAGCGTCCCGCTGTCCCGGCAGACCGCCGCGCCGAGCCTGGCCTACAAGGGTGTCGGGTACGGCGTACCCAGCGAGCAGGTCGACGGCAACGACCCGGTGGCGGTCCTCGCGGTGCTCACCCGCGCGGTGGAGCATGCCCGCGCCGGCAAGGGGCCGTTCCTGGTCGAGGCGCACACCTACCGCATGGAGCCGCACACCAACGCCGACGACCAGACCCGCTACCGGGACGCCGACGAGGTCGACGCGTGGCGGGACCGCGACCCGGTCGCCCGGTTGGAGGCGTACCTGCGGGCCCGGGGCGTGCTGGACGACGCCGCGGTCGCGGCGATCGCCGATGAGGCCGAGGCGTACGCTGCCGCGCTGCGCGACCGGATGAACACCCAGCCGACGGTCGACCCGCTCAGCCTCTTCGACCACGTCTACGCGGAGCCGACCCCGCAGTTGGTCGAGCAGCGCGAGCAGGTCCGTGCCGAACTGGCCGCCGCCCGCGACGAGGAGGGGAACGCCTGATGGCCACCGTGACCATGGCGAAGGCGCTCAACGCCGCGCTCGCCGACGCGATGCTGGACGACGAGCGGGTGCTCGTCTTCGGTGAGGACGTCGGGCAGCTCGGCGGCGTCTTCCGGATCACCGACGGGCTCCAGGCCCGCTTCGGCGACAAGCGTTGCTTCGACACCCCGCTCGCCGAGGCCGGCATCGTCGGCTTCGCCGTCGGCCTGGCCATGTCCGGGCTGCGGCCGGTGGTCGAGATGCAGTTCGACGCGTTCGCGTACCCGGCGTTCGAGCAGATCGCCTCGCACGTGGCGAAGCTGCGCAACCGCACCCGCGGCGCGCTCAGCGTGCCGATCGTCATCCGGGTTCCCTATGCCGGCGGCATCGGCGGCGTCGAGCACCACTGTGACTCGTCCGAGGCCTACTACGCCCACACCCCGGGCCTGAAGGTGGTCACCCCGGCCACCGTCGAGGACGCGTACTCCCTGCTGCGCGAGGCGATCGACGACCCGGACCCGGTCGTGTTCCTGGAGCCGAAGAAGCTCTACTTCTCCAGCGGCGAGGCGGAACTGCCGGCCCGCACCGCGCCGTTCGGCCAGGCCGTCGTGCGCCGGGCCGGCACCGACGCCACCCTCGTCGCGTACGGGCCGGCGGTGCCGGTCGCGCTGGAGGCAGCCGAGGCCGCCCGCGAGGAGGGCTGGGACCTGGAGGTCGTCGACGTGCGCAGCATCGTGCCGTTCGACGACGCCACGGTCACCGCGTCGGTCCGCAAGACCGGCCGCTGCGTGGTGCTCCAGGAAGCGCAGGGCTTCGCCGGGGTCGGTGCGGAGATCGCCGCCCGGGTGCAGGAGCGCTGCTTCCACGCGCTGCACGCCCCGGTGCTGCGGGTGTCCGGCCTGGACATCCCGTACCCGGCGCCGATGCTGGAGCACACCCACCTGCCCTCGGTCGACCGGGTCCTGGACACCGTGGCCCGGCTGCAGTGGGACGACCAGCCGGACAACCGGTGGGTGAAGGCATGAGCACGAAAGATTTTCTCCTGCCCGACCTTGGGGAGGGGCTGAGCGAGGCGGAGATCGTCGAGTGGCGGGTCGCCGTCGGCGACGTGGTCACCGTGGACCAGAGCGTGGTCGAGGTGGAGACCGCCAAGGCCGTGGTCGACGTGCCCTGCCCGTACGCGGGTCGGGTCGTCGCGCTGCACGGCGCGGCGGGTGAGGTGCGCCCGGTCGGCCAGCCGCTGATCACCATCGCCTCCCTCGACACCGGCGACGGCGCGGAGCCCGCCGGGCACGCCACCTACCGCGAGGAGGAGCGGGCCGGCTCCGGCAACGTGCTGATCGGCTACGGCACCGGCCACGGTGGCTCCGGCCGTCGGCGGCGCCGGCCCCGGCTGGCCGTCGCGCCGGAATCCACCGCCGAGACCCCGGCCGGCCCGGCGGAGAGCGGTGCCCCGGCGGCGCCGTCCGCCGGTCCCGGCCGGAACGGCGGGGCGTCGGCCGGCGGAGGCACCCCGGCGGCCGACGCCCCGACCGGAACCGGCGGGCGCGCGGGTACGGCCGGGCCCGTCCTGGTCATCTCGCCGATCGTGCGTCGGCTGGCCAGGGAACGCGGTGTGGACCTGGCGTCGCTGCGCGGCACCGGGCCCGGCGGGGTGATCCGCCGCGCCGACGTGGAGGCCGCGCCGGCGGCGGGCCGCGCTGCCGTGCCGGACGCCCCCGAGGCGCATGTCGGGCTCGCGGCCGGCGGCGACGGGGACACGGTCATCCCGCTCACCGGCATCCGCCGGGCGATCGCCGACAAGCTGTCCCGCAGCCGGCGGGAGATCCCCGAGGTGACCATCTGGGTGGACGTGGACGCCACCGGGCTGCTGGAGACCCGGGCGGCGATCAACGCGGCCAGCCCGGACGCCCCGGTCAGCATCCTCGCCCTGCTGGCCCGGATCTGTCTCAGCGGGCTGCGTCGGTATCCGCAGCTCAACGCCCAGGTCGACACGGCGGGGCAGCGGATCATCCAGTCTGCCGGGGTGCACCTGGGCATCGCCGCGCAGACCGACCGTGGCCTGGTGGTCCCGGTGCTGCGGGACGCGCAGCGGCTGACCACCCGCGAGCTTGCCGCGGCGCTGGCGGAGACCACCGCCGCGGCCCGATCGGGCACCCTGCCTCCGGCGCGGCTGACCGGCGGCACCTTCACCCTGAACAACTACGGGGTGTTCGGGGTGGACGGCTCGACCCCGATCATCAACCACCCCGAGGCGGCGTTGCTCGGGGTGGGCCGGATCGTCGACAAGCCCTGGGTGGTCGACGGTCAGCTCGCGGTTCGCAAGGTGACTCAGCTCAGCCTCACCTTCGACCACCGGGTCTGTGACGGCGGTGTGGCGGGTGGCTTCCTGCGCCACGTCGCGGACTGTGTCGAGCAGCCCGCGCTGCTGGTGGCGAACGTCTGAAATCCGCCCCCCGGGGCCGGTCACCCTCTGCTGGGTGACCGGCCCCGTCGCGTTGGACGACCGACCCTTTCGGCCCGCCGGTAACCCAACCGCCTCCGGCAACCGATCCGGGACGTCGCCTTCTCGCGGCGACCTGTCCGGCACCTCGGTGACCAGGTGCCCGTGGTTTCACGGGCGTTTCTCGGGGAAGAGCGCCGGGGCCTGGGAAACGCCGTACAGAATGTGGCCGAGGGGAGTGGAAATGGGGGACCGGATATGGACGTGAGGCGACGATTCACGCTATTGGCGGTAACCATGGCTACCACACCGTTGGTTGTCGCCGGCTGCACCGCCGCACCGAAGGCGATGAGGCCGGGCAAGGAGAAGAAGCCCCCGTCGCTGACCGTCACACCGTCGGACCACGCGAAGGACGTGCCGATCAGCGCCGAGGTGGGCGCCACCGTCAGCGGCGGGAAGATTACCGCGGTCCGGCTCACCGACGACAAGGGCGCGCAGGTGCCGGCGGAGCCACGGGAGGACGGCTCCAGCTGGGTGCCGACCAAGCCGTTGCAGAATTCACGGACGTACACCGCGGAGGTGACCGCGAAGGGCGATTCCGGGAAGTCCGCCACGCAGAAGACGACCTTCACCACGGCGGGCGCGTCGGACAGGTCGCAGATCACCAGCACGCTCTATTTGACCGACAACGAGACGTACGGGACGGCGATGCCGTTGGTCGTCAAGTTCGATCCGGCGATTCCGAAAGAGGCCAGGGCGGACGTGCAGCGACGATTGTTCGTGAAGACGGACCCGCCGCAGCCGGGCACGTGGTCGTGGATCGCGGATGGCACCCAGATCGAGTACCGGGCCCCCGATTTCTGGAAGTCGGGCACCAAGATCAACGTGCGGAGCGCCCTGCAGGGGCTACCGATCGGCAAGGACGCCATCGGTGACGCGGACCACACGGTGGCATCGAAGATCGGCCGGCAGGCCTCGCTCGACATCGACAACGCCACCAAACAGATGTCGGTCTATGAGGACGGCAAGCTGCTCCGGAAGGTTCCGGTGAGCCTCGGTAAGGAGAGCACACCGACTTCCAGCGGCAACATGGTGATCATGGAGAAGTTCGACCGGACCACGTTCGACACCCGGGGTGACCCGAACGGCGGCTACGTGGTCGACGTCGACGACGCGCAGCGCCTCACCTGGGGCGGCGAGTTCATCCACGCCGCGCCGTGGTCGGAGGGGGACCAGGGCAGCACCAACACCTCACACGGCTGCACCAACGTCTCGTCCACTGACGCGCACTGGCTGATGAGCGTCACCCAGGTCGGCGACCTGGTGACGGTCAGGGGCACCGAGGTGAAGTTGGACCAGGGTAACGGCTTCACGGCCTGGAACGTCAGCTGGGACGACTTCGCCAAGGGCAGCGCGCTGCCGGTGCCGGCCGGGCTCAAGCCCACGCAGAGCGCGACACCGCACCCGGGTGCGGTGGCCGGCGGGTCGGCGCCCGCACCCGCCCCGTCGGTGACCGGCGGCTGAGGACCTGGGGAGAACGACCGACGGACGGCCCGCCGAGGTGGCGGGCCGTCCGTCGCACGTGGTCCGGGGGACACCCTGAGCGTCTCGGGGTCCGACCCGGGACGAACCCGGATTCCGGGCCCGGCCAGGCGAAAATGTCGGGCCCGGCGGATAGGTTGACGGGCATGGGGCAGCACAGCGAGCGGTTCCACGTGGAGATCAGCGTGGCCGACGACGTGGTCGACGTCCGGGCGGTCGGCGAGATCGACATCGCCACGGTCGGGGCGTTCCGGGCGGCGCTCTGGGCCGCGCCCGCGCGGCCCGTGCTGCGGTTGGATCTGTCCGAGGTTCGGGTCCTGTCGGCGGCCGGGGTGCGCGCGCTGGTCGCCGCGCACCTGCGGGCCCGGGCCCGCGGCGGCGAGCTGCTGCTGGTCGACCCCGACCCGGTGGTCCGTCGGGTGCTGCGCGCCACCGGGCTGCACCGGGTGATGGCGATCGTGGAGTCGGCCCCGGCGGCGGAGCTGGTCCCGGCCTGACCGCCGGCCATCCCGGCAGGCGGCGCCAGGCCACCAACTATCCAGGACGGCGCCAGGGGCCGCCGACCACCCGGGACGGCGCCGGGGCCGCCGGCACGGGTGCCGACGGCCCCGGCGCGGGTCGGTCCGCGGTGTCAGCGGACGCCGAGCAGGTCCACCACGAAGATCAGCGTCTCGTTCGGCTTGATGACCCCTCCGGCGCCCCGGGCGCCGTAGCCCAGGTGCGGCGGGATGGTCAGCTTGCGCCGGCCGCCGACCTTCATCCCGACCACGCCCTGGTCCCAGCCGGCGATGACCTGCCCGCCGCCGAGCGGGAACTCGAACGCCTCGCCCCGGTTCCACGAGGCGTCGAACTCGCGGCCGGTCGAGTGGGACACGCCGACGTAGTGCACGTTGGCGAGCTGGCCGGGGCGGGCCTCCGGGCCCTCGCCGACCGTGATGTCCTCGATGACAAGATCGGCGGGCGGCGCCCCCTCGATCGGGCCAACCTCGGGCTTCTCCATGCCGTGTCTCCTCGGTGCTTTCGGGTGCAATCTCCGTCGATCCTGCCGGATCGTGACCGGCCGATACGCGTCGGTCCCCGCCGCGACGGCGGCGGGGACCGGTGGACGGACGAGATGGCGGGCGCCACCTTCGGTGACGCCCGCCCGGTGGGTACTGCCTCACCTGAGCCAGGGGAGCCGCTGGACGATGGGGAGCTTCGCCCAGGCCCGGCCGAGTCCGAGGGTGTTGCCGGCGCCGACGAGGGCCAAGCCGGCGAGCAGACCCGCGTAGACCAGGTGGTCGTCCATGAACGGGTTGTTCGCGGGAGGCAGCACGACCGTCCACATCATGACCAGCAGGAGCCCGCCGGCGACCGCGGCGACCCGCATCCCGATCCCCACGACCAGGGCGACGCCGATGGCCGCCAGTCCGATCATGAACAGCCAGTCCGCCCAGGCCGCCCCGGCGATCCCGTGGTAGAGGCCCTCGAACGGGCCCTTGGCACCGAAGGTCAGGAAGCCCTTGGTGGGGCTGCCGCCGTTGAGCCAGGCGTTCTTCGCCGTGGTCTCGTGCCCCAGGCCGAACATCTTGTCCAGGAAGGCCCAGAGGAAGATCCAGCCGAGGGCGATCCGCAGCCCGGCGAAGACGTACCGGGTGGCCTTCTGCCGGATGGTCTCGACCTGGCGGGTGGTCTGCACCGCCGGAGCGACGGTGTTGGCGGTGATCCGCTCGACAGTCGCGGTCATGGTCTCCACGTCCCTTCCCATGCCTCGCACCGCGCTTCCCGGTGGCATCTTCACTCCACCTCCGCCGCTGTCGTGCGGCCAGGGTCGACCGGGCCGCTCCTGACCGGGACCTTGGACCCGTCCGGGCCCGGCCCGGACGGCCTTACCCGGCCTGCCGATCGCCTCTGACGAGGGTGGACGCCCCCGCCCTACCGTCGTGATCGAAACACCGGACCAGGAGGTCGTGATGCGTACATGGCAGGTGGGCGACGTGATGACCAGGGACGTCGCGACGGTGGGGGAGGAGAGACCGTACCGTCAGATCGTCGATGTGCTGATCCGGCGGGCCGTCAGCGCCGTGCCGGTGGTGGACGGCCACCGCCGGGTGCTGGGCCTGGTCTCCGAGGCGGACCTGCTGCACAAGGTGGAGCGGGCCGGGCAACCCGACGAGCGGCGGGTCTTCGAGGGGCGGCGCCGGCGTACCGCCCGGGAGAAGGCGGGCGCGCTGCTCGCCCGGGACCTGATGACCGCGCCGGCGGTGACCACGTACCCGCAGGCGTCGCTGCCGGCGGCGGCCCGGCTGATGGACCGCGAGGCAGTCAAGCGGCTGCCGGTGCTGGACGACCTCGGCCGGTTGGTCGGTATCGTGACCCGTGGCGACCTGCTGCGGGTGCACCTGCGCACCGACGCGGAGATCCGCGAGGACGTGGTCCAGGAGGTGCTGCGTCGGGTGCTCGCGGTGCGGGACGGCCTGGTCACCGTCCAGGTCCGTGACGGTGCGGTCACTCTGGACGGCCGGTTGGACCGGCGTGGCGCCGTCGAACTCGCCGGCCGGCTCGCCGCCCAGGTCAGCGGTGTCGTGCAGGTTCACAACGCCATCGCGTACGACGTGGACGACGGCACGCTGAGGGAGCTGGATCCGGTGCATGCCACGCCGGTCGCCTGACCGTCGGCCGGCCGGCCCCGACCGGGCCGGCCGGCCGCTGCGGCGAGCGGGATTGTCCGCCCGGTCCGGTGGTCAGACGGTGTCGGCGAGCTGGGCGGCGAGCAGCGCGGGCGCCTCGGCGAGCGACGGGCCGTACCAGGTCAGGTGGCGGCCCGAGACGAGCGCGGCCGGTATGCCCGGGAACGCCTCCGGCCCGTCCTGCGCGGTGAACCGGTACGGCTCGTCCGGCAGTACCACCAGCTCGGGCGCCCGGGCGCGCAACTCGTCCAGGCTCGGGCGGGGGTAACGCTCCGCGTGGTCGGCCCACTGGTTGGCGACGCCGAGCCGGCGCAGCACGTCACCGGCGAAGGTGTCCCGGCCGAGCACGATCCACGGCCGCCGCCACACCGGCACGACCGCGTCGCGCGGTGCCGCCGGGCCGGGCGGCGCGGCCCAGGCGAGGCGGGCGTCCCGCAGCCAGTCCGGCTCAGCCGGCACCCCGATCGCCGTCAGCAGCTCGCCGAGCTGGGCCAGCGCCTCGGGCACCGTACGGGGAAACGTGACCCAGACCGGTACGCCGGCCGCCCGCAGGGCGTCGGCGTCGGCGAGCCGGTTCTCCTCCTCGTTGAGCAGGACCAGGTCGGGCCGGAGAGCGAGCACCCGGTCCAGGTCCGGGTATTTGCTGCCGCCGACCCGGTCGACGTCCAGCCCGGCCGGATGGGTGCACCAATCGGTCGCGCCGACCAGCACCTCGGGCCGGGTCAGCGCCACCGCCTCGGTCAACGACGGCACCAGTGACACCACCCGCACGACGGCTCCCTTCCTCGCTGCGGAGCATCCTCGCGTACCGAGGGCGTCCACCGTCGGGCGGGCCGGTCAGTGCGGTGCCGCGTCCACCACCGCCGTCACGTCCAGATGGGCCGGGCGGCAGCCGAGGGTCGCCGCGAACCGCCGGACCGCGGCGTCGACGTGGGCGCGGGTCGTGCCGAGGTCGGCGGAGGCAGCCAGCCGCACCTCGACCCAGACGTCCGGCTGGCCGACCGGGCCGGTGAGCAGCACCCGGGCCCGGTGCACGCCCTGCGCCCGGAGCAGATCGCGCTCCAGCGCGCCGGTCAACACCTCACACGCCACCCGGGTACGCCCACCACCGTTCCCCGGATGGGTCAGGGTGCCGGCCAGCCGGCCCGGCGCCCGCAGCCCGGCGGCGAGCAGGCGTTGCCCGAGCAGGGCCAGCAGCACCCCGCCGACCGCCACCGCGAGGGCGCTCCACGGCGTACCGGCCTGCCACCAGGTGACCGGCCCGGCCCCGAGCAGCGGGGCGCCCCCGCCGGGCAGCCAGCCCAGCCCGACCGCGGACGCGACCCCGCCCGCCGCGACGAGCAGCAGGGCGAGCACCGTCCAGAGCAGCCGGTGGGCGGCGTTGCTCACGTCGTTCGCCGGGTGGGGAGGAGCCGGACCTCGATCGGGCCACGGCACGGGGCGGCCAGTCGGTCGAGTTCCCGGCGCAGCGCGAACTCCACGTCGGCGCGGGCCTCCGGGTCGCCGGTGGCGGTCACCCGGGGCCGCCACATGTCCCCGTGCGGGCGGACGCGCACCCGGGCCCGTCGGACGCTCGGCACGGTGCGGGCCGCCCGAGCCAGCCGCCGTTCGACCGAACGGCGGTGCCAATGCCAGCCGTCGTTCTCGGCGAGGCGTAGCCGGACCGGGCGCCACCGGCGCAGCTGCGCGACGAGCGCGACCACACCGAGCAGGGTGACGCCTGCGGCGACCGCCCGGACCGGGGCGTCCTGCCAGTGG
This sequence comes from Micromonospora sp. NPDC048999, assembly GCF_040649295.1. Classification (NCBI taxonomy): domain Bacteria; kingdom Bacillati; phylum Actinomycetota; class Actinomycetes; order Micromonosporales; family Micromonosporaceae; genus Micromonospora; species Micromonospora sp. NPDC048999. Next base: position 69,798 of record NZ_JBEZFI010000010.1, on the reverse strand, counting down.
GTGGTGGTGAGCGTGGCGTACCACCGGCGGACCGGCGAACCGGGGTGCCCGGCGGCGGCGAGCAGCGCCCCGACCGCGACGAGCGTCCCGCCGGCGAGCAGGGCGACGGCGAGCAGCAGGGTGGCGATGCGGTTGACCGTCCGCACGTCAACCGCCGGCCGTCGGGCCGGCGCTCATGTCGCCTCCAGGAGCGTTGGCGTCGGCCCTCGGCTCCGGGCCCGCCGCGTCGGGCAGGCGCAGGTCCACCACCGTGACGGTGACCGTCTCGACGGTGAGACCGGCGTCCGTCTCGACCCGGGCGGCGACCCGGGCGCGTACCGCCTCGGCGACCGTCGGAAGGTGGGTGCCGTGGTCGACGACCAGGTCCAGGTCGATCCGGACGACGCCCCCGTGCGCGCGGACGGTCGCGGCGGCGCCGGTGGCGCCCGGCAGGCCTTCCGCCGCCTCCTCGACCAGCCGGCCGGTGTGCTCCTCGCTCCACGGTCGCGCCGGGGCGCCGGCGTGCCTGCGGCCCAGCCCGCAGCCCCCGCCGTCGGCGCTACCGAGACCGGGCGCGGACGCGCCGCGCCGGGGCAGGGCGTTGGTCATCGTCGCGGCCTCGCTCAGCCTCGCCGGTCCGTGCCACGGTCGGCGAACCCGGGCGCGTTGACGTCACCGTCGAGGACCCGGACCAGGAGCCAGCCGACGAGCCCGGCCAGGGCGGCTGCTGCGGCGGCGCCGGCGCCGCCGAGCGCCCAGACCACCACCAGGAGAAACCCAGCGAGGAACCCGAACTGCTGCCGCGTCATGCCCACCTCCGCCCAGCGACGACCGACCGGACCGGCGTGGCGTACCCGTTTCCGTGCCGCGCAGTCATCGCCGACGGCCCGAGCTTTCGCAAGCCGGGGAGGTGGTGTCCGTGGTCGATCGACGGCCTAGACTCGGGCGTCGATCGAGCGATGGATGGATCTAGCGAAGATGACGAGTACCGGCAGCGTGGCGGTTTCCTGGCTGCGTCCGATCACGGCCGGGCCCGCCCCGCTGCTCACCCGGGTTGGCCACGTCGGGTACGCGTCGCGGCGGCTGGGTGAGCTGGTGCAGGGGCGGCCGCCGGGCATCACCGGGCACCAGTGGAGCAGCGCCCTCCGGGAGAGCTTCGACCAGGTGGTCTGCGCGGCCGACAGCGGCCGTCCGGTCTTCGCCGTGCAGGTCGCGCCGCCGCCTGCCGGCTCCGCCGCCCGCCGTGCCGAGCGGATCACGAGTGTGGTCTGCGACGCCGTCGGCCTGCCGGTGCTGCGGGTCGAGTCGGCGACGCTGTGCGGCGCCGACCATGCCCGCCGTCTCGTCGAGTACGTCATCGACGCGCGGAGCTACGCCGCCGGCTCGGCGCCGGAGAGCGGGTACGTCGTCGAGTTCCGGGAGATCGTCGGCCGGCTGCCGGACGGCCGCAGCGGGCCGGTGAACGATCTCGGGGCGCTGGCCCGGGCCGCCGTCGTCGAGGCGTACGTCGAGCGTCGGCTCGCCGATCCGATCGTCCGCGGCATGCACGTGCGGTGGGCGGGCGGCCCGGCCGAGGGGTGGAGTTGGGTCGAGGTGCGGCCCGGCCGGTGCCTGGTCGAACGGGTCGACCTGTTCGCGCAGCGGTTCTCCTGCGGCGTGGATCCGGGCCAACTCGCCGAGGACCTGGCCGCCGTGGCGGTGGGGGAGCGGCTGCGCGACCTCGACGCCGTCGAGCCGTCGCTGGTCGACCGGGACGAGTTGCGTGGGCGTCTCCGGATGCTGGCCGCACGGCGGGACGAGCTCGACGGCGGCTTCGCCTTCGACCACCTCTGCGCCGACTGACCGCCCGCGCGCCGCCCGGGTCGTGTCCCGGCTGACACCGGGCGGTGCCGGCCGGGCATGGGTCACACCGGCGCGGTCGCGGGCCGGGCGTGGGTCACACGGGCGCGGTCGCGGGCACGGGCCGGGCCGGTTGCGGCGCGGGTGCCCGGAGCGTCTCGATCCGGCGGGTACGGGCCGGACCGGCGAGCAGGTTGCCCACCGCGACCAGCAGGGCCAGTCCGCTCAGCCCGAGCCAGAGCACGGTAACCCCGAACCACCCGGTGACCAGGCCACCGAGCGTCGGGCCGGCGAAGCTGGCGAAGGCGTACCCCAGTGAGTAGACGCCCTGGTAGCGGCCGCGCTGCGCGGCCGGGGAGAGGTCGGCGCTGAGCGCCGAGTTGGCGGGCGTCATCATCATCTCGCCGAGCGTCCAGATCAGGACGCTGAGCCCGTAGAACGGCACGGTGTGGGCCATGGCGGTGACCGTGAACCCGACGCCGACCACCACCGCCGCCACCGCGATCGTGCGGTTCCGGTCGAAGCGGGCGATCAGCCGGGGCACGAACAACTGTCCCGCCACGATCATCAGCCCGTTCACCGCGATGACCGGCCCGTACGCCGACGCGGGCAGCCCATCGGCCTGCAGTGCCACCGGCAGCATCGCGTTCGCCTCGATGCAGAGCCAGATCAGCCCGGTCAACGCGGTGAAGGTGAGGAAGACCCGGTCGCGCAGCACCGCGCCGAGCCCGCCTCGGTCGGCCCGTACGCGGGGCCCGACGGCCTCCGGGGCCGGCCGGGACTCCGGCACCTTCAGGGCGATCAGGGTGGCGGTGCCGAGCAGCACGGCCGCGTTGATCGCGAAGAGCAGCAGCGGGTCGACGCGGATCAGCACGCCGGCCACGATGGCGGCCACCGAGAAGCCGATGTTGATCGCCCAGTAGTTCAAGGTCAGTGCCCGCAGCCGGTCGCGTTCGCCGACCACGTCGATGATGGTGGCGGTGAAGGCGGGCCGGGCCACGCCGAGGAAGAGCCCGAGGGTGAGGGTGAGCGCCGCGATGGCGACGGGGTGCCCGGCCAGTCCCATCCTGGCGGCGGTGGCCGCGGCGGCGACGTTGCCGAACAGCATCGCCGGCCGCCGTCCCCACCGGTCGGCGACGATGCCACCGACCAGCGTGCCGAGCGCGCTGCCGGCACCGTGCAACCCGATCACCATGCCCGCGTACGACGGGTCGAAGTGGCGCACCGAGACCAGGTAGACGCCGAGGTAGATGGCGACGAAGCTGCCCAGCCGGTTGATCAGCGTGGCGGTCCACAGATACCAGAACGTACGGGGCAACCCGCCCCCGGTCTGCCGCCACCACGTCACCATGCGCCATCCCCCGTGCGTCGTTCGTGTAATGAGCTCCGGCCGTGCCGGTCATTACAACCTAGGGGTACGACGGGGGGTCGGTCACCGGGCGATCATGGTGGCGCGGCTCACGGTCGGGGTGGTTGCCGGATGGCCGGCACACTCCGCCGGGGTGAAAATTGTCAACGTTGAAAACGCCAACCGGGGCCACGCCGATTTCTCAGCGTGACCCCGGTGTGCCCGACGGTGAACCAGGAGGGCTCGGCGGTTCTCAGCGGTTCTTGTAGGCCTCCACCACGGAGACCGGGATGCGGCCCCGCTCGGAAATCTCGTAGCCGTTCTTCGTGGCCCATTCCCGGATGGCGCGGTTCTGCTCGCGGTCCATTCCGGAGGTGGCCGGGCGCGCCGGCCGCCGCGCTGCGCGTCCAGCCTCCAGCGGTCCACGCCCGATCCGTCGGCCAGCGCTGATGTACGGGTCCAGCGCCTTGCGCAGGACGCCGGCGTTCTCGTCCGAGACGTCGATCGTGTACGTCACGCCGTCCAGGCCGAACTCGACGGTCCGATCGGCCTTTCCGCCGTCGAGGTCGTCGGTCAGAACCGTGATTACTTTCCTTGCCATCGCCATTGCTCCTTGTGTCGGGCAGGGTCCGGCTAAGAGTTTGACCTACGGCGCGGCAAATTCGCAACAATATCGGTCGTTCGCCATTCGGTGGGTCGGCTAATCCCGTGCCGGGAATGGCGGGCCGACGCGCTGCGTTCCGCCACCGAAGGCGTCGGGAAGTGGGGTGGGTCACAAGCTGGCGCGGGTCGCCCGCACCGCTGGCGGGAGGCGGCGGGAGAGTCAAATCTGAGCCGAACTCACATCCATCGAGCCGGGTAACGGTTGCCGAATTCCGGCCGAACCTGAGCATCTGTCACTATCGTGATGTTCTGGTCCGCTTGCCCCTCGGAACCTTGCGTCCTCGCGCAGGACCCGGCGATGGTGCCGTTGGCCGGGACCCGGTCTGGTTGGCTCGGGGCGAGCGGCCGGCGAAGATGAGGCGAATTCGGCTCGGCGATCAGTGATCCTCGCATTTCTCGGGTGGATCACCGCCTGAATGGCGCGACGGGGCCGAGGGTGAGGCGTGTTCGCGTCAGTGGAATCCGTGCCACGGGTTGCTGAAAATTGTTCTGTGATCTGCTTGGCTGTCGTCGGCGCGCCGTTCTGCGCTGCTAGCCTGGCGTCGATCGACGCATTTGATTGCCAGTCATTCGGCGCAGCGATCGCTTTGTGGAAGGAGCCTCACGTGTTCCCGCGGCCATCACACGGAGTCGAGCATCGATCCGTGATCAGGAACCTGGCTCGTGGTTTCGCGCTGGTGGGCGGTGTGGCCTGGCGAGCGTGCTCGCCCTGACCAGCCCAGCATCCGCCCAGCACAGCGGGCCCGCCAGCGCCCACGTCGTGGCCTTGCCACCCGCGTCCGGCGGTGCCCAAGCGGCGCCTGTCGCCCTCGCTGGCGTGACGGCCGCGACCGGGCAGCCCGAGAGTGGGGTGGGTGCAATTTCGCCGACGATTTCACCGGCGGCCCACCGAGTGCGGCACGTGTCGAACCCCGACACCACCAGTTGTCCCCCGGGGAACCTCTGAGCCTTGGGTGGGATCCGACGACCAGCGACTGGAAGGTGTTCGACCTCTATTCCTGCAACCTGTACCATCTGTCCTATTGGCAGGGCGCGGGTAGCTACGACAACGAACAGACCGGCGGTGTTCGCGTGACCTTCTACGGCCAGAGCGGCAACGTCCTGAAGACCTTCACGGCCAAGGGTAAAGGCACCCAGAACTGGGACGCGGTCTGGTCGATCCGCAACTGCTGAAGCCGGACGTGCATTTCCCGGGTCGGCCTCGATCAGCGGGATCAAGGCCGACCCGGGTTCTTCGTGAAAACGGCTCCAGAACCGTGCTCGGAAGTTCTACCGGCGCTCGCCGTCGCCGTCCCGGTCCCGGCGTACGGTCGCCTTACGGCCCTTGATGGTGCTGTCCCGCAGCCCCCGGATCACCTCGTCCGCGAGCGCGGACGGGACCTCCACCAGGGAGAAGCGGTCGGCGATCTCGATCGAGCCGATGTCCCGGCCGCTGGCCCGGGTCTCCCCGGTGATCGCCCCGACCAGGTCCTGCGGCCGGACCCCGGCGCGCCGGCCCAGCCCGATGAAGACCTGCGTCGTACCGCCCGCACGGGGCCGCCCGCCGCCGCGTCGCTCCCGGCCTTCGTACCCCGGTCGGACCTCCCGGGTCGGACGGACCGCGACCTGCGGGATCTCCTCCTCCTCGTCCGTGGTCCCGGGCAGGGTGGCCTCGTGAGCCAGCTTCACCGCGGCGAGTGCCACCTCCATCAGGTCGAACTCGTCGGTCAGCGACTCCACGATCGCCCGGAACGGCTCCAGGTCGTCCTCCAGCAGCGACTCCCGCAGCGCGGCCTGGGTCAGCTCCAGCCGCCGGGTCCGCAGGTCCGCCACCGTGGGGATCTTGTCGACGGCGATCCGCTGGCCGGTGACCCGCTCGATGGTCTTGAGCATCCGGTGCTCACGCGGCTCGGCCAGGGTGATCGCCACGCCCTCCCGGCCGGCCCGGCCCACCCGGCCGATCCGGTGCACGTAGGACTCGGGCGCCGACGGGACGTCGTAGTTGACCACGTGGGTGAGCTGCTCGACGTCCAGGCCGCGGGCCGCCACGTCGGTGGCCACCAGGAGGTCGGCGGTGCCCGCCCGCAGCCGGCCCATCACCCGGTCCCGCTGCTCCTGGCTCATCCCGCCGTGCAGCGCCTCGGCCCGGTAGCCCCGGCCGTTCATCGTCTCGGTGAGCCGGTCCACCTCCTCCCGGCTGCGGCAGAACACGATCGCCGCGGTCGGCGACTCCACGTCCAGCACCCGGCCCAGCGCGGCCGGCTTGTGCGCCCGCGCCACGATGTACGCGCTCTGCCGCACCCGGGGCGCCTCGCCGGCCACCGGCCGCTCGCGTTCGATCTGGATGCGGACCGGATCGGTCAGGTGCTGGCGGGCCAGCCCGTCGATCCGGGCCGGCATGGTCGCCGAGAAGAGCACCGTCTGCCGGTCGGCCGGGGCGTGCTCCAGGATCGCCTCGATGTCCTCGGCGAAACCCATGTCGAGCATCTCGTCGGCCTCGTCCAGCACCACCGTGGTCAGCGAACCCAGCCGCAGGGTGCCCCGGGCGATGTGGTCCAGCGCCCGACCCGGCGTCGCCACCACCACGTCCACGCCCAGGTCGAGGGCGCGCAGCTGCCGGCCGATCGGCTGGCCGCCGTAGATCGGCAGGACCCGGGTGCCCAGGTCCTTGCCGTACCGGTGGAACGCCTCGGAGACCTGCACCGCCAGCTCCCGGGTGGGCACCAGCACCAGCGACACCGGATCCCCACCGGGCCGGTCGTCGGGCATCCGCTGCAACAGCGGCAGGGCGAAGGCGGCCGTCTTGCCCGTGCCGGTCGCCGCCTGCCCGAGCAGGTCCTGGCCGGCGAGCAGCGGCGGGATCGCCTCCCGCTGGATCGGGGTGGGTTCCTCGTAGCCGAGCGCGGCCAGCGCGCCCAGCAGTTCGGCGCGCAGCCCGAGATCCGCGAAGGTGGTTGCCGCGTCGGCGGCGTCGGGGGTGGTGGTGTCGGTCGGCGTTGGTGCGGAACTCATGGGCCAAGCCTTTCATCACCGCCCGCGGGCCGTCGCGGCGACCGGCACAACCGTCGGCATGGCCACTTTCCGCCCGCGGTCAGCGCGCCTCGACCGGCATCCGGGCCTCGGCGAGCAGCGCCGGGCCGGCGTACGCCACCGGAGGAGGCGCCGGTGCCGGACGCAGGGCCGCCAGCTGCTCGGCGCTGAGCGCGTACACCACCCGGCCCAGGCCGGAGCGCTCGATCGCCGTCGCGCACATGCCGCACGGCTGGCAGCTCGTGTACATGGTGGCGACGGCGGCCGCCTCGGCGGGCAGGTGCCGGGCCGCCCAGCGGGCCAGCTTCAGCTCCGGATGCGCGGTGATGTCGTCGTCGGTGCGCTCGGTGTTGACCTCCTCGGCCAGCACCCGCCCCTCGGTGTCGACCAGCAAAGAGCCGAACGGTCCGTCTCCCGCGTCCCGGGCGGCGGCGGCCAGCTCGATGGCCCGGCGCAGATGACGTTCGTCGGTTTCGGTCAGCACACTCATTCCGTGGGCATTCCCCACGGGACGTCGCGGCACACCGCCGACGGATAGCCTGACGGCGTGCGTACGGTCGAACTGCTCTGCTCGCCGGAGCTGGAAGAGGCGGTGCGGGCAGCCTGGCACCGGCTGGCCGAGGCCGGGCTGCCCAGCCTGGCGCGCAACATCCACCCGACCAACCGCCCACACCTGACCCTAGCCTCGGTCGACGAGTTCCCACCCGGCACCGAGCAGCGTCTCGCCGACCTCTGCGCCGCGGCGCTGCCCCTGCCCACCCGCCTCGACCGGGTGGCGGTGCTGAGCGGGAACGCCCCGCTGGTCTGGCTCGTCCGGCCCGGCCCTCAGCTGTTCGCCCTGCACGGCGCGGTCTGGGACGTGCTCGCCGAGGCCCCCGGCCCGCACCCGTGGCACCTGCCCGGGCGCTGGGTCCCGCACCTGAGCCTGGCGCTGCGGTTCGGCGACGCCGACCGGCGTCGAGCCCGGGCGGTGGCCGGGCTCGACCGCCCCGCCGGGGAGTTCGTCGCGGCGCGCAGCTTCGACAGCGACACCCGCGCGGTCAGCGACCTGACCGCGACGGGTCCGCGCCTGAGCGGCTGACGTGCGGCCCGGGCCGAACCGTGCCCGTGCCAGCATCAGGACATGACACCGATCGGCACCGACGGCCGCTCACTGGCCGGGCTCGCCGCGCTGCTCGCCGACCGTACCCGGGCCAGCTTCTGCCTGGCCCTGCTCGACGGGCGGGCCTGGACGGCGGGGGAGCTGGCCCGGGCCGTCGGGGTGGTGCCCTCCACCGCGAGCGACCACCTCACCCGGCTGGTGCGCGGCGGGCTGCTGCTGGAGGAGCGGCAGGGCCGGCACCGGTACGTCCGCCTCGCCGACGCGTCGGTGGCCCAGCTCATCGAGGATCTGGCCGGGCACGCGCCCGCCGCTCCGACCCCGCCGCGCACGCTACGCGCTGCCTCGGCCGGTGCCGCCCTGGCGTACGCCCGGACCTGCTACGACCACCTGGCCGGCCGGCTCGGCGTGCTGTTGCACGACGCGCTGCTGGCCCGGGGCTTGCTGGACCGGACGAGTGGGCTCGCGCTCAGCTCGGCCGGTGTGCAGTGGCTGGCCGGAATCGGCGTGCCGGTCGAGCCGCTGCGCGCCGCCCGCCGGCCGCTGGTCCGCGACTGCCTGGACTGGACCGAGCGCCGCCCGCACCTGGCCGGAGCGCTCGGCGCGGCGCTGTGCGGTCGCTTCCTCGACCTCGGGTGGACGGTACGCGGCGCCGGCCGGGCGATCCGCCTCACCCCGGCCGGTCGGCCGGCCCTCGCCGCGGCCCTCGGCGTCGCCGCGGCGGAGCTGGCCCCGCCCCGCGATGCCACCGCCCATCGCGCCTGAGTGCCCCCGCCGATGGTTCGGCCGAGGCCGAAGCAAACCGGCCCTATCGTCGGCGTCCCACCCTCCGTGTCGCCACGAGCATCGAGGTGAGCGTCCGATGAGCGACCGTGCCGCCGCTTTCCACGCCCTGCATCGGCCGGGCCGACCGCTGCTGCTGCCCAACGCCTGGGACCACTCCTCCGCCGCCGCCCTCGCCGCCCGAGGGCATTCCGCGATCGGCACCACCAGCCTCGGTGTCGCCGCGGTCGGCGGAAAGCCGGACGCGGCCGGCGCCACCCGGGCCGAGAACCTCGACCTCGCCCGCCGGCTGCGCGACCTGCCCGTGCTGCTCACCGTCGACATCGAGGGCGGCTTCAGCGATGACCCGGCGGCGGTGGCCGACTACGTCGCCGAGCTGGCCGCGCTTGGCGTGGTGGGAGTGAACGTCGAGGACGGCCGCCCGGACGGCAGCCTCGCGCCGCCGGAGCTGGCCGCCGCCAAGATCGCCGCGGTGAAGGACGCCGTGCCGGGGCTCTTCGTCAACGCCCGCACCGACGCCTGGTGGCTCGACGTGCCCGAGCCGCGGTACGAGGCCCTGCTCCGGGCTCGGGCGTACCGCGAGGCGGGCGCCGACGGCCTGTTCGTACCCGGGGTGCCGGACGACACCGTCGGGCTGCTCGCGGCGCAGGCCGGCCGTTGAACGTGCTGCACCGCCCGGGCGGGCCCGGCCTGGCCGAGCTGGGCCGGCTCGGGGTGGCCCGGGTCAGCACCGGCTCTCTGCTGTTCCGGGCCGCGCTCGGCGCGGCGCTGGATGCCGCCGACGCGATCCGGGCCGGCCGCGAGGCCGACCTGTCCGCCGTGCCCTCGTACGGATGGGTGCAGGAGCTGACCGGGCGGTTCCGGACCGACGGCCCCAGCTGATGCCGCTCGCCTTCCTTTGGGGGGATACGGGAAAATTGTTCGCGGAACACCCAATCTCGGCTACTACGGTGTGTTCAGTATCAATCACGCCGTGGCCAGCCTGGAGAGGGGACCGACCATGCGAGTGCCCAGCCGAAGCCCCGGCCAGCAGCCCGGTCCCGCGGTCGCGTCCACCGCTCCCGGCCACCGACGCCCCTCGGCCGCCGGCCGACGCCCGGACACTCGGGTGCCGGACCTGGCCACCTACCGGACGGCGGTGGCGGAGCTGCTGGTCGAGGCCGGCGCCCTGGCGGACGCCCCGTCGACCAACGCCCGCCAGGTGCTGTTGGACCAGCGGCTGCGCGAGCCGGCCATCGCCACGGTCCTCGACGCCACGCCGCAGGGGCTCATCGGCGCCCGGGAGACCCTGCTGCTGGAACTGGCCCGCCACCAGTCCGACGCCCACCGCACGGCGCGCGACCTCACCGCGCTGATCCGGATCTACCTGCTCACCCGCATCGACGTGATGTGGTGGCGGGACACCCCTGCCTTCCTCACCGACCGGCAGGTCGACACCAGCATCGACCTGGTGGACCTGGAATGGCTGCGCCGACGCGGTCTGCTCGCCTTCCGCTACCAGGAGCAGCCCACGACCCTCGCCGGCCGCGGGTGGCGGGCCGTGCGGCGGCTGCTGCCGGACGCCACCCCGCGCACCGCGGGGTTGGTGTTCCGCCGTACCCGGCGCGAGGTGGTGGCCCTCCTCAACGACATCGCTCGGCAGTTCGCGCTGGCCACCCCGCAGGGCACCCCGCCGCTCTGGGTCACCAGCATGGCCCGCAGCGCCGAGCACCAGTATCGGCTGCGCCGCCTCGGGCACCCCGCCACGATGCCCAGCGGGCACTGCCTCGGCTGGGCGGCCGACCTGGAGATGGCCTGGTTCCGCCGTTTCGGCGCCCGGGACACCCTGGCGGATCTGCTGCTGGCCCGGCAGGCGGCCGGTGAGATCAACGTGGTCGACGAGGGGCAGACCTGGCACGTCTGCCTCGCGCCCGCCGCCCGTGCCCGCCTCCGCCGGGCGTACGAGGCCGAAATGAGCGTTTGACTGCTCCTGGACAGCCCGGTGGACAACCGTCGCCGCCGCCTCTAACGTCCTCGGGCATGCGCCGGATCCTCCTCGCCACCGGTCTCGCCCTGCTGCTCGCCGGCACCGGCTGCGCGGCCAGCGAACGCGTCCCAACGCCGTCCGCGGCCGGCGCGCCGACCGCATCGCGGCAGGACGCCGGCCAGGTCGAGCGGACCCTGGCCAGCCTCCGCAAGGTCGACGACCTGCCGCTGTACGAGATGACCTACGTCGGCGACTACGACCCGACGGTCGGCATCTCCGGCGACACCGAGGCGATCCCGTTCGGCTGTTCGCTGTTCGCCGCGCTCGGCGACCGGAGCCGCCCGCTGTTCGGGCGCAACTTCGACTGGGAGCCGAACCCGGCGCTGGTGCTGCGCACCGACCCGCCCGACGGGTACGCCTCGATCTCCCTGGTGGACATGTCGTACCTCGGCGTCGAGGACGATCCGACCGGGGACCGTCGCCTGCTCAACGCGCCGCTGCTGCCGTTCGACGGGATGAACGAGCGCGGCCTGGCCGTGGGGCTGGCCGCCGACGACGGGGCGACCGCGCGGCCGCTGCCGGGCCGTCCGATGGTGGGTTCGGTACGCATCCTCCGGCTGGTGCTGGACGAGGCCGCCACCGTGGACGAGGCGATCGCCGTGTTCGAGCGGTACAACCTCGACTTCAACGGCGGGCCGCCGCTGCACTACCTGCTCGCCGACGCCACCGGCGCCTCGGCGGTGGTCGAGTTCGTCGACGGCGCGATGCGCGCGGAGCGGGGCCGGGGCACGTGGCAGGCGCTGACCAACGTGCCCGCCGTCGGGGTGGCCGACCGCGACCTGCGCCGGGACCACCGGTACGGGCTGCTGGCCGAGGCGCTGGACCGGGCTGGCGGTGCGGTGGACGCGCCGACCGCGCTGCGGATGCTCGGCTCGGTGCGGCAGGCGCACACCCGCTGGTCGGTGGCGTACGGCCTGAAGACGGGCGAGGTGCGGCTGGTCACCGCCGGGGGCGGCGAGCGCGCCTACCGCCTGCCGATGAGCTGAGTCACTCCGGTGCTCCTCGCGGCACGCCGTTTGCCGCACACTGCTGGGGTGCCGCAGTCGCCGGAATGCGCGAGGGGGCCACGCCCGACCAGGGCCGCAGGCGTGCCTCGTCGGTGCATTTCGAGCTGAATCGATGGTGGTGTCAGGCGCCGCTCGACGTCGCCAGTGTTACGTCGAGCATGGCGAAGCCGTCGAGCACCACCCGCCGGGCGGCGGCGGTAAGCATCGATGGCCGGCCTGCCCCGCGATGCAGTGCCTGCCGGTGTGAACCGGGTCATCGGTGGTCATGAACGTAATGTAGGATTCGGGGTGTGAAAGGGACGCCGGTCGGCGTTACCGGTTGTATCCCGCGCACGATCAGGCGGATCGCATGACCGGGTGGGGGCATACGTGCCGGTGGTTGTACAACACCGCGTTGGAGCAGCGTCAGTTCGCGTGGCAGCAGCGCAAGGCCACGCTCGGGGTGACCGCCCAGTGCGCCTACTTGACCGAGGCGCGTAAGGACTTCGATTGGGTGGCGGATCTGCCGGCGCAGTCCGGTCAGCAGGTGTTACGTAACCTGGATCAGGCGTACCGGAACTGGTGGAACCCGCAGCATTCCGCGGGAGCGCCGACCCGTAAACGTAAGTCGGCGCGGTTGTCGGTTCCGTTTCCCGGTCAGGCGATCGCGGTGCGCCGCCTCAACCGTCGGTGGGGTGTGGTCAGCCTGCCGAAGGTCGGCGGGGTCAAGTTCCGCTGGTCTCGTCCGTTGGGTGGCTCGGTCCGCAACGCGGTGGTGTCCTTCGACGGTGTCGCCTGGCACGTCGGGTTCGGCATCCACGCCGGCGTCACCACGCCCGAAGCGCACGCCCAGCTCGACAGGGTGGTGGGTGTCGACCGTGGGGTGAAGGTCGCGTTGGCGATGTCCGACGGGCGTATGTGGAACCGCACCTTCACCACACCCGGCCAGGAACGGCAGTTGGCCAGGCTGAAGTCGAAAGCCGGCCGGCAGGAGACCGCCCGCCGCAGACGCGGCGCGAGGACCTCGAACCGGGCCCGCAAGATCAGGGCGGAGATTGCCCGGGCCGAGGCGAAGGTCCGTAACCGGCGCCGTGACTTCGTGATGTGGGCGGCGAACCGACTTTGCCATCAGTACGCGGTCGTCAAGATCGAACGGCTTGACATTCAGGCGATGACCGCCACCGCGAAAGGCAGCATCACCGAGCCCGGCAGGAGCGTGCGGCAGAAGGCCGGGTTGAATCGGGCGATCCTCGACAAGGGCTGGGGTCTGTTTCACACGGCCCTGGACAACAAGGCACGTGCCACCGGCACCCGGATTGGTCGGGTGCCTGCCGCGTACACGTCTTGGCGGTGCAGCCGCTGCGGGTACACCGATCGGGACAATCGCGATAGCCAAGCGGTGTTCCGGTGCGGGTCCTGCGGATATGAGGCCAACGCAGACGTGAACGCGGCGATCAACGTCAGGGACGCCGCCGAGGCGGCGTCCCCACTCACCGGGCGGGCAGTCCGGGACAGGAACCGCAAGGCGTCCTGTCGACCACCCACCCAACGCCGACCAAATACGGCGCTGGAAACGGGCATCTCCCGCCTGTTTTAGGCGGGAGAGGATGTCAAAGCGTGGTCAAGTACGCCGACCGACCGGATCCGCGACGGGGTGATCGCCGGGCTGGTCGCGGCGGTCGGCGTGGTGCAGGCCGCCGTCCAGATGCGCGGCCCGGCAGCCTGGTGGGCGAATGCGCTTTTCTACGGCCTGGTCACCGGCGCGGTGTGGCTGGTCGGGCTGAACGTGCGCACGCGCCGGCTCTATGTCCTGACCCTGGAGAGCGGGCGGCCACGCTGGAACGCGAGCGGGAGGCGGAGGCCCGGGCGGCGGTGGCCGAGGAGCGGAGCCGGATCGCCCGTGAGCTGCACGACGTGGTCGCGCACGGCATGGCCGTGATGATCGTGCAGGCCGACGGGGTGCGGTTCACCATCGACCGCGAATCCCGCGACCGCCCGCGAGGCGGCCAAGGTCGTGGCGGACACCGGCCGGCAGGCGCTGGAGGAGATGCGCCGGCTTGTGGGCGTACTGCGGGAGGCGAGCCGGCCGGAGCGGGTGACCGAGCCCGGCTCGGCGGCCGAGCCCGACGACGGCCTCGGCGCCGAGCCGGCGCACCGCCGGCCGGCGGTGGTGGAGCTGCCCGCCCTGCTGGACCGCTTCCGCGCCGCCGGGCTGCGGGTCAGCTACCGTGCCACCGGCGAACCGACGCCCCTGCCGCCGGGTCTGGAGTTGACCGTCTACCGGGTGGCGCAGGAGTCGCTGACCAACGCGCTCAAGCACGCCGGGGTGGGCGCGTCGGTCGAGTTGAGCTTGAACTGGTCCGCGAGCGACGTCGCGGTCCGGGCCGTGGACGACGGGCGCGGCCGGCCGGTGGTCCGGTCGGCGCCGTCCGGCGGGCACGGCCTGCTCGGCATGCGGGAGCGGGTCGGGGTGTACGACGGCAGCCTCACCGCCGGTCCCACGCTGGCCGGGGGCTGGCGGGTCGAGGCGCGGCTACCGCTACCGTCGACGCCGGGCGTCGAGCAGGGGGAGGCGGCATGACCGTCCGCGTGGTGATCGTTGACGACCAGGCGCTGGTCCGCGCCGGGTTCCGCGTGGTGCTGGACTCTCAGCCGGATCTGACGGTGGTCGGTGAGGCGATCGACGGCGCCGACGCGCTGCGGGTCCTCGACCGGGTCGGGGCCGACGTGGTGGTGATGGACCTGCGGATGCCCACCATGGACGGGGTGGAGGCGACCCGGCGGATCTGCGCACGCCCGCCCGCCGAGCGGCCCCGGGTGCTGGTGCTCACCACCTTCGACACGGAGGCGGACGCGTTCGCCGCGCTGCGGGCGGGTGCCAGCGGGTTCCTGCTCAAGAACGTCCCACCGGAGGAACTGCTCGCCGCGATCCGGGTCGTCGCCGAGGGCGACTCGGTGGTGGCCCCGTCGATCACCCGGCGGCTGCTGGACCGGTTCGCCGGTCAGCTTGGCCCCGGCCCGACCGAGGATCCGCGGTTGGCCCAGCTCACCGAGCGGGAACGGGAGATCCTGCTGCTCGTCGCGCAGGGACTGTCCAACGCGGAGATCGCCGCCCGGGTGCACGTCGCGGAGGCGACGGTGAAGACCCACGTTGGCCGGATCCTGGCGAAGCTCCAGCTCCGCGACCGGGTGCAGGCGGTGGTGCTGGCGTACGAGAGCGGCCTGGTAATTCCGGGTGGCTGAACTGGCGTACGACCCGGGTCGTACGGGTTCACCCGGTCAGGGGCGACGCGGGGCGCACCGAGGCCGAGCGGGTAGGTGGAGATCGATCCGGGGGTGCCGCCCATAGCGTCGGAGGCATGCGGATCGGTGGTGACTTCACCCTGGTCATGCCGTGGGGACGGCTCGGCCTCGTCGTCGCGGTGGCGGTGCTGGCCGCGCTGGCCGCCAGCGTCCTCCCGGCCCGGCGGGCGCTGTCCCGGCCGGTGGTGGAGGCGCTCGGCGCGGAGTGACCGGTGCCAGGACCCGGTGAGGGCGATCAGCCGCCCGCGCCCATGGGCTGCTGATTGCCCTCACCGACGTCCGGGGTGCTCGGTGCCGTGGTGCCGGTCGATGGCGGGTTGCTCGGGGTCGAGGGCGGGTTGGTCGGCGGCGTCGTGGTCGGACCGGCCGGGGTGGTCGGCGGCTCCTCCGACGACGGCGGGTCGACGGGCGCGCTCGGGGTACCGGTCGGGGTCGGCGTCGGGGTCGCGGTCTCGGACGGGCGGCTGCCCGAGTCGGGCCAGCGCGGATGGTTGCTCTCCTCGGCGGACACCGATTCGGCGGCTGCCGGCGCGTCGTCGCTGGGGGCGGCGGCCGGCGAGTTGGTCGGGATGGTGGTCGCGGGCTCGCCGGGACTACTGGAGGCGGCCAGCGTCGCGCCGAGCGCGCCCAGCGCCACGAGCACCGCGGCCAGCGCGCCGACGAGCGTCCCCCGCCGGCCCAGACGCACCGGCGACGCCGGTGGCACGACGGGAAGGTCGTCCCTGGTGTCCGTCGCTCCGGCCGCATTTCGCAACCGGGCCGGCACCACCGAGGTCGGCGACTCGGAGACCACCGCGCGGGCGGCGGCGGCCATCGCGGCCCCGCTGGGGAAGCGCTCGGCGGGGTCCTTCGCGAGGGCCCGGGCGACCAGGTCGCGGACCGGCTGCGGAATGTCCGCCGGCAGCTCCGGCGGCTCGTCGTCCAGATGGCGGACGGCCACCTGCAGCGGGTTCTCTCCGGTGAAGGGCGGGCTGCCGGTGAGGCAGCAGTAGGTCACCGCGCCGAGCGCGTAGACGTCGGTGGCGCCGGACACGGGGCGACCGGCGGCCTGCTCGGGGGCCATGTATAGGGCGGTGCCGGGGACCGCGTTCGTGCTGGTGATGCTGGTCACATCCGTCGACCGGGCCACCCCGAAGTCGATCAGCACCACGGTGCCGTTCTCCTGCACCAGGAGGTTGCTCGGCTTCACGTCCCGGTGGACGATGCCCCGGGTGTGCGCGGCATCCAGGGCCTGGGCGACCTGCGCCACGATCGACATCGTCTCGGCGACCTCGAGTCGGCCGGCCGCCTCGATCCGTCTGGACAGCGGCTCACCCTCGACGAACTCCATGACCAGGTAGTCGGCCCGCCCGCCGTCGGGCAGTTCGTCCTCGCCGCAGTCGAAGACCTGCACGACGCCGGGGTGGCGCAGCGCCGCCATGATCCGCGCCTCGGCGCGGAAGCGTGCGATGAAGTCGGGATCGGAGACCAGCGCGGGCAGCAGGATCTTCACCCCGACCTGGCGGCCGAGCACCAGGTCCGTGGCGCGCCAGACGTCGCCCATGCCGCCGGTGGCGACACGGTCGTCCAGGCGGTACCGCCCGCTGAGTACGACCCCCGAAGACAACATCTCCATACCGTACCCAGAGCGGTCGCGAAGTATTTCTCGCGATCTCCCCGTCCCCGGCCGTCCCTGTCGGTGTTGTCGCCGGACGCCTTCCGAATTCCGGACAAACATTCATCTCTCCGGCCGCACGGATTCCGTCCTGGTAAACAGACCATGGTGGGGCTGTGCGTGGTTGGACGGTGACGCTGCGTGTAGGTCGATGCGGTGGTCGCCACCCGCGGAGAGGAGCCGTCTCTTGGTGATGTCGCCGGAGCTGGATCGGGTCACCGTCCTGCGGGACCAGGCCACCGCGGCCGGCCACCTCCGCAGGATCTGCTTCAAGACCGGCCCGCCGACGTTGACCGGTGTCGAGCTGGAATGGACGGTGCACGACGCCGCGGACCCGGCCCGCCCGGTCGACCGCGAGCGACTGCGCCGGGCGCTGGGGCGGCACAGCCCCGTCACCATCGACCCCGACAGCCCCGCTCAGCGGCTCCGGCACGGGGGAACCGTGACCGTGGAGCCGGGCGGGCAGGTCGAGATCTCCTCCGCACCGCGGCCGTCGGTCGCCGCGCTGATCCGGGCCTCCGAGGCCGACGTCGCCGAACTGACCGCCGCCCTGGCCGCCGACGGTCTCGTCCTCGGCAGCACCGGGATGGATCCCTGGCGGGCCCCGCGTCCGGTCGTGGAAACGCCCCGCTACCGGGCGATGCGCTGCGTCTTCGACCGGCACGGCCCGGCCGGTCGCGTCATGATGTACAGCACCGCCGGCCTGCAGATCTGCCTCGACGCGGGGGAGCCGGACCGGTTGACGCGGCGGTGGGCGGCCGCCCATGCCGTCGGGCCGCCGTTGCTGGCCGCGTTCGCCACCGCGGACCGGCACGCGGGCCGGCCCACCGGCTGGGCCTCCGCCCGGATGGCCGCCTGGCTGGCCATCGACCCGACGCGCACCCGCCCGGTCTGGTCGCCCGACCGGGCCGACCGTGACCCGGTCGCCGCATGGACCGACTACGCACTCGACGCACCGCTGCTCTGTGTGCGAGGCGACGGCCCCGACTGGACGCCGCCGGCCGGCGTCACCTTCGCCGACTGGCTGGCCGGAGCGCTGCCCCGCCCGCCCACCAGCGACGACCTGGAATACCACCTCAGCACGCTCTTCCCACCGGTACGCCCGCGGGGCTACCTGGAGATCCGCTACCTGGACGCCCAGCCGGGCCGGGACTGGACGGTGCCGCTCGCGGCGCTGGCCGCGCTCTTCGCCGAGCCGGCCACCACCCGGGAGGCCCTCGCGGTCGCCCTCCCGGTCGCCGACCGGTGGCACGCCGCCGCCCGCTACGGGCTGGCCGACGCCGCGCTGGCCGACGCCGCGGCGGCGCTGCTCGAACTGGCCCTGGCGGCCCTGCCCGGGCTGGACCTGCCGGCCGGGATCCACGAGGAGACGAGCCGAGGAATCCGGCGGCGCCGTGTCGCCGCGGAGAGGAGGCAGCGGTGACCACGACCGAGCGGCCGGGTACGGACAGCGAACGGCTGCGCAGCCGGATCGCGGTGGAGCTGGACCGCAGCCGGGCCCGCACCGCCCTGCTGACCGACGCGGTCGACGACGACGACCTGATGCGGCAGCACTCCACGCTGATGTCGCCACTGGTATGGGACCTGGCCCACGTCGGCAACCAGGAGGAACTCTGGCTGGTACGCGACGTCGGCGGCCGCCCGCCGGTCCGCCACGACATCGACGACCTGTACGACGCCTTCAAGCAGCCCCGCCGGGACCGCCCGGCGCTGCCGCTGCTGCCCCCGGCCGAGGCGCGGGCGTATGTCCGCACGGTCCGGGACAAGGTCTACGACCTGCTCGACGGGATCCGGTTCACCGACCGAAAGCTGGTCGAGGACGGGTTCGCGTTCGGCATGATCGTGCAGCACGAGCAGCAGCACGACGAGACCATGCTCGCCACCCACCAGCTGCGCGCCGGCGGGCCGGTGCTGGACGCGCCGCCGCCGCCCGAACCGCGCGCCCGGGGGGCCGGCGAGGTGCTGGTGCCGGCCGGGC
Organism: Micromonospora sp. NPDC048999; assembly: GCF_040649295.1. Classification (NCBI taxonomy): domain Bacteria; kingdom Bacillati; phylum Actinomycetota; class Actinomycetes; order Micromonosporales; family Micromonosporaceae; genus Micromonospora; species Micromonospora sp. NPDC048999. The sequence goes on along the minus strand of NZ_JBEZFI010000010.1, from coordinate 51,131 downwards.
CGTTCACCATGGGCACCTCCACCGACCCGTGGGCACTGGACAACGAACGCCCCGCGCACACCGTCGAGCTGCCGGCGTACGCCATCGACGCGGCGCCGGTCACCAACGGGCAGTACCGGGCCTTCATCGCCGACGGCGGATACGACGAGCCGCGCTGGTGGGGCGCGGCGGGCTGGCGGCACCGGGTCGAGGCGGACCTGACCGCGCCGATGCACTGGCGGCGGGACGGCCAGGGCTGGGCGTACCGCCGGTTCGGCCGCTGGTCACCGGTCCGCGACGACGAGCCGGTGGTGCACGTCTGCTGGTACGAGGCCCAGGCGTACGCGGCCTGGGCCGGCAAGCGGCTGCCCACCGAGGCGGAGTGGGAGAAGGCGGCCCGCTGGGACCCGGCGACCGGCCGCTCCCGGCGCTACCCGTGGGGCGACGGGGAGCCGACCATCGCGCACGCCAACCTGGGCCAGCGGCATCTGTGGCCGGCGCCGGTGGGCGCGTACCCTTCGGGCGCGTCGCCGCTGGGCGTGCACCAGCTCATCGGTGACGTCTGGGAGTGGACCTCGACCACCTTCCGGGGGCACCCAGGCTTCGTCGCCTTCCCCTACCGGGAATACTCCGAGGTCTTCTTCGGCGACGGCTACCGGGTGCTGCGCGGCGGCTCGTTCGGCACCGACCGGGCGGCCTGCCGGGGCACGTTCCGCAACTGGGACCACCCGATCCGCCGGCAGATCTTCAGCGGCTTCCGTTGCGCCCGGGACGCCCGGCCGGATGAATCGCAACCCTGATGTGCCGCCACCTGGCGTACCTCGGTCCGCCGGTCCCGCTGCGCAGCCTGCTGTACGACCCGGCGCACGGGCTGCTGCCGCAGTCCTGGGCGCCGTGGGACATGCGCGGCGGCGGCACGATCAACGCGGACGGCTTCGGCGTCGGCTGGTATCCGGGCGGCGGCGACCCGGTGCGCTACCGGCGTGCACAGCCGCTGTGGAGCGACACCACCCTGCCCGAACTGGCCGCGGCGACGGCCGCCGGGGCGGTGCTGGCCGCCGTCCGGTCCGCGACTGTCGGCATGCCGGTGCAGGAGACGGCCGCCGCGCCGTTCGCCGAGGGGCGCTGGCTGTTCAGCCACAACGGTGTGGTCCGGGGCTGGCCGGACGTGCTGGTGCCGCTCGCCGCCGGGCTGCCGGTCCGCGACCTGCTGACCCTGGACGCGCCGACCGACGCGGCGCTGCTCTGGGCGCTGGTGCGGCACCGGCTGCGCGCCGGCGAGGACCCGGCCCGGGCGGTGGCCGCGACCGTTGCGGCGGTCACCGCGGCCGCCCCGGGGTCACGGTTGAACCTGCTGCTCACCGACGGCGCGACCGTGGTGGCCAGCGTGGCCGGGCACGCGCTGTCGCTGCGCCGTACCCCGGAGTCGGTGCTGCTGGCCTCGGAACCCCTCGACGACGACCCGGGCTGGCGAACGGTGCCGGACGGGCAGTTGGTGGTGGCCACCGCGACCGGGGTGCGACTGCGGGACTTGATGGCCGCCTGACATTTCACGAAAGGGAACCTCATGGGCGCGGAGCCGTTGGAGATCTACCTGGAGGAGCAGGATCTCGGCCGCAGTCTGCGGGAGGACGTACGGGTCGGGCTGACGGCGCGGCCGAAGTGGCTGCCGCCGAAGTGGTTCTACGACGCTCGGGGCAGTGAGCTCTTCGAGGAGATCACCGGGCTGCCGGAGTATTACCCGACCCGGGCCGAGCGGGCCGTGCTGGCCGAGCACGCCGATGAGATCGTCGAGCTGACCGGCGCGAAGACGCTGATCGAGCTGGGCTCCGGCTCGTCGGAGAAGACCCGACTGCTGCTGGACGCCTTCACCCGCCACGGCGAGCTGGGCACGTTCGTGCCGCTGGACGTCTCGGTCAGCGCGCTGCGCCGGTCCACCGGGCAGATCGCGGCCGAATACCCCGGGCTTCGGGTACGCGGCATCGTCGGCGACTTCACCCGGCAGCTGGATCGGCTGCCGGCCGGCGGCCGGCGGCTGGTGGTGTTCCTCGGCGGCACGATCGGCAACCTGCTTCCGGTGGAGCGGGCCGAGTTCCTCACCGCCATGCGCGCCGCGCTGGAGGTCGGCGACTGGCTTCTGGTCGGCACCGACCTGGTCAAGGACCCGAAGATGATCGTGCCCGCGTACGACGACGCGGCCGGGGTGACCGCCGACTTCAATCGCAACGTGCTCCGCGTGATCAACCGGGAGTTGGGCGCGGACTTCGACCCGGCCGGGTTCGCCCACGTGGCGGTCTGGGACCCGGAGCACGAGTGGATCGAGATGCGCCTGCGCGCCGAGCGGCCGATGCGGGTCCACGTGCTGGACCTGGACGTCGAGTTCGCCGCCGGCGAGGAGCTGCGGACGGAGATCTCGGCGAAGTTCCGGCCGGAGCGGATCGCGGCGGAGCTGGCCGACGCCGGGTTCGAGCGGCGGGCGTTCTGGACCGACCCGGACGCGCTGTTCGCCGTCAACCTTGCCCGGGCCGACTGAGCGGGCGCACCGTCAATGGGGCCGCGGCGGTGGCCGGCGGCGAGTGGGCTAGGCTCGGTGGCGCGAAGGGGAGTAGCCCCCAATGTCGTGGTCGACATACTGATGCTCCGCATCCGGCCACGCGGCCTCGGTTTCCGCAGGCGGGCGAGACCTTCGACTCAGGCTGTCGTAGCCGGGTCGAGGGTGTCCCATACCTTCTCCCGGCTTGATCGGGAAGGTTCGGATGGACGGTTTCCTCGTCGCGCTGGTGGTCAGCTTCGGCGTTATCTTCGTTGCCGAGCTGGGCGACAAGTCCCAGCTCATGGCCCTGACGTTCGCCACGCGGTTCAAGCCCCTGCCGGTGCTCATCGGCATCACCGTCGCCACCGCGGTCGTGCACCTGGCGTCGGTGGGAATCGGTTACGGCCTGCACGCCGTGCTGCCCACCAGCTGGATCTCGCTCGTCGCCGGTGTGGCGTTCCTCGGTTTCGGCGCGTGGACCCTGCGCGGCGACAAGCTCACCGAGGAGGAGAAGCGCAAGGCCGAGAAGAGCAGCCGAAACGTCATCATCACCGTCGGTGTCGCCTTCTTCCTGGCCGAGCTGGGTGACAAGACCATGCTGGCCACCATCACCCTGGCCACCAAGTACGGCTGGTTCGGCACCTGGCTCGGCTCGACCATCGGCATGGTGGCCGCCGACGCGTTGGCGATCATGGTGGGCCGGCTGCTCGGCCGGCACCTGCCGGAGAAGGTCATCCGGTACGGCGCGGCGGTCCTGTTCGCCGTCTCCGGCCTCTGGCTGATCCTCGAGGCGGTCAGCAAGTTGACCTGAGCCCGCGCGGGATTCCGGCGCCGCTGGGGACGAACATCTGCGGCGGTCCGGATCAGCGCCTAACGTGACCACGAGAGCCGGACACTGCCCACGAGCGGAGGTCGAGCGCATGAGCAGGCACGACGAGCCCAACGAGTACGGCTTCGCCGGTGACCCGACGGCTCCCGAGCCGCCGCCCGGCGGGCGTCCCGACGAGGAGGACAAGGTCGAGTGGGTCGCGGTGCCGGCTGACGACCTGATGGAGCCGTACGCCGAGGCGGTGGAGGAGGAGACCGAGGAGCGGGAGGAGCCCGAGGAGAAACATCGGGGGTGACCGGGCCGCGTTACGCCGACTCCTCCTGGTAGACGTCCGGCACGCCGTCGCCGTCGCTGTCCCGGCTCTCCCGTTCCGAGATCCGCCGGTAGACCCGGTTACGCCGCACCAGCACCGTGCAGGCGAGCAGGGCGGAGACGAGTGACCCGAGCAGGACGGCTGCCTTCACCCGGTCGTCCTCGGGGCTGCCGGCTCCGAAGGCCAGCTCGCCGATGAGCAGCGAGACGGTGAAGCCGATGCCGGCCAGCAGCGCCAGCCCGAACAGGTCCGCCCAGGTGATGTCCTCGTCGAGTTCGGCCCGGGTGAACCGGGCGAGCAGGAACGTCGAGCCGAACACGCCGACGGTCTTGCCGAGCACCAGTCCGGCGATCACCGCGAGCACCACCGGGTCGGTGATCAGGCCCACCAGGTCCACGTCGACCAGCGACACGCCGGCGGCGAAGAACGCGAAGACCGGCACCGCCAGGCCCGCCGAGACCGGGCGCCACCGATGCTCCAGCCGCTCGGCCAGGCCCGGTCCGTCGCCCCGTCGGGGCCGCACCGGCACGGTGAAGCCGAGCAGTACCCCGGCGACCGTCGCGTGCACCCCGGAGGCGTGCACCAGGCCCCAGGCGAGCACGGCGAGCGGCATGAGCGCCCACCACCAGGTCCGCCGTCGCCGTACCAGCAGCGCGAAGACGGCGATCGGCGCGAGCGCCCCGAGCAACGGCAGGAAGTGGAACTCGGCGGTGTAGAAGACCGCGATGATGATGATCGCGAAGAGGTCGTCGACCACCGCGAGGGTGAGCAGGAAGGCGCGCAGGCCCTGCGGCAGGTGCGAGCTGACGACGGCCAGCACGGCCAGCGCGAAGGCGATGTCGGTGGCGGTGGGGATGGCCCAACCGCGCAGCCCCGTCCCGCCGGCGGCGACGGTCACCGCGACGTAGCACAGGGCGGGCAGCAGCATGCCACCCAGCGCGGCCACCACCGGCAGCGCCGCCCGCCGGGGATCCCGTAGGTCCCCGGCGACGAACTCGCGTTTGAGTTCCAGTCCCACCACGAAGAAGAAGATCGCCAACAGCCCGTCGGCGGCCCAGGCGGCCAGGTCGAGGTCCAGGTGCAGCGGGGCGCCGCCGGACCACGGCACCCAGCCGGCGAGGGTGGCGTACCCGGCGCGCCAGGGTGAGTTGGCCCAGGCCAGGGCGACGACGGCGCCGAGTAGCAGCAGGCCGCCACCGACGGTCTCGGTACGCAGCACGTCGGCCAGGAAACGGGCCTCCGGCCAGGAACGGCGGGCAAACAGGCGTCTCGGCCGGCGGGACGGCGGGGCACCGTTGGTCATGCGGTGGTCACCTCGGGAAAATCGGGGCTGTTGTCAACAATCGCCGACCAGACTTCCCGGCACACCGCCTTTGACCCTATCCGGGCCGGCGCGTCCGTAGCGAATCGGGCCCCGGTGGGACCTTCGTCTCCCGGGGCCCCCGCCGGCCTCAGCGCTGTCCGGGCAGCACCGACAGCGACGCGCCGATGCCCTGGGTGAGCGTCGCCAGTCGCTTGATCAGCTCCTCCGGGTCGGCGTACGGGTCCAGCCCGCGGGCCTCCTCGGGCCGGAGCGCCGGCACGCGGACGTGCGAGATGAGCGGGTGCAGCCGCCGGTGGTCGGTCTCGTCGGGTCCGAACAGGTGCTCGTGGAGCTTCTCACCTGGGCGTAGCCCGGTGTAGACGATCTCGACCGGGGTGTCCGCCTCGGCGGCGAGGCGGCGGGCGACGTCGGCGATGCGTACCGGTTCGCCCATGTCCAGCACCAGCGCCTCGCCGCCGCGGCCGATGGCCGCCGCCTGGAGCACCAGGTGCACCGCCTCCTCGACGGTCATGAAGTAGCGCGTCACCTCCGGGTGGGTGACGGTGATCGGCGCCCCGGCCTTGAGCTGCGCCTGGAACGCGGTCAGCACCGAGCCCCGGCTGCTGAGCACATTGCCGAAGCGGACGCTCAGGTACGACTCGCCGAGCTGTTCGGCGTAGTGGGCGGTGAGCCGCTCGGTGATCCGCTTGGAGTAGCCGAGGACATTGATCGGACTGGCCGCCTTGTCGGTGGAGATGTTGACGAACTGGGCGACGTCGCGGCATGCCTCGAGCACGTTGAGGGTGCCCCAGACGTTGGTCTTGATCGCCTCGCCGGGGTGCCGTTGGAGCATCGTGAGGTGCTTGAGGGCCGCCGCGTGGAAGACCACGTCCGGTTGCCGGTCGGCGACGACCCGGGCGATGGCCTCCGCGTCCCGGATGTCGGCCAGGATCAGCTCGGGGCCGTCCAGCAGCGCCCGGCCGTGCAGCGACATCTGGAGGGCGTGCAGCGCCGACTCGTCCCGGTCCAGCATCATCAGCTCGCCCGGCTCGTTGCGGGCGATCTGCCGGCACAGCTCCGAGCCGATCGAGCCCCCGGCCCCGGTGACCAGGACGCGGCGCCCGGCCAGGCCCTTGCGTTCCACGGCCAGCTCGGCGACCCGGTGTGCCCGGCCGAGCAGGTCGGTGATCTGCATGTCCCGGACGTCGGTGACCGCGACCGGACGGTCCAGCAGCTCCCGCACCGGGGGCAGCACCTTGAAGGCGGCGCCGGCCTGCAGGGCGCGGCCGCGTACGTCGCGCAGCAGCGCGGCGTCCGCGCCGCTCATCGAGAAGATCACCGTACGTGCTCCGGTCCTGCGCACCGCCGCGCCGATCTGCTCCCGGCCGCCCAGCACGCGTAGCCCGTCCAGGCGCAGCATCCGGTTGTCGGGGTCGTCGTCGAGCAGGCCCACCGGCAGGTACCGGCTCTGCGGGTCGCCGAGGAGCACCCGGATCAGCCGCTCGCTCGCCGCGTCCACGCCGTAGACGAGGCACCGTTCGGCGCTGCGTACCGGCCGGCGGTGCCGTTCCTGACGTTCCCGCCACAGCGCGCGACCGGTGGCCATCAGCACCAGGGCTACGGCGCCGCCCACCAGGGGAGTGGTGGCCGGCACCGGATGCTGGGCGAACGGCAGCAGGCCGGCGAGCGTGGCCAGGGCGGCGATCCCGGTGGTGCTGGCCAGGCGGCGGGCCTCGCCGGCGCTGCCGATCGGGTGGCGTCCGTGCGTCCGGAAAGACAGCAGGGTGAGCGCCGCGTGGATCGCGGCGCAGAGCAGCGCCATGGTCAGCGCACGCGCGCACGCGTCGGCGGTGAGCTCGAACTCGTAGCGGGTCCAGGCCGCCCCCAGAAATCCCCCGCACCATGCGGCGGTGTCCAGCGTTAACAGGGAAAGGGTGGCCGCGCGGCGGGTGACCCAGTCGCGGGGTCGGGCGGCCTCTTCGGTGGCGGTGGCTTCGCGATCCATGGTTGCCCTTCACGTCAGATCCGGATTTAGAAGGATTTAGACCGTCTATGCGCCTTGGGTCGTTTACATTCGTCGAGGCGCTTGCTGTGATGTTTAGGCGGTTTGGATCCTGGCACGATTAATGAACGGTTTGGGCGCTTTAGGGGGTTTCGTGCAGTTTCAACGGCTGATCGGCGTGTCGCGAGGGGGAACGTGATGGACGTTCTCAATTACCTGCGCCTGATCCGACGGCACTGGTGGATCGTCCTGATCGCCGTGATGCTCGCTCTGGGCGTCGCCGCACTGACCACGGTCCGCACCCCGGCCCGATACCAGGCCTCGGTGACCTTCTTCGTCACCACCCCCAGCCAGGGCGTCACCGACGCCTACCAGGGCGGCCTCTTCCTCCAGCAACGGGTCAAGTCCTACGCCGACCTGCTCACCAGCGATCGGCTGGCGCAGAGCGTGGTCGCGGAGAGCCCGCTCGGCCTGACCGCGGACCAGGTGCGGGCCCGGATCAGCACCTCCACCGACGCCGGCACCGTGCTGCTGAGGGCCACCTTCACCGACACCGACCAGACCCGTGCCCTGAAGACCACCGAGACGCTCTCCGCCAAGTTCGTCGAGCTGGTGCAGAAGGTGGAGACGCCGCCGGACGGCCGGTCGCCCCTGATCAAGATCGAGGTGGTGAGCGGCCCCCGGGTGACCGCCAGCCCGGTGTCACCACAGCCGGTGCGGAACCTGGCCGTCGGCGGGTTGGTGGGCCTGCTGCTCGGCGCGGGACTGGCCGTGCTGCGCGGAATGGCCGACGTCCGGATGCGGGACGCAGCCGGGCTTCAGCGGGTGACGGGCAGCCCACTGCTCGGCGAGATCCCGTTCGAGACCGGCGCCAAGTCGGCCCCGCTGATCGTCGGCGAGGCGGCCAACTCGGCGCGCGCCGAGGCGATCCGCAAGCTCCGGACCAACCTGCGCTTCGTCGACGTGCACGAGCCGGCCCGGGTCATCGCGGTCACCAGCGCCCTGCAGGGGGAGGGCAAGACCACCATCGCCTGCAACACCGCCATCGCGCTGGCCGAGGCGGGCTGGCGGGTGCTGCTCATCGACGCCGACCTGCGTCGGCCCAGGGCCGCCGACTACCTCGGCCTCGACGGCGCGGTGGGTCTCACCGACGTGCTGGTCGGCGACGTCGAGGTCGGCGACGTGGTGCAGCGGTGGGGGGAGAAGTCGCTGCTGGTGCTTCCCAGCGGCGCCAGCCCGCCCAACCCCAGCGAGCTGCTCGGCTCCAAGGCGATGTCGGACCTGCTGGTGGCGCTGCGGGAGTCGGCGGACATCGTGGTCATCGACACCGCGCCGCTGCTCGCCGTCACCGACGGCGTGGTGGTGGCCGTGCAGGCCGACGGCGCGCTGTTGGTCACCCAGCAGGGGCGGACCTCGCGCAGCCAGGTGGCCGCCGCCACCCGCGCGTTGACTTCCGTCTCGGTCCGTCTGCTCGGTTGCGTGCTCAACATGGCCAAGATCGCCAAGGTGGACGCCTACCAGTACGAGGCGTACAAGGTGGCCGTGCCGCCCGCGCCGTCGGTGCCCGTCGATCGGGCCCGGGCCGGCCGGCAGAACGAGTCCATCGCGGCCAGGGTCGGCGACCGTACCCAGGAACTCACCCGGCTGTCCCGATGAGCGCCAGCACGGGTCGGTCGGACCGCTCGATCTCCTCGGCGCGCCGCCGCCGGTCGGCGGAGTCGCCGACCGGAACGCTCACGTCGCCCGCGTCGGGGCCGGCGGGTCGCCGCCGCCCCCGGGCGCGGGCCGCCACCGCGCGCCGCCCGTGGTACGGGGTGCGTCCCGCCGGGTGTCGGGCGATCACGTCGGGAGCCCGGTCATGAAGATCGGTATTTTGTCCTATCACTTCCCGCCGGAGCCGGCGTTCATCCCGGGGAGCCTCGCCGAGGAATTGGCCACCCGGGGCCACGAGGTACGCGTCCTCACCGGCTTTCCGGACTATCCCGGCGGGCACGTATATCCCGGCTGGCGGCAACGCTGGCGGTACCAGACCCACAGCGAGCGGCTGACCGTGCGCCGGGTGCCCCGCTACGCCGGGGGCGACGGCTCGGCCAAAGCGCGGATGGCCAGCTGGCTCTCCTTCGCCGGCAGCGCGGCGCTCGCCGGCCGCCGTTATTTCGGCGCGGTGGACGCCCTGTACGTCTTCCAGCTTCCGGCGGTGACCTTCGCCGCCGCCGGCCTGTTGCGACTGCTCGGCCGGCTGCCGACCGTGCTGCACGTGCAGGACGTCTGGCCGGAGGAGGACCTGAGCGGGGCCGGCGAGGCCCGTCGGCTCTCCGGACGGCTCGACGCCACGCTGCGCCGGATCTACCAGGAGGCCGACAGCATCGCCATCAGCGCTCCGTCCATGCGGGACCTGCTGGTCTCCGGCGGCACCGAGCCGGACCGGGTGCGGGTGGTGCTCAACTGGACCGACGAGCGGATCTTCCGGCCCACCGAGCCGAGCCGGGCAGCCCAACGGTTGATCCGCCGGGACAACCGCTGCGTGGTCATGCACGCCGGCACCATCGGCGTACGCCAGGGCCTGGAGACCGCGGTGCGCGCGGCGGCGGCGCTGGGTGACCGGATGGACCTGGTCCTGGTCGGCTCGGGGGCAGAGGAGCGGCGGGTGCGGGGGCTCGCCGACGAACTGCGGGCCGACAACGTCCGGTTCGTCGAACGGCGGTCGCCGCTGGACATGCCGGAGCTCTACGCGGCGGCCGACTACCAGCTCGTCATGCTGCGGAACCTGCCGGAGCTGCGCGGCATGGTGCCCGGAAAGCTGCAGGCGGCCCTCTCCTGCGCCTCGCCCGTGGTCGCCTCCGCCGGCGGTGACACGGCGGTGGTCGTGGAGCGCGCTCGGGCCGGGCTCTCCTGCCCACCCGAGGACTGGGCCGCGTTGGCCGACCGGTTCTGGCTGGCCGCGGCGATTCCGCCGCCCGCGCGGGTCGAGATGGGTCGGCGGGGGCGCGACGCCTACCTGCGGGAGATGTCGCTGCGGGCCGGCGTCGACCGGATCGAACACCTGCTCCACGAGGTCACCTCGCGGGGCGCCCGCCCGCGTCGGTGAGACCACTTCGTAGAACAGGACGCGAACCACCAAAAAACCTGATAAGGGCTGAAACTCGCCTACTTCATGCTAGAAAAGCGATTAATCGACAAGCATGTCCGGTTTCGAGGTGGGAGAGTGGTGTGGCGGATAGTGGTGTGTCGCGCCGTCGTCGACGAAGCTCCCGGCGATCGACCCGGGCCCGCGTACGCCGGATCCTGCTCGCCGGCCTGGTGGTCTGCTCGCTGCTGATGACCCTCGGTGGCTGGGTCGCCTTCCGCGGCTGGCAGGCCCGGGCGCACCTGCTCAACGCCGCCGGTCTGGCGCGCGAGTTGAGTTCGCAGGTCGTGGGCGGGGATGTCGATCGGGCCCAGCGCACCCTGGCCGCCCTTCAGGAGCAGGCCGGTGCGGCGCGCAGTGCGACCGGGGACCCGGGCTGGTGGGTCGCCCAGCACGCGCCGTACGCCGGGGACGACCTGGCCGCGGTACGCCAGATCGCCGTGGCCGTGGATGATCTCGCCCGCCGCGCCTTCCCGGCCCTGCTGCGGATCGACCTGGCCTCGCTGGTGCCCAAGAAGGGGAGCCTGGATCTGACCCGCCTCCGCGCGGTGTCCGGCGAGGTCTCCGCCGCCGACCGGGTGGTTCGGGAGACCGGTGAGCGGCTGCGGACGGTGCCGACCGGCCATCTGCTCGGGCAGGTGCAGGATGCGCTCACCGGCCTGCGGACCGAGTTGGACAATCTCGCCGGGCTGACCGCCGCCGCAGACCAGGGTGCCCGACTGCTGCCGCCGCTGCTCGGCGCCGACGGCCCCCGCCGCTATCTGCTCGTCTCCCAGAACCCCGCGGAGTTGCGGTCCACCGGCGGCATGTTCGGCGCGTACGCGGTGCTCAACGCGGAGAAGGGCCGGATCCGGATGGGCCAACAGGACGCGAGTTCCGGGCTGGGGCTGTTCGATCCGCCGCTGCGCGTGGACCCGCAGGTGCGCGAGCTCTGGTCCGACCTGCCGGGGAGGTATCCCGCGGACGTCAACCTCAGCCCGGACTTCCCCACTGCGGCGGCGCTGTACCGGGAGATGGTCCGGCGGCGGACCGGCACGACGGTGGACGGGGTCCTCGCGGTGGATCCGGTGGCGCTGTCGTATCTGCTCGGCGTCATCGGGCCGGTGGCCGTGCCCGGCCGGCCCACGCTGTCCGGGGGCACGGTGGTCCGGACGCTGCTCAGTGACTCCTACCGCACCCTCGACAAGCAGGCGCAGGACGAGTACTTCGGGCAGGCCGCTGCCGCGGTCTTCACCGATTTTTTCACTAAGAGCGTCGACCCTCGCGAGCTTTTGACCGTTTTCAGCCGGTCTGTTGACGAACGTCGGATATTGTTCTGGAGTGACCATCCCGAGGAGCAGCGTGTCCTGGCCGACAGCCGGTTGGCCGGGACGCTCCCCGAGAAGGACACCGTGCCGACCGTTGGCGTGTTCCTCAACGACGGCAGCGGCGCGAAGCTCGGCTACTACCTGAGGTTCTCGGCCAACCTGACGGTCGGCGACTGCCAGTCGGACGGACGCCGGGAGCTGCGCCTGCGCGTCACGGTGCACTCCACCGCGCCGCGATCGGGCCTGAAGGCGTCGGTCACCGGCCTCGCCCTCTCCGGCGATCCGTACACCGCCCGCACCCTCGTGTCGGTCTACAGCCCGACCGGCGGAGCGGTGCTCGGCGGCCGGCTGGACGGGCGGGACAGCGCGATGAGCAGCGGTCTCGACCGTCGCCGCCAGGTCACCGTGGCGACCGTCGAGGTCAAGCCGGGAGGCACCCGCACCCTCGACGTCTCGCTGCTCACCGGGCAGACCGGCGCGGGCGCGGCCGAGCTGGTGCTCACCCCCACCGTCACCCCGTGGACCACCCGAGTTGCCACCGCACCAAGCTGTGAACAGTAGGAGGGAATCCATCATGCGGCTATCCCGCATCATCATGGCGCTCACGGCCGGACTGGCCGTGGCGGCCGTGCCGACCGTGGCCGGGGCGGCCCAGCCGCAGCCGTCGCCGTCGGCGTCGCAGCCACAGCCGTCGTTGTCGCCATCGCAGCCGCAGCCGTCGGTAACGGTCTATCCGCCCGGCCGGGGCCTCGCCAGCCTGACGGTCACCTTGCCGACCATCACCCTCGGCCATACGTTCACGCTGCACGGCAGCGGCTTCGCGCCGGACGAGACGGTGGAGATCGACGTCTCCATCTCGGCGTTGCCGGGCGCAGCCCCCGCAGCGGGAACGGCGCGGCGCGGCGACGGCAGCACGGTGGCGATGGCCGCGGTGGCCTACGCCCGGCCGCTGGACGCCCAGCCGGAGCCGGCACCGCTGCAATTCGAGGTGACCGCCGACGCCACCGGCGCCTTCACGGTCCCCTACCGGCCGACCGAGGTGGGGCGGTACACCTTCTCCGCCACCGGGGAGTCCTCAGGCCTGACGGCCAGCGCGACGGGCACCGTACTTTCGCCGAGAGCGGCGAGCCCGTCGCCGAGCAGCGGGGGAGGTCTCCCGGTGACCGGCTCGAGCCTCAGCACCCCGCTGAAGATCGGTGTCGGCCTGGCGGGCGTGGGCGCGCTGCTGGTGCTGCTCTCTCTGGCCTGGCGGCGGCGCGGCGGCTTCGGGATGGGCCCGCGCTGATCCTGAGCGCGCCGGGCAGGGCCCGGACCAGCGAACGGGTGCCCGCCGGACGACCGTCCGGCGGGCACCGTCCGTGAGCAGGCAATATTCACCGATCACGTTGCACGACAACACGGTCAAATTCGGCTGATGGCATGGACATAAGCCCATGGGCGGATGGTATAGAAATATAGGACTAACCGGATCTATTGCGAATAACGGTCGCAATCTGCTACACGTCCGTCCGCGCGTACATCGAGCGCCGGCCGCCGGCCCGTTCGGCGATCGGCGCTCAGCTAGGAGTAGCCATGTCCCTGTCGCACCGCATCCGTCGGCTGGCCGCCTCCGCAGTGGCCTTGACGCTGGCGCTGGCGGCCGTGTCGGCGCCGGCCGCAGCCCGGGATCCCGTCCAGTCCGGACGAGCCGCGGCCGCCGCACCGGCCGCGGCCACCGCCGCGCTACCCGCGGCGGAGCCGCTCGTCGCCACGCCGAAGCCGGCCAAGCCCGCCGCCCCGGCCGCCCCGACGGCCGCCAAGGAGGGCACCACCGCCGTGGTGACCTGGAAGGCCCCTAAGGACAACGGCAGCAGGATCACCGGGTACGTGATCACCTCGTACCGCAACGGCAAGAAGGCCACGACGCTGTCCTTCGACGCCTCGACGACCAGCCGGAGGCTGACCCTGCCGGCGGCGAAGGGCACCTGGACCTTCACCGTGGCGGCGAAGAACGCCGGCGGCGTCGGCCCGGCCAGCAGGCGTTCCGCCGCGCCCCGGATCCTCGCCCGGCCCACCGCGCCGACCATCATCGCGGCGACTGCCGGCGTCACCATCGCGACGCTGACCTGGCTGCCACCGTCGTCCGACGGCGGCTCGCCGATCACCAACTACGTGGTTTTCCCGTACGTCGGCGGGGTGCGGCAGCCGTCGCAGACGGTGGGGCCGGTCCTTACTGCCATGGTTTCCGGCCTCAACGCGAACGTCACATACACCTTCACGGTCGCGGCACTGACCAGCCAGGGTCTCGGCCCGGAGTCCGCGCCGACCTTTCCGATCCAGACCGGCGTCTCGCCGTCGGTGACCTTCGTCGGCGGCAGCGCCGAGGTGAGCGTCGCCTACAGCGCGACAGTCCAGACCTCCCTCGGCCGGCCGCCCTACGCGTTCTCCATCACCTACGGCAGCCTGCCGCCGGGGCTGACTCTCAACGCCGGCACCGGCACCGTCAGCGGCGTCCCGACCACCGCCGGCACCTATGCCTTCGTGGCCCAGGCCAAGGACAGCGGCGGGCTGCTCGGCAGCCTGCTGATCAGCATCACCGTCGTGCCGGCGCCGCACATCGTGATCACCTCGGTGCCGCTGGCCGAGGTCAACGCCTCCTACTCGTTCCGCCCCACCGTGCTCGGCGGCCTGGCACCCTACACCTGGGCGTTGGTCGCCGGACCGATCCCACCCGGCCTGACCTTCAACCCGTTCACCGGTGAGCTCAACGGCGTGCCCACCACGCCCGGGGTGTACGGACTCAACCTTCAGGTCACCGACGCGGCCGGGCTCACCGACGTCCAAGGACTCACGGTCGTGGTTCAGGCCGCCAGCGTGGTCGCCCTCAGCGGCTCGTCGACGTCGGTCTTCTTCGACAGCCCGGTCACGCTCACCGTCACCATCAACCCCGGCGAGGGCCAGGGCACGGTGACGCTGTTCGACCGGCAGAGCAACGGGGTGACCGTCAACCTGGGCGTGCAGACCGTGGTGCTCAACAAGGCGAGCTTCGCGGTGAAGCTGCCGACGTTCGGCCTCAACCAACTCACCGTCCGGTACAACGCCACCAACACCAACGCCGTCGTCACCTCGAACGAAGTCGACGTCCAGGTCAACGGGCGGCCGGGGCAACTGCTCGTCGACCAGTTCCGGCAGTCCGGCCTCGCCGGCCCGCTGGACCAGTACGTGGTGCTCTACAACAACACGTCTATCGACATGCCGTTGGCCGGCGTGCAGGTGCAGGGCTCCGGCGTCTCCTGGACAGTTCCCACCAGCGCGCAGCCGCTGAGCCCCAGGCGCGGCTACCTGGTCGCCGCCCCCAACCTTTCGCTTGCGGCGCAGTATCCGTCGGACCTGACCGTATCCAACCTCGGGCCGGCGCAGAACGACACCGGCATCCGGCTGCGGGTGCCGGACGCCGCCAACACCATCACCGACGCCGCCGGCAGCCTGCCGGGCTACTCCACCGGCACCGCGCTGCCGGCGTTCACCAGCCCGCCGACCGTGCGCAACGCCTGGATCCGGCTGCGGGTCGCCGGCCTGCCGCAGGACACCCGGGACAACAAGACCGACTTCCGGCTCGTCGCGACGGTGTTTGGCCCGATCAACGGGGTGCCGTCCATCCTCGGCACGCCCTCCCCGCTGCGGCAGTTCGGCCCGTACCAGCAGAGTGACCTGCTGCAGACCACCTTGCTCGATCCGAGCCAGGGCGCCAACGCGGCACCCAACCAGGAGGTCGTATCGGCCACCGGCAGCACACCGCGGCAGCTGATTATCCGCCGGACGGTCACCAACCGGGGCGTGACGCCAGCCTCCCTGGTCCGAATCCGGATCACCGCGTTGAGCCAGACCAACGGGGCGCCGATGCCGGGCTCCCCACCCCCGGCGAACCCGGCGCAGCTGCGGCTTGCGAATCCGACGACCTCGACCGGCAGCTTCGTCGTCGGTGGCCGGACGCTCACCGTACAGAATCTCAGCATGGACTTCCCCGCCACGGATCCGCCCGGCGGCGGGCTCTCCACCACGCTGACGGTGTCGCTACCGGTCGGTGGCCTGGCACCCGGTCAGTCTGTCAACGTCGCGCTGACGTTCTACGTGGACCAGGGCGGCACCTTCTGGGTCGGCTGGGACATCGATGCCCTCGGCGCCGGTCCCGTCACACCGCCCAGCTCGGCGACGGCCTTGGCGGTCACCGCCGCGAAGGAGCAGGCGGCCAAGAAGGCCGCGCAGCAGGCGGCGAAGAGCCGCAAGCTGACCAACGTCAAGGGCACGCTGCGGCACTGATCCGATCGCGGCGTCGGGTGGGAGGCGACCGTGCCTCCCACCCGACGCCGTCCGCGTCCCTGATCGTCGTACGAGGTGTGACATGCCAATCAGATCCGCCTACGGGCTGCACATCCGCGGTCTGGACGCCGTCGCCGAACTGCCGGCCACGGCGTACCCACCCGCCAGGAGCCGAACCGTGACGGTGCGCCAGCGCCACGCCCCGCCCCCCGAACCCGCACCCCTGGACGCCGACCGGGTGGTGCGGGTGCTCACCGACGGCCGCACCCTGGACCTGCACCGGCGGCGCGGCACCGCCACCTTCTACGGCCCGCCGCTCGCCCCCGACGTGCTGGCCCACCCGTATCTCGGCCCGGTGGCCGTCATCGTCAACCGCTGGGCCGGGCGGGAGACGTTCCACGCCGGTGCCTTCGTCCACGCCGGACGGGCGTGGGTCGTGCTCGGTGACCGTACCGCCGGCAAGAGCAGCCTGCTCGCGGCGCTCGCGGCCCGGGACGTGCCGGTGCTGGCCGACGACATCGTCGTCCTCGACGGCGGCGACGTGCTCGCCGGCCCGCGCTGCGTCGACCTGCGCGAGCCGATCCCGGGCGTGGACCTCACCACCCGCCCGGTGCGCCAGGACACCCGGCTGCGGATCACCCTGCCGGCCGTGCCACAGCGGCTCCCGCTGGGCGGCTGGATCTTCCTGGGCTGGGGCGAGCGGCTGGCGCTGACGCCGGTGGGCCCGGCGGAGCTGTTGGCCCGGCTCGCCGCCCGGCGCTCGTTGCCCGAACTGCCCTCGGACCCGGCCGGGCTGCTCGCGCTCGCCGGGCTGCCCGGCTACGACCTGACCCGGCCCCGGGACTGGGCCGTTCTCGACGCCACCTGCCGGCTACTGGACGCCGTCCTCGCCCCCGCCGAGGCGCCGCGGTGACCGACGCCGCCACCCCCAGCATCGATCTCGGCGTCGGGATGGCGCTGCGTTGCCTCGCCCTCGACGCCGCCGCCGCGGCCGCCGTCGACACCCTCCACAAGGCCGGTGTCGATAGTGTGCTGCTCAAGGGTGCGGGGCTGGCCCGGCGGCTCGGTGCCGAGCGGCTCTACGCCGACGTGGACCTGTTGGTCGCGCCGGCCGCGTTCGGCCGTGCCCAGGCGGCCCTCGCCGCCGCCGGCTACCGGCCGCATGTCGGCGACGAGCTGCCCGCAGAGGGGGACGCCTGGCACCAGCGTTCCTGGTACGCCCCCGGCCCGCTGTCGCTCACCGTGGACCTGCACCGCGGCTTCGCCGGCGTCGACGATCCCGAGGAACTCTGGCGGGCGCTGCGCGCCGGGGCGGAACCCATGGCGCTGGGCGGCGGCACGGTGCTGGTGCCGGACACGGCGGGCTGTGCCCTGCTGGCGGCCCTGCACGCGGCCAGTCCCGGCCGCTTCGTCAAGCCCGCGGCCGACCTCGCCCGCGCCCTTGACGTGCTGCCCGCCGACGCCTGGCCGGCGGCGGCCCGTATCGCCGCCCGCTGCGCCGCCACACCCGCGTTCGCCGTGGCGATGTGGCTGCTGCCGGCGGGCGTGACGGTGGCGGCCCAGCTAGCCCTGCCCGTGTCCGGCCCGCCGCTACGCTGGCTCACCGCCCACCGGGCCACGCCGACCGCGATCACCCTGGCCCGGCTCACCGAGCTGCCGGGCTGGCGGCGGCGGCTGCGCCATCTCGCCCGCCTCCTGCTGCCTTCTGCCGGCTACCTGCGCCACGTCGACCCGCGCGCCCGGACCGGTCCGAGCGGGTTGCTGCTGGCCCACGCGCGACGGTACGGCCGGCACACCCGCACGCTGCTGCGGGCGCTGCGCGAGCTGCGTACCGCCCGGAGGATTGGCCGTGGCTGACCCGGTACGCGCGCTGCGCGCCCTGATCCGGGTGACCCGCCGGCACGGGCCGCCCGGCCTGGCCCTGGTGGCCTGGACGATGCTGGCCTGCCGGCGGGTGCGCCGACAGCTCGCCCGGGGCGGCCTGGACGCCGTACGCATCCCCGCCCCGCCGGCCGGCGGCACCGACGCGCTGGTACGGCTCGCACTGCTTCGCTGCGGCGGCAACTGCCTGGAACGCTCGCTGGTGCTGCAGCGCTGGCACGCCCGGCGCAGGGTCGACCGGACGGTGGTCATCGGGGTGAGTCCACCCGGCGCCGGCTTTCACGCCCACGCCTGGCTCGACGGCGACCCGGACCCGCACCGGCGCGAGCTGATGGAGATCCTGCGCCGCCCCGCCCCACCCACCTGGCTGTAAGGAAGGGCCCCCTGTGAACGGGCCGGGGCGGGTCAGACCCGGTCGACGAGGTCGGCGGACTCCAACTCGGCCAGGAACGTACGCACGTCGGCCGCGGCCCGCTCCCGGTCCACCGGGGTGCGCTCGATCAACGCGGCGGTCAGTTCCGCGGCGGTGGCTCCCGCCACCAGGTGCGGCCAGAGCAACGCCGCAGAGCGGTCCAGCGCGAAGTACACGGACTGCCGGGTGTCCAGCAGCACCGCCTCCTCGCCGGCCGTACGCCAGGCGACCCGGTCCGCCCGGACCCGGTACACGGTTGCTGCCTCGGTGCTCAACTCGGTGCCTCCACAGTCGGTTGCCGCCCGGCCCGTTGACCGGCCAGCCAGAGGTGCTGCACGAGTGCCGCGGTCAGTGAGCTGACCGGCCAGTCGGACCACTCTCGGCGCAGCGCGTCCACGTCCACCAGCGTCTCGTCGGCGCCGGTGCCGTCCCAGGATCGGATGAATTCGCGGGTCGCGGCCCGGAAGAACACCTCGTCGAAGGTGGCCTTCGGCCGTGGCGCGACGACCAGCGGCGGCAACTCGGCGTCGGCGATGTCGGCCAGCAACTCCCGGCGCGACGGCGAGCGCAGCCGGCCCCGACGCGCGGCCAGGGCAGCGGCGAAACCGTCATCACACAGCGGATGCACGGCCAGCACATCGTGGTCGGCGGCGACGGCGGCCAGGCTGGCCCGGGTCATCGACAGATCCCGGCGGCGCAGGTGCCAGGCGATCCGCCCGGCCAGCCGATGCGGTTCGGCGCGCTGCTCGGCGCGCAGTTCCTGACGCACCTGCCGGGACACCCGCGGGTGCAGCCACGGGAACAGGTCCGGCTGCGGGCGCAGCCAGCGGGCCCGAAAAAGGCCGAGGCGCATCCGCAACGTGCCGGGGCGACGCCGCCAGCCGGCCAGGACCTGGTCGCCGCCGGCGCCGGTGAGCAGGGACCCGCCCCGGGCCAGTTCGACGATCGGCAGGTGGACGTGCAGGTTCGGCGGGTGCACCGGCCCGTATCGTGCCAGCAGCCGGCGGGCGACCGGGCCGACCAGGTCGAGGTCCTCACCGGCGCGCAGGATCTGCCATTCCCGCCCCAGGCCCAGTTCGGCGAGCAGTCGATCCTGCCACTGCGACTCCTCGGCCCGGGGCGCCCCGGTGAACCGCCAGGTGACCGGCACCGGGTCGGGCAGCCCCTCGTGTCGGGCGACCCGGGCGGCGACGGCGAGGACCAGCGAGGAGTCCAGCCCGCCGGAGAAGCTCACCAGGCACGGTGGGCGGCGCAGCGCCGGTAGCACCGCGTGTTCCAGCGCGACGATGGGGGTCGGTGCCGGGCCGGGCCGGGCAGCGGGCGGGGGCGCGGCCGGGTTCAGGCCCAGCACGATGCCGCAGGCCACGTCCCGGGCGGTGGGCCGGGGGAGCGCGATGTCACTCACGGGTGAGCACTCCTCTGCGTTTGGCGATCCACAGCGCACGGTCGAAGACCCAGGCGGACAGCGGCAGCAGGATGGCGGCCACCCCGGCCAGGATCAGCGCGCTGTGGCCCCAGCCCGCGCCGGTCAGCGCGTGCCGCAGCCCGTCGAGGGCGATCCGGCTGGGTAGCGGCTCGGCCATCGCGCGCAGGGCCGTCGGCAGCGCTGAGGCCGGGAAGTACGCGCCGGACAGGAAGGACAACGCCACCACCGTCAGCCGCGCCACCGGATCGCCGTGGCCGACCGCCACCGTAAGCCCCATCAGCGCCACGCCGAGCGGCAGCGTGCCGAGCATGCCGAGGATCAGCACGGCGACCACGCCGGGCCAGTCGGCGTGCCCGAGGTGCAGGCCGAAGAACCCGCCCAGTACCGCCAGGTAGACCCCGGCGCGGAGTAGGGCGAAGGCGAACGAATAGCCGGCCAGCCCGAGGGCGAGCGCCCAGCCCGGCATTGGCTGGGTGACCAGCAGTTCGAGAGTCCCGGCCCGCTGTTCGGCGGCCACCTGCACGACGAGTTGCACGGTGGCGGCCTGCAGCACCAGCAGGAAGACGATGCCCACCGCCACGAAGTCGAAGTAGCTGGTCGCGCGGGTGAAGTCGGCGTGCGGGGCCAGGGTTAGCACGCGGGAGACGAAGAGAAAGACCAGCAGGTTCAGCAGCCCGAACGCCAGATCCAACAGGAATGGCAGCCGCAGGCCGCGGCGTTCGGTCAGGTCGCGGCGCAGCAGCGCGAGCATCGCCCGCCCGGCAGCCGCCTCGCGCGCCGCCGCCGGGGGGACCGTGGCCGACACGGCATCCGGACGCGTCGAGGATAGTGTCCGCACGACACTCCTCATCGGCGTGCCGGCATGGTCAGCACCCGATCGCACCGTTCGCGGTCCTCCGCCAGGTGCGACGCGAGCACACAGGTCAGTGCGGGGCGGCGGGCCAGAGCTGACCAGACCCGCTTCCGCCCGTCGGCGTCCATGCTGCGGCCGGGCTCGTCGAGCAGCACCACGGCCGGGTCGCCGAGCAGGGCTCGGGCGACGACGACGCGTGCCCGCATTCCGGCCGAACATCGTTCCACCGGCACGCTGGCGTAGGCGTCGATACCGAACTCTCGCGCCAGCCCGGCAACCGCCGGGGCCGCCTTCCGGGCGGGCAGGCGCATCCGGGCCACCAGCATGAGGTTGTCGTGCCCGGTGAGCCGACCGTATAGGCCCTGCTCAGGAGCGAGGGCGGCGCCGACCAGGCGACGAGCCGCCGGAGAACCGGCCGGCCGACCGGCGATCAGCGCCTGCCCGGCGCTGAACGCGAGGCTCCCCGCCAGGCACCGCAGCAGGGTCGTCTTGCCGGAGCCGTTGCCGCCGCTGAGCAACAACCGCGTTCCCGCCGCTATCTCAAGGTCGAGGCCGGAGAAGATCGAGCGGCGCCCGAAGACGCGCCCGGCACCGATGAGCCGCAGCATCCGGTCAGCCGGTGGGTGGATCTCGGCGGAATCAGATGGAACCCAAGGCACCGGCTTGGCCGACCGCGTCGGTGACGCCGGGCGTGCCACCCTGGGTCAGCTCGGCCAGCGTGCCCAACCGGCGCAGTTGCGGTGGCTGGTAGTCCCGCGGCGCCTCGTCGACCTTGCTGGGTGCCGGAAGATCCTTCACGAATTCCTCCAATTGGGTAAATATAGACTGCCCGGATCATACCTCCTTTGGCTGGTTACCGGCCGTTTTGCTCCTTCAATTGTCGCATTGCACAATGAGGAATGATCGCGAGGCAGGCCTGGACCGACCGGAGTGGATTGCTGGTGCTGCCCGGTGGCGCGACCGTACGCGGGCGGCGGCTCGCCGACCCGGCGACGCCGGCCGACTTCGCCCTCGTCCTGGCCGGCGGACCGACCCCGCCCTGGCCGTACCGCCGGCTTCGCTGGCCCGACTTCTGGGTGCCGCTCGACACCGCCGACGCGGGCGACGCGCTGCGCGAGGCATGGCGGCGGGCGTACGCGGGGCAGCGGGTGGAGGTCGCGTGCCACGGCGGCGTCGGACGCACCGGCACCGCGCTCGCGGCCCTCGCCGTGTTCGACGGGCTGGCCCCCGAGGAGGCGGTGCCCTGGGTACGCGCCCGCTACCACCCGCGCGCGGTCGAGACCCCGTGGCAGCGGCGCTGGCTGCGCCGGCTGTGAATCCTGCCGGCACCTCCGGTCGCACCCGCCCATGGGCGAAGAACGTTCGCAATTGGTCCATAACGTGATACCAAGTCGGATTCCGCCGAACGCCCGTTGGCCCACGGATCTCCACCCAAAGAGGGTTCGGCAGGCGGGACTGAGGGCTGCCGTAGAGCGATCTTGCGGTTAGTCTCCCTGGACATGAGAGCTCGGGCACTGGCCGCACTCACCGCCGCCGTCTTTCTGGGCGCCGCCCCCGCCGCGCAGGCCGCCCCGGCGGCGCGAGCCGCACAGGCCACGCCAGAGGCTCCGCTCGTAACCGCCCCGGCCTCCGTGCCGTGCCCGAAGGCGAAGGTGCCGGCCCCGAAGGTGTCCCACCCGCCCCGACCGGTGCCCCCGCCGGACGTGCCGGCCGACCGGGTCGTCGGCGGCGAACTGCTCGACACGCCGGGGTTGGTGACACCCGACGGCGCACCCGCGCCGCCGGCCGTCACCGCGCGGTCCTGGCTGGTCGCCGACCTGGACACGGGCGCGGTGCTGGCCGCCTGCGGCCCGCACGAGTACGGCATCCCGGCCAGCACCCAGAAGCTGCTGCTGACCGCCACCATGCTGCCCCGGCTCGACCCGAAGCAGGTGGTCACGGCGACCCGTGGCGACCTGGACATCGAGCCGGGCAGTTCTGCCGTCGGCCTGCTCGTCGGCGGAAAGTACACCGTCGAGACGGTGTGGCTCGGGCTGCTGCTCAACTCGGGCAACGAGGCGGCCAACCTGCTGGCCCGGCTCGGCGGCGGCGCGGACGGCCTGCCCGGCGGGATACGGGCGATGAACGAGGAGGCTCAACGGCTCGGCGCCCGGCAGACGCACGCCGTCACCCCGTCGGGCCTGGACGGGAAGGGACAGTTCACCAGCGCGTACGACCTGGCGCTGATCGCCCGGGCCTGCTTCGCCGACCCGTTGTTCCGCCGGTACGCGCTCACCGAGCACACCAAGATCCCCGCCCAGCCGGCCCTGAAGAAGGGCGGTTTCCAGATCCAGAACGACAACCAGCTCATCTACCGCTACCGGGGTGCCCTGGGCGGCAAGACCGGCTACACCGATCTGGCCCGGCACAGCTACGTGGGCGCTGCCGAGCGCCACGGCCGGCGGCTCGTGGTGACCCTGCTCGGCGCCGAGGCCCGTCCGGTACGCGGCTGGGAGCAGGGCGCGCAACTACTCGACTGGGGTTTCTCCCTGCCCCGGGACGCCTCGGTGGGTCGGCTGGTCGAGCCCGGCGAGCTGGACGTGGCGGAGCCGGCTCCGAGCAACTCGCCGACCGCGCCCCCGCCGACCCCGTCGCCGCAGTGGCGGGGACCGGTCGCGACCGCGCTGCACCGCATGGCCGACGGCGACTGGCAGATCATCGTGCCCACCGCCGGCCTCCTCGCGCTCACCGTCGGTGGTCTCGTGGCGGCACTGGTCGCCCGCCGGAATCGCCCCCGCCGAATCGGCCGCCGCCGCGCGTAGGACCGCCGTCTTCCGCCGAGTAGGTGACCCGCCACGCCGGGTGCCGCCGGGTGGAGCGGTGCGGTTGCCGCCCGGCGTACGGTGGCATCGCCCTATGGTCGGAGCATGCGGGACAGCGGCGGGAAAGGCACCGCCGGGCTGGTCCGCCAACTCCTCGCCGAGCGGGGAGTCTCGGTGTGTGCCGTCGCGCCGCTGCCCGGCGATCGTCGCGGCTCCCACCCGTGGCGGGTCACCACCACCGACGGGCGTGACCTGTTCGTGAAGCTTTCCGTCGGCCGGCAGCGGGACGCCGGCCACCTGCGCCGGTGGGGTCGGCGGCTGCGCTACCGCCACTTCGGCGACTACCCGGGCTACGCCGGCGCGGCGCAGAAGGCCGAGCGTGAGGCACGCCTGCTGCGGCTGGCCGGGCGGGCCGGTGTCCGGGTGCCGCGACCGCTGGACGAGGCCGCCGGACCGGCCGGGGAGGGGTTGCTCGTCGAGGAGTTCACGCCCGGTCGGCCGCTGGACGCGCTCGGCGCCGGCGAACTCGGCGGCGACGCGCTGGCCGACGTCTGGCGGCAGGTCGCGTTGCTGCACCGGGCTGGACTCGCCCACCGCGACCTGCGCGGCGCCAACATTCTGGTGACCGACGCCGCGGCCCGGCTCGTCGCGCTGGCCGCCGGCACCGACCGGGCCACCCCCGAGCAGTGCGCCCGCGATCTGGTGGAACCGTTGGTGGTGCTCGCCGGGCTGGCCGGCGTACGCACGACCGTCACGGCCGCCGTCGACCACCTGGGCGCCCCGGCGGTGGCCGACAGCCTGCCCTGGCTGCAACCCGCGCTGCTGTCCCGGACCACCCGGCATACGCTGACCGACCGGCCGGGCCTGCTCGACGAACTCCGCTCCGAGATCGCCCACCGCTGCCCGGGCCGCCCGGTGCGCACCGCCCGGGTCGTCCGGTTCACCGGCCCGGACCTGTTCCTGCTGGTCATGCTCGGTGTCCTGGGCTATTTTCTGGTGACCGACTTCGGCCGGGTGGCCGTGGCGACACAGGCCCTGGGCCGGGCCGACCCCGCTGCGGTGGTCGGCGCGCTGCTGGCCGCCGCGGCGACGTACCCGATCAGCGCCCTTGCGCTGCGGCTCGCGGCGGCGGGCCGGATCCCCTTCGGCACCACCGTGTCGGTGCAGGTGGCGGCGGGCTTCGTCAACCGGATCGCGCCGGGCGCGGTCGGTGGGTTCGCGCTCAGCCTGCGCTACCTGCGTCGGCAGGGACTGCCGCTGCCGGTCGCGGCGACCACGGTCGCCGTCGACCGGGCCGCCGGCTTCCTCGCCTTCACCCTGCTGCTGCCCGTCCTGCTGCCCTTCGCGCGGGGCTCGGTGCAACACCTGCGCGCCGCGTTCGCCGGCCGGGGCTGGATGGTGCTGCTGGTCGGGCTCGGTCTGCTGGCGCTGGCCGCCGTGGCGCTGGCCAGGCCCCGCTGGCGGGCCCGCACCCGGCACGCCGGACGCCAGGCGCTCGACGCGCTACGCCTGCTGGTGCGCAGCGGTCGGATGCTGCGGCTGCTGGCCGCCGGCCTGGCGCTCACCCTGGCGTACGGGACCGCGTTCTGGCTCTCGCTGTTCGCCGTCGGGCTGTCCGCCCAGCCGGCCCTGGTCGCACCAGTGGTGTTGGTCTGCTTGGTGGGGGAGGGGGTGGCCACGGCCGCGCCGACCCCCGGCGGGCTGGGTGCCACCGAGGCCGCTCTGGTCTCCGGCCTGCTGCTCTACGGTGTTCCGGCGGGCATCGCGGTCGCCGGGGTGCTGATCTACCGGCTCGCCACCTTCTGGCTGCCGGTGCTGCCCGGATACGTGGCGCTGCGGCTGCTGGTGCGCCGACGTGCCATCTGACCCGGCGTGGATGGCACCACCCTGGGTACACCAAGGCGGTGGTTGCCGCGTTGCCGCAGTCCGCGGGTGGCCCCCCGGTGAGGGCCGGTCCCGTGCGTGCCGGCTGGGCCCTGGCGGCGGCGCTGCCGGCGTTGCACGTGGCCCCGATCGTGACCGCGCTGCCGTTCGTCCGGCGCCGGTTCTTCCCCGCCCTGCACGGTGTCGGCCCGCCCGATCGGGTCGCGCTCACCTTCGACGACGGCCCCGACCCGGAGTCGACCCCCCGGTTCCTGGAGGTGCTGGCCGAGCATCGGGTCCGGGCCACGTTTTTCCTGCTCGGCGTGATGCTGCAGCGCTCGCCCGAGCTCGGGCGGAAGATCGTCGCCGCCGGCCATGAGGTGGCGGTGCACGGCTGGCGGCACGACAACATGCTGCGGCGCGGCCCGGTGGCGACCGTCCGAGACCTGGCCCGCACCCGTGCGCTGATCACCGCCGTGACCGGCCAGACGCCCCGGTTCCTGCGCCCCCCGTACGGGTTGCTGACCGGTCCCACCCTGCTGGCGGCGCGGCGGTTGGGGCTGGCGCCGGTGCTGTGGAGCTGCTGGGGCCGGGACTGGGCCGCCACGGCCACCGCCGAGTCGGTGTACGACACCGTACGGGCGAAACTCTCCGGCGGGGGCACGATCCTGCTGCACGACTCCTCGTGCACCTCCGCGCCGGGCGCCTGGCGGGCCGGGCTGGGCGCCCTGCCCCGGCTGCTGGCCGAGTGCCGCCGCCAGGGCTGGACGGTCGGCCCGCTCGGCGGGCACCGGGACGCGGTCGGCTGACCCTGCGGTGCTGGCCTGCCGCACCCGTACCGGCCGTCCGGTCAGCCGGACGCGAAACTGACCGGCCCGTCGGCGGGCACCGGCCGGGCCGGCCCGGCCGGGGTGGGTTCCGGCACCCGCAGCCCGATCCGGGCACCGCCGCTCGGTCCGCTGCCGACGGTGATCCGGCCGTGGAGCGTGGCGGCCACCGCGCGGACGATGGCCCAGCCGAGACCGGTGCCGGTGGCGGTGGGGCGACCGGGCTGCCCGGCGAGGAGATCGGGTACGGCCTCCGGCGGGATGCCCACGCCCGAGTCGATCACCTCGACCGTCCACCCGGCCGCGTCCCGGTGGCCCACCAGCGCGATCCGGTCGCCCGGGCCGGTGAACTTCACCGCGTTCTCGATCAGGCAGTCCAGCGCCGCCTCCAGCCGCTCCGGGTTGACCCGGGTGAGCCCGATCGCCGACCGGCAGGACCATTCCCGGTCGGCGGTGGGCGCCCAGCGCCGGGCGATCCGGGCCAGCTCGGTGTCCAGGTCGACCGGGCGTACCGGGTGCTGCTGTTCGAGCTGCATCAGGGTGACCAGTCGGTGCGCGATCCGGGACACCTTGTCCAGCTCCTCGAGCACCACCGCGGTGTCCGCCAGGGTCGACGGGTCGTCGTGGGCGGTGCGCAGCAACTCGGTGTAGCCGCGGGCGATGGTCAGCGGCGTACGCAGTTCGTGCGAGGCGAGCCGGACCAGCAGCTCCTGCCGGTGCGCCCGGTCCCGTTCGGCCTCGCCGATGCGGCGCATCTCGTGCAGCAGGAGGTGCCGACGGTGTACGTGCCAGGCCATGACGCCGAAGACCACCGTCATCAGCGGTTCCTCGCTGGTCTCTTCCCAGCGGATCTCGCCGACGGCCGCGTGGTGGGCCAGGATCAGCCCGGTCGTGGTGGTCACCGCCACGAGCGCGGCCACCATCCAGGAAAGCCGCCAGGTGGTGAAGCCGTATACCAGGGCCAGGCTGATCCAGACCAGGTGGAACGGCACCGTCTCCTGCCCGGGCAGGTACCACATCAGCACCACGTTGACCGCGGCGAAGGCGATCCAGACGCGGGCCAACAGTCGGTCATTCGGCGGCGTACGCATAACCCACGCCGCGTACCGTCTCGATCCGGTCCGGCCGGTCCAGCCGGCCACGCAGCCGGCGGACCGACACGTCGACCACGTTGCTGCCCGGGTCGAAGTGCAGTCCCCACACGTCGGCCAGCAGCTCCTCGCGGCTGCACGGGCGGCCGGCCCGGCTCATCAGATGCTGCAACAGCAGGAACTCGCGCAGCGGCAGATCCACCCGTACTCCGTCGACGGTGGCCTGGCGCCGGTGCAGGTCCAGCTGCACCGGACCGATCCGGAGCCACCGGCCCGCGTCCCCGGTGGGCGCGCCGCGCATCCGGGCGCGTACCCGGGCCAGCAGCTCGGCGACCGCGAACGGCTTGCCGAGGAAGTCCGCCGCGCCCGCCTCCAGCACCGCCACCCGGGTGCTGATCTCCGGTACCGCCGAGAGCACCAGCACGGGCTGCGCGGGCCGTCGCTCCAGCAGCCGGTCCAACACCTGGCGGCCGTCCAGGCCGGGCAGCATCAGGTCCAGCACCACCAGGTCGAAGTCCCGGCGCAGCGCCGCGTCCAGGCCGGACGTGCCGGACGACGCCCGCTCGGTCAGCAGGCCACCGCCCTCCAACGCCCGGGTGACCAACCGTCCGATCCGCTCGTCGTCCTCGATCACCAGTACTCGCCCCACCGTGCCCCCACAGACGTCGGTGACGTTTTATCCCTTCATGGAGCGCGCTTCGTGTTTGTTCGCGCCACGGCCGAACGGCGCACCTTTGTGTCGCGGATCCGACACAGAGGGTTGTCGGCCTGATGACGCTCGCATGACGACGCCGTCATGAACGGTCGCCGGCGCGGCGTCACCGCCCATGCTCCTCACACCGGCCCGGCCGCATACCGGCGCGGCCGTTCTCGTTGACCGAGGGGGTGAGGGCATGCCGCGCCGTTCCGTCTGGCCGCGCTGGTTCGTGTCCGTCAGTTGCCTGTTACTCGTCGGGTTCGTCGTACCGCCCGGTCCGGCCGCGGCCGCCGCCGAGCCCACCACGGGTGACATCACCCTCAAGGTGGTCAGCGCCCGCACCGTCGGGCCGGCGCCGCAGATCCAGCGGGGCGATCCGGTGACCGACTACCGCTGGATGATCACGGCGGACGACACCGGCGACCCGCACGACGCGCCGGCGCACTGCCTGCCGGCCCGGGCCGGGGTGGCCAGCGCGCCGGACTTCGCCGACCACTGCCGCTGGCCGTCCATCCGCAACACCCCCGGCGCGGTCCCGGTGATCGCCCAGGGCGACCAGAAGGCACTGGCCACCGGCAAGGCGCTGGGCCATCTGCCGCCCGGCCGCTACCTGATCTCGGTCACCGCCGACGGCTACAAGATCGATGGTGAGCACTTCACGGTCACGCCGGGCCGGACCACCGCGGTGACCGTCGGCATGCAGCCGTACCCGCTGCCGCTCGGCACGGTCCGGCTGCGGGTCTTCGAGGACAGCGCCCCGGTCGACGGCACGTACGAGGTCGGCGCCGAGCGGGGCCTGGCCGGCTTCACCGCCCACCTGGCCGACGTGATGGGGGAGGTGACCGTCGACTACTACGGCAACCCGCTCTGCACCGAGTACGAGCACACCGCCCCGGACGCCACCCACCCGGCCGGGAAGGTCGTCTTCGACGACGGCGCGCCGGTCATCGCCGAGGAGTCCACCGGCTGCCGCAGCGACGCGAACGGCGACATCGTCATTCCCAACCTCGGCCCGAACCGGTACGCCGCCTCTGTCGTCGCCCCGAGCGGGCAGACCTGGGTGCAGACCACCACGCTGGAGGGCGGCCACGACTGGGACGTCTGGGTGCAGGAGAACGACACCGGCTACGACACGGAGCAGAGCCTCGGCGGCGAGCTGGTGCCGTACGTGGACTTCGGCTTCGTCTCCCCGAAAGCGCTCACCGGCAGCGCCACCGGCGCGATCACCGGCACTGTGGTGCAGATCCTCACCTACATCGGCGGGCAGGGCGGCGTGACGGTGCCGGAGACCGGGGTGGCCGGCGGGAAGATCGCCGGCCCGGTGCCCCGGCCCTGGGTGGCCCTGTCCGACCTGGGCAACGGAGACCAGATGATCTACCTGGATCGCGGTGCCGCGGACGGCTCGTTCCGCATTCCACACGTGCCCGACGGCGACTACCAGCTGACCCTCTGGGACGGCCCCCAGGAGATGCTGCTCGACTCGTTCAACGTCACGGTCAGCGGCGGGAAGACCGTCAACGTCGGCACCAAGCCCCTGGCCGGCTGGTTCACCGAGATCACCGGCACGGTCTTCGTCGACACCAACGGAAACGGCCGGCAGGACCCGGGCGAGAAGGGCGTGCCCCGCTTCCCGTTGGCGGTCCTGGAACGCGACAACTCCCTGATGGACCAGGCCACCAACACGGTGATCACCGACAGCAACGGCCACTACAGCATCAAGGAGGTGTACCCGCTGACGAAGTGGCTGGTGCTGGAGGCGTTCCACACCCGCTACAAGACCACCGGCATCACCTACCAGGCGCCGAACGACCCCACGCCGACGACGCTGCTCGGCTCGGCCGTCGACGTCGACGTGCTGCCGATCATCGGGCTGTCGGGCCGGGTGGACTGGGGTGTGCAGCCGTACCGGGGAACGGAGAACGGCGGCATCGCCGGCACCGTCACGTACGACACCACCCGCAACGAACTGGACCCGGCGTACGCGGTCACCGAGCCGTACCAGCCGGGCATCCCCGGTCTCCAGCTGCACCTGCACGCGGTGGTCCGGGACGAGAACGGGGACCCGGTCCGGGACGAGGACGGATCGCTGAAGAAGGGGCCGGAGCTCAACGACGCGTACACCTCGGAGACCTGGGCGCCCGGACGGGGCTGCACCGCGCGGATGTTCGACGGGCGCCCGCTGACCGACCAGCTCGCCCTGCCGGAGTTCGGCACCGAGGCGAACCAGATGTGCGTCGAGGCGCCGATGATGGGCTTCCAGGCCGCGCCGACCGACAACGATCCGACCAACTTCGGGCAGACCGTCAACGGCAACTACGCGTTCGCCGACTCCAAGCTGAACCTGTTCCCGCCGGGCGACCCGGCGAACCCCGGCCCCGACCACGACATGCCGCTGTACGCGCCGCTGCCGGATGGCGAGACCCAGCCCCTGGTGCCGGACGACTACCTGGTGTCGGTGGAGTTGGGCGAGAACCCGGTCGGCGGCGGGTCGATGTACCTGCCGACCCGGGAGGAGGACGTCAACGTCTTCGACGGTGACGGCTACCTGCCCCAGGAGAACTTCCCGCCCTCGCCCGACCAGGCCACCGACCAGCCGGCGCCACCCGACCCGCAGCCCGACCCGGGTGAGCCGCCGTCGCAGGGCAACGGCATCACCTCGTCCTGCGCGGGCGCCCTGCACGAGGTGCACGTCACCAACCCCGCCTTCCTCGACGGTGGCGGCAGCCCATTCGAGGGTCAGCGGCGCCCGCTCTGCGACACGAAACTGGTCGAGGTCCGGGCCGGGCAGACCAACGCGCCCAGCTTCAGCCTGTTCACGCCGGTGCCGCTGCCCACCCACTTCTGGGGGCTGGTGATCAACGACCTCGGCCTGAGCCACGACAAGCGCAGCATCAACTACGGCGAGGCCGAGGGCATCCCGAACATCCCCGTCGGCCTGTACGACTGGGCCGGCCGCCTGGTGGACACCGTCGACACCGACTTCAACGGCATGTACGAGGCGATCGAGCCCTCGACCAGCACGTACAACTGCCCGCTGCCGGCCGGGCCGTGCCCGAACATGTACCGCTTCGTCGGCAACGACCCCGGCCAGCCCGGCCACCTGAACGCCAACTACAACCCCCGCTACCGCACCATCGGCACCAACTTCCAGGCCTGGCCCGGCCTCTACACGGTGACCGACACCGCACCCACCGGGGTCGCGGCCATCGGCATCTCGCCCGGCTCCGGGCAACTCGGCCCGGTGCAGTGCGACCCGGGCGGGGACAACCCGCAGTTGTACGCGGTCTCCCGGCCGTTCCTGCGCAGCACCGACACCGACCGCCGGGTCACCATCACCGGCACCGGGTTCGGCACCCGCGGTCCGGGCAGCGCGGTCCGGTTCACCTCGGCCGGCACCAACCCGACGCTGACCGTCAACTCCTGGTCCGACCAGAAGATCGAGGTCACCGTCACCGGTGGCTCGGTCGGCCCGGCCGACGTGAGCGTCACCGCCGCCAACGGCCGGCAGACGATCAACGGCCTCACCTTCCAGATCCTCGGCGCCACGACCGGCAGCGGTATCGGCGGCGCGAACAACCCCCGGCTGTTCCAGGTCAAGCCGCCCGCCTCGGCGGTACGCACCGGGGAGACCACCTACGCCAGCGTGCAGGCGGCACTGGAGGCGGCGGCCACCCTCGGCGGCATCGGGGTCGTCGCGGTCTGGCCGAACACCCCGGGCCCGGACAACCCGGCCGGCGCCTACCTGGAGAACGTGGTCGTGCACTCCTCGGCACGGCTGCAGGGCGTCGGCCCGGGCGGCCGGTACGCAGACGGGACCGTCGTCGCCGGGTCCATCCTCGACGGCCGGGCGTTCCGCATCGACAACCCGGACGGCACCGCGTGGCTGAACCTGGTCGCGTCCCTCCCACACGCCGGGCCGGAGGCGGTGCCGGACGGCGCGGTGGTGACCGTGCTGGCCCGTCCCGGGCAGTTCGGCGCGAGCAACGGCGTCACCATCGACGGCTTCCGGATCACCGGCGGCAACCAGGCCGACTTCCCCGGCAATCTCAACCCGGTGACCGGCGGGGTGAACACCCCGTACGGCGCGCCGGGCGCGGTGGTGACCCAGGGCGGCGGCATCTACCTGCACGGGGCGGCCCGCTACACCCGGATCACCGACAACGTCATCGTCGGCAACAGCGGCTCGTACGGCGGCGCGATCCGGATCGGCACCCCCTACCTGAACACCACCAACGATCACGTCACCGTCTCCCGCAACCAGATCCGGGACAACGGCGGGACCAACCTGGCCGGCGGCATCGGCATCTTCGCCGGCAGCAACGCGTACTCGGTGGACCACAACGCCATCTGCGGCAACTTCTCCGCCGAGTACGGCGGCGGCATCAGCCACTACGGCCTGTCGTACAACGGCCGGATCGCGAACAACCGGATCTGGCTCAACCAGTCGTACGACGAGGGCGGCGGCATCATGGTCGCCGGTGAGCTGCCGTCGGACCCGACGAAGCTGTCACCCGGCACGGGCGCGGTGCAGATCGACGCCAACCTGGTGGAGGCCAACCTGGCCAACGACGACGGCGGCGGCGTCCGGGTGCTCCAGGCCGGCAACGTGCCGATCTCGGTGATCAACAACATGCTGGCCGACAACATCTCCACTCACGAGGGCGGCGGGATCGCGCTCGACGACGCGCCGGACGTGCGGTTCGTCAACAACACCGTCGCCGGCAACATCACCACCGCGACCGCGGCGACCAGCACCGGCCGCGCCGCCCCGGCCGGCCTCTCCACCACCGAGAACAGCAAGCAACTGCAGGCGACCCTGCCGGCCGACTCGCCCAACTTCAGCAAGCCGAAGCTGTTCAACAACGTGTTCTGGGACAACCGGGCCGGCGAGTGGACCGGTGAGTACGTCAAGGGCATCGGTGCCGCCGGCGCCCCGGCCGGGGACACCGTCCGGCACTGGGACATGGGCTCCGCCGACGGGGTGGGCCCGCTGACCCCGACCAACTCGGTGCTCCAGGACACCACCGGCACCACGCTCGTCGGCACCAACCGGGTCGGAATCGACCCCCGGTTCCGCAGGCCGTTCCCGGTGTCGGTGCAGATCCTCACCTCGCGCACCTTCCCGTCGTTCCGGCAGGCGGTGATCGTGCTCCAGGAGGTCCCGCAGGCCGAGATGGGTGACTGGCACCTCGCCGACGCCACCTCGCCGGCGCGTGGGCTGGGAGTGCTCTCCCGCACCTACGGCACGTTCACCGTCACCGCCCCGACGGTCGACATCGACGGACAGGCGCGCAGCACCACGCGGCCGGACGCCGGCGCCGACGAACTGTCCTGACCGTCCGCGGGCGGCCGGCGCACACCGGCCGCCCGTGGGCCCCGCGCCCGTCCCACCCATCGAGGAGGAGATCGTGACCGATCCCGTACGGCAGCGGAGCCTCAGCCGGCGTGCCCTGCTCGCCGGCGTCACCGGTCTGGGCACCTGGGCGGTCCTGCCCGAGAGCGGCTCCGACGCCCAACCGCGCCGCCCGGCGGCGGTCCTGCCCCGCGCGGTGCCCAACCCGTCGGTGGCCCTGCACCTGGCGGCCACCGACGGCTGGGTCTCCATGCCGCAGGGCTCCCCGGCGATCAGCCCGTTCTGGCCCGACCCGCTTGCCCCGCCCAACACCGACCTGTACGTCTTCGGCTTCCGCGACGTCACCGGCCTGTCCGCCACCGAGGTCACCGCCCAGCGCGGCAAGGCGCAGATCACCGCCCCGCTGCTCGGCTTCGACCAGGAGACCGACATCAAGATCAAGCTGACCAACCTCGGCCTGGCCCAGCGCCCCGACCTGGTCGACGGGCACACCGTGCACTGGCACGGCTTCCGCAATGCCATCCCGCTCTTCGACGGCGTGCCGGAGCTGTCCATCTCCGTGCCGATCGGCCGCGAGTTCACCTACTTCTTCCGGCCGCACGACGCCGGCACGTACATGTACCACTGCCACTTCGAAGACGTCGAGCACGTGCAGATGGGCATGACCGGCATCGTCTACGTACGGCCCACGCAGAACGCCGGCACCGTTGACGTCCCGCCCGGGAAGTACGCCTACAACGACGGCGACGGCAGCACCCGGTACGACCGGGAGTTCGCGCTGATGCTCACCGAGGTGTGGGCCGAGGCGCACTACCGCGACGCGCACATCCAGACCACCGACTGGACCGACTACAAGCCGTCCTTCTTCGCCTTCAACGGCCGCTGCTACCCGGACACCCTCGCCCCCAACGGCGACCCGCTCAGCCCCGCCGCCGGGCGGCTGCGCTACCAGCCGATCTCCTCGGTGATCATGGCGAACGCGGGGGAGCGGGTGCTGTTGCGGCTGGCCAACCTCGGCTACTGGAACCACACCCTCACGGTCGACGGCATCGACCTGCTGGTGGTCGGCAAGGACGCCGCGCTGCTGCGCGGCCGGGACGGCAGCGCCGAATATCAGGTGACCAGCACCGTCGAGATCGGGCCGGGGGAGAGCCGCGACGTCATCTTCACCGCGCCCGACGCCGGCACGTACCTGCTCTACGACCGCGACCTGATGTCCCTGGCCAACGCCGGCGGCGGACGGGGCGGGCAGCTGACCGAGATCCGGATCTCGCCGCCCGGCACGCTCGCGGCGCAGACCCGGGCGAACGCCTGAGATGGGGGTACCGATGCTTCGTCTCGACCGCGGCCGGTGGAAGCGGCTGAGCGCGGTGCCGCTCGTCGCGGCCATCGTCGCCGTGCTCCTCGTCCCCGGGCCGCACCGGGTGGCCGCCAGCCCGCCGGCCGGCCTGGAATGCCTGACGTCCCGCGACAACGCCTTCGACCTCACCGCCACCGGCGGATACGCGGGCATGCCGGACGGCAACACCATCTACATGTGGAGCTACGCGGCCAGCGGCGGCGAGTTCCAACTGCCCGGCCCGACGCTCTGCGTCACCTCCGGGGTGAAGGTCACCGTCGTGCTGCACAACACCCTGCCGGAGCCCACCTCGATCACCTTCCCCGGTCAGGCGCGGGTGCTCGCTGACGGGCGGCCGGCCCAGCCGGAGACCGACAGCGCCGACAACCTCACCTCGCTCACCACCACCGCCGCGGCCGGCAACGGTTCGGTCACCTACACCTTCACCGCCGGCCCGCCCGGCACCTACCTCTACCAGTCCGGCACCGACGTGCAGAAGCAGGTGCAGATGGGGCTCCACGGGGCGCTGGTGGTGCGCCCGGTCGGCCACCCGGACCGGGAGAACGACCGGGCCGACTCGGCGTTCAACCCCGACCACGAATACCTCTACCTGCTCGGTGAGATCGACCCGGACCTGCACCTGGCCGTCGAGCGCAAGCGGGCGTACGACTTCACGAAGTACAAGGCCCGCTATTTCACCATCAACGGGCGCAGCATGCCGGACACCCTGGCCCCCAACCACGCCGACTGGCTGCCCGACCAGCCGTACGGTGCGTTGATCCACATCCAGCCGTACGACCCGACGAGCAACCCGAAGCCAGCCCTGATCCGCTACCTCAACGCCGGCTCGGTCAGCTACCCGTTCCACCCGCACGGCAGTGACGAGCAGTTGATCGCCCGGGACGGCCGGCCCGCGCAGGGCCCCGGCGGGCAGGACCTCTCGTTCTCCAACTTCCTCATCGACGTCGCGCCCGGGCAGACCGTGGACACGCTGATGGTCTGGAAGGACGCCGAGCACTGGAACCCGAGCACCAACCCGATCCCGGTGCCGCTGCCGTCGTTGCAGGACCAGATCGTCGGCCCCGGTCCGGAGACCTGGTTCGCGGAGAACCCGTACCTCGGCGGTGCACAGGGCGAGCTGCCGCCCGGCGTGGTGCAGAACAACCAGTGCGGCGAGTACTACCACGTCGCGCACAGCCACGCGCTGGAACAGGCCACCAACTACGGGGCGAGCTTCGGCGGAATGATGACGCTGATCCGCATCGACCCGCCCGCCGGATGCCCGGCATGACACGGCAGGGGAGGGCGACGATGACACTGACCCGTACGCCTCGGCTGGTCGCCGGGATCGCGGCGGCGCTGCTGGTGCTGGGCCCGGCCCCGACGAACGCCGCGGCCCGGCCCGCCGCCGGATCCGCCGGCCCGGCCACTCTCGCGGCAGCACCCTCCGGTCGGGCGTCGGCTTCCCTCGCCGGGCCACCCGGCCCGCCGCAGGGCACGTTGCCGCAGACCGGCTGCCGGCTCGCCGCCGGCACCGCGACCTGCGACCTGTGGGCCAAGCCCGGTTCGGTGGTGCTGCCCGGCGCCGCCGCGCCGGTGCCGATCTGGGGCTTCGCCTCGACCGACGCCGCCACGGCCACCCTGCCCGGCCCGGTGCTCGTGGTCGACCAGGGCAACCGGGTGACCATCACCGTGCACAACGGGCTCACCGACAACCTGTCGCTGGCGTTCCCGGCGGTCACCGGGCTCGCCCCGGACCGCACCGGCGCCGCCCCCGGCGGCACCCGCGGCTACACCTTCACCGCCTCCCGCCCGGGCACCTACCTCTACCAGGCCGGCCACACCACCTACGGGGCACGGCAGATCGCCATGGGCCTGGTCGGCGCGCTGGTGGTCCGTGCCCCCGCGGTCGGCGGGCGGCCCAGCGCGTACGGGGACACCGCCTCGACCTACGACGACGAGGCGGTGCTGGTGCTCACCGAGGTCGACCCGGCGTTCAACGCCGCCCCGCGCACCTACGACATGCGGGCGTACGCCCCGAAGTACCGCCTGATCAACGGCAAGGCCTTCCCGGAGACCGACGTGGTCGCCACCGACGCCGGCCGCCGGGTGCTGCTGCGCTACGTCGCCGCCGGGCTGCAGCCGCACCCGATGACCCTGCTCGGGCTGGACCAGGCGGTCGTCGGGCAGGACGCCCGCCCGGCCGCGTACCCGGAGGCGGCGGTGACCCTGCCGCTGCAACCCGGGCAGGCGGTCGATGCGGTGGTCGATTTGCCGGCCGGGTCGGACGGGCGACGCTTCGCGCTGTACGAGTCGGGCGGGCAGCTCAACAACGCCGGCCAGCGCTACGGCAGCACGGTCAACGGGATCAGCCCGCAGCAGGCCTTCGGCGGCATGCTGACCTTCCTGGACACCGACCCGCCGCCGATCAGCGGCGACCACGTCGGCCCGACCTCGGCGAACGTCCGGGTCGCACCGAACCCGGCCAGCGTGCGGAACACGATCACCGTCACCGCCGACTTCACCGACGCGCGCAACGGCAACTCGGTGGTGGACCGGGCCGAGGCGGTCGTCGACGACCTGCGGATCGCCGAGGGCACGGGCACCGCGTTCACCGCCGCCGGCTTCGGCGCCGGCCCGACCGTCACCGGGGCCACCGCCATCCTCCCCGGCGACCTGCTCGGCACGCTCAGCCAGGGCAAGCACACCATCTGGGTACGCGGCCACGACGTCGCCGGCAACTGGGGGGTGGTCGGCAGCACCACGCTGAACCTCGCGGTCACCGGCGCGGTCACCACCGCCGTCAGCCTCAGCCCCAACCCGGCCAACGGCACCGCGGGCATCGCCATCTCCGCCACCGGCGACGACCGCGGCCTGGGTGGCACGGTCACCGCCGCGGAGTACTTCGTGGACGCCACCGGACCCAGCGGCACCGGCGCCCCGCTCACCCTGGCCAACCCGGGTACGTCGGTCAGCGCCGAATCCGGCGTCATCCCCGCGGTGGTCGCCGCAGCCCTGTCCGAGGGCCGGCACAGCGTGCACGTGCACACCAGGGACTCGTTCAACTTCTGGGGCCCGTACGGCACCGTCGACCTGGTGGTGGACCGGACCGCGCCGACCCTGCTCTCCGCGGCGATGGAACCGGCCGCCACCGACGGTCGTACCGGCTCGGCGGCCGACCCGGCTCACCTGCGGATCAACGCGGCGTTCACCGATCCGGTCGGGGGCGGCGTGCGCTCGACGATCGCCGGCGCGGAGGGCTTCCTCGACGTCGGCGGAGCGGACGGCGCCGGGTTCACTCTCCTGGCCCTGGACGGGTCGTTCAACAGCGCCACCGAGAACACCTACGGGCTGCTGCCGCTGAGTGAGCTGACCGGGGCCGCCGACGGCATCCACCAGGTGCTGGTGCACGCCCGCGACTCGGCCGGGAACTGGGGACCACTCGCCGCGGTCACGTTCGTCCTGGACCGGACCGGGCCGGTGATCACCGCCTTCACCGCGACGCCGAACCCGACCGCCCGGGCGGCGACGCTCTCCCTGACCGCCGCCGCCACCGACCTCTCGGCGGTCACCGACGCCGAGTGGTACGAGGGCGCCGACCCCGGCGTCGGCCACGGCCACCCGATGACGGTCAACGGCAGCGCCGTCTCCGCCACGGTCGCCCTCAACGGGTTCAGCAAGGGCAGCCACACGTTGTGGGCCCGGGCCCGGGACGCGCTGGGCCACTGGGGGACGGCCGCCTCGGTGACGGTCGACGTCGACCCGCCCGACGCGATCTTCTCAGACGGGTTCAGCAACGGCACGAAGGCGTGGTCGCAGGTGTTCGGCACGGTGTCGGTCAGCGCCGGCCAGTTGGTCGCCAGCACGGTCGGCTACGTCCTGGACGACACCCCGGCCGCCGAGCGCACCATGCACACCAAGGCCGACGTCATCCTCGGCACGTTCAACCCGCAGACCGCCGTGGTCACCGTCCACCAGCTGCGCAACGCCGCCGGCAGCCCCCTCGCCGTGGTGCAGTACCAGCGCAGCAACGGCGTCAACCAGTTCCGGCTCGGGCTGCTCCGGCCCGCCGGATGGGCGTACACCGCGTGGGCGAACGTGAACGGGGGGACGTTCCGCCTGGACTGGGCGTCGGCCACCGCGGGCTCGGCCACCCTCAAGGTCGGCACGGTCACGGTCGGCACCCTGACCGGCGACACCAGCGGCTACACGGTGGAGTCGGCGACGCTGGGCCTGATCGCCCGTACCGCCACCACCACCGGGTCGCTGAGCTTCGACAACTACGCCTCCACCCGCTACACCGCACCCTGAGCCGACCCGTGGGGGTCGGGCACGCGCCCGGCTCCCACCCTCCCCGAGGAGTCCTGACGATGGTCGCGATCCCGTTCCGCATCCCGCGTCCCCGCCTCGACCGGGTGCTGCTCCCGCTGCTCGTGCTGGCGCTGGTCGCGGTGTCGATCGTCCGCTTCGGCGGCTACGCCGACGCCCGGCAGGGCTACGCCGTCCCGCAGGACGGGCAGTTGGAGAGCGTCCTGGGCATCCGTTTCACCCAGGCCGCGGTGGTCGGCGACGGCGGTCTGGTGGAGCTGCGCTACGTGGTGCTGGACACCCAGAAGGCATCGGCGTTCCAGAACGACACCAAGCACCCGCCGCGGCTGCGCAACGAGCGCTCCGGCAAGCTGGCCTGGCGGGCGGCCCTGATGAAGCAGGGCCACGAACTGCGTCCCGGCCAGAGCTACTACCTGCTGTACTTGAACAACGACAACGCCATCAAGCGCGGCGACAAGATCGAGATCACCTCGGGGCAGCGTCGCCTGGCCCACGTTCCGGTGCGGTGAACTTCATGTGCCGCCTGTTCGCCGCGCTCTTCCTGGCGGGCCTGGCCGTGGTGGTCGGACCCGCGCCGGCGCAGGCCCACGCGTACCTGGTCCGCAGCGCGCCCGCGGACGGCGCGGTGCTCGACCGGGCGCCCGAGACGCTGACCCTGGCCTTCACCGAGCACGTGGAGCTCTCCGCCGCCCGGGTCAGCCTGTTGGACGGCGACGGCCGGCAGTGGTCGGTGACCGGGCTGGCGCTGCGCGGCGAGGACGGCGAACCCGCCGCGGACGTCGGCACCGAGGAGCCGGTCACCCTGGTCGCCGGCCTGCCCCCGCTGCCGCCGAACACCTACCACGTCGCATGGCGAACCCTTTCCTCCGACGACCTGCACATCACCAGCGGCACCCTGGTCTTCGGCGTCGGCCGGCAGGTCACCGCCGCGGGCGTCGCCCGCCCGGCCGGCCCCGGTCCGCGGGAGACCGTCGCCCGGGCGCTCGGGCTGGCCGGACTGGCCGTCCTGCTCGGCGGCGCCGCCCTGGCCGCGCTGCACGCGGCGGCCACCAGCCGTGGTGGGTGGGCCGGTGGAGATCTTGGAGAGTTGCCGTCCACCACGAACGGGAACTCTCCAAGATCCAGCGCGGATCTCGCCCTGCGTCGCCGGTTGCTCGTGGTCGCCGGGTACGCGGGGGTGGTGGCGTTACTCGCCGCGCCCCTGCAACTGGCCATTCAGCTCGCCGGAGCGGGCGGCGGACGGTGGCGGCTCCTGGCCGACCAGCTCACCAGTGGCCGCTGGCTGCTCCGCGAGGCCGGCACCGCGATGCTGCTCGCGGCCGTGGTGATCGCCGCCCGTCGGCTCGAGCCGGGCCGATCGGGCCCCGGCGCCGGCCGGTCCGCCGCCCCCGCCGGTTCGGGCACCGCCGACCGTCCTGTAGTCCGCGCCGCCCCCGGCACAGTGGTCGTCGGGCTGCTCGGGGCGCTCGCCGCCGCCACGGGCACCGCCTTGCTCGGCCACTCGATGGGCGGGCCGCTGCGCACCGCCCTGGTCGGCGGTGTCCACGTGCTGGCCGCCGGCGGCTGGGCCGGCGCGGTACTGGCCGCCGTGCTCGCGCTGCTGCCGTCGGCCCGCCGGGCGGCCGACCGGGCCGCCCAGCTACGCGCGCTGCTGCGCGCGTTCGCGCCCCTCGCCGCGGGCTGCCTCACCGTGCTGCTGCTCAGCGGGCTGCTGCTCACCGGCCCCCAGGTGGCCACCGTCGATGCCCTGCTCGGCTCCCCGTACGGGCAGCTGCTGCTCGCCAAGGTCGGCACGGTCGGGGTGGCGGGACTGCTGGGTCTACGGACCGCCCGTCGCCTGCGCCGGTCCGACCTGCCCCGGCGGGGCCTGCTCGCCGAAGCGGGGCTGCTCGTGGCCGTCCTCGGGCTGGCCGGGGCGCTGGCCGCCGCCGGACCCGGCCGGGGTCCCGCCTTCCCGGTGACCGACGC
This sequence comes from Micromonospora sp. NPDC048999, assembly GCF_040649295.1. Taxonomy (NCBI): domain Bacteria; kingdom Bacillati; phylum Actinomycetota; class Actinomycetes; order Micromonosporales; family Micromonosporaceae; genus Micromonospora; species Micromonospora sp. NPDC048999. Next base: position 10,599 of record NZ_JBEZFI010000010.1, on the reverse strand, counting down.
CCCGCGCGCCGTACCCCAGGTCAGCGGGCAGGTCGCGGACCTCGTCGACACGGTTGCCGTACGCCCCAACCGCCCGGGCCGCAACATGGTCACCGTCGGCGTCGAGGACACCCGCCGCCCGGCCCCGGGACCGGTGACCGGAGTGTCGCTGCTGCTCACCGGCCCGAACGGGGAACGGGCGGTGCATCCGGTCACCCGGACCGGCGACGGCTGGGTGGTGGCAGTGGACGACATCCGTAGCCCGGGCGGGTGGCAGGTCGGGGTGACCGTGCTCCGCGACGGCCTGCCGCCGGTGACCGACACCCATCCGTGGCTGGTACCGGCCGGCGACACCGCCACCACCCCGGTACGCGTCTCCGCGGCCCCGCTGCGGCCGATGCTGGACCGGTCCGCGCAGTTGGGCACGCTCGTCGCGGCCGTCGTGGCGGCCATGGCCGGCTGGCGAGGGTGGCGAAGGAGCCGCCGCTGGTCAGCCGGCGGGCGCCGCTGTCAGTGACGCTCGCCGACAGGAGCCGCGCAGCTGTCCCGGACCACCAGAGCGGTCGCCAGTTCGACCCGGGGCGACTCGATCTCCTCGCCCTGGGCCAGCCGCAGCACGGTGCGCGCGGCGAGCCGCCCCATCTCGGCCAGGGGCTGTCGCACCGTGGTCAGCGGCGGCGACGCCCACTGCGCCTCCGGCAGGTCGTCGAAGCCCACCACGCTCACGTCGTCGGCGACCCGCAGCCCGCGTCGGCGGACCGCCTCGTAGACCCCGAAGGCCATCTGGTCACTGGCCGCGAAGATCGCGGTCGGCGGGTCGTCGAGGTCGAGCAGGGCGGCGCCGGCCGCGAAGCCCGACGCGTGGTAGAAGTCGCCCGGCTGCACCAGTCGCTCGTCCAGCGGCACGCCGGCCGCCTCCAGGGCCGCCCGGTAGCCGTCCAGCCGGGCCCGGCTGCACAGCAGGTGGGTGGGCCCGGTCACGAAGCCGATCCGGCGGTGCCCGAGCCCGAGCAGGTGCTCGGTGGCGGCGAGCCCGCCGGCCCAGTTGGTCGCGCCGACGCTGGGCACGTCCGTCGCCGGCACCCCGGCCGGGTCGACCACCACGACGGGCACGTCGAGGCGGCGCAGCTGGGCCTGCACCGGCGAACTCAGGTGAGAGGTCACGACGATGACCCCGTCGGAGGCGCGCGTCCGCAGGTTCTGCAACCACTGCCGAGTTGAGTGGGACTGACGGTGGATCGCGGAGACGACGGTGCCGACCCCGGCGGCGTGACTGACGTCCTCCACGCCTCGGATGATCTCCACGGCCCACGGGCTGTCCAGGTCGTTGAAGACCAGATCGACCAGGTTGGCCCGGCGCGTCGTACGGCTGCCGCGTCGGCGGTATCCGTGGTGGCGCAGCAGCTCCTCGACCCGCTCGCGGGTGTCCGGGGCGACGTCCGACCGTCCGTTGAGCACCCGGGAGACGGTGGGCACCGAGACGCCGGCCTCCTGCGCGATCGCGGTGATGGTCACCCTGCGCCCGTCGTCCGCGCTCACGCTGTCTCCCCACCGGCCGGAACACCGACCGAAACCTTGCCGCCGACGTGGCGGAACCGCCCTGCCCAGCCCGCCGCCCATCTTGCCGCAGCACAAGAGGTTGACGACAACTCGGGGTCGTTCTAGCGTTCCCGAGGTTCCGGAACCCTGCCGGAAATTCCGCCCCGCCGTGGCCCTCGGCGTCCTGAGGAGCAGTGATTGCACACCGACCTACCCGAGGCGGACCTGCGCGCCTACCGCAGCGACCTGCGTGAGCCGGAGGACTTCGACGGGTTCTGGGCCGACACCATCGCGGAGGCCCGCGCGCGGGCCGGATTCGTCGAGGTGACCCCGCTGACCACCCCGCTGACCACGGTCGACGTCTCCGACGTCACCTTCCCCGGGTTCGCCGGGCAGCCGATCAAGGCGTGGTTGCGGGTCCCGCGCGGCGCCGCCGGGCCACTGCCCACCGTGGTCCAGTACGTCGGCTACGGCGGCGGCCGAGGCCACCCGCTGGAGAACCTGCTCTGGGCCTCGGCGGGCTTCGCGCACCTGCAGATGGACACCCGCGGCCAGGGTTCCGGCTGGAGCCGGGGCTCCACCCCCGACACAGCCGCGGCCGGCCCGGAGGCGCCGGGCGTGGCGACCCGGGGCATCGAGGACCCACGCCGGTACTACTACCGCCGGCTCTTCACCGACGCGGTCCGGGCCGTGGACGCCGCACGGAGCCTGCCAGTGGTGGACGCGGCGCGGGTGGCCGTGCTGGGGCACAGCCAGGGCGGCGGCACCGCGCTGGCGACCGCCGCCCTGGTCCCGGACCTGGCGGCCGTCGTGGCGTACGTGCCGTTCCTCTGCGACATCCCGCGGGCGATCGTGGTCACCGACGCCCATCCCTACCGGGAAATCCGGGACTACCTCGCCGTGCACCGCGACCGGGAGGAGCAGGTGCTGCGCACCCTCGGCTACGTCGACGGGGTCGCCTTCGCCCGGCGGGCCACCATCCCGGCCCGCTTCTCCGTCGCGCTGATGGACGAGATCGTGCCACCCTCAACGGTCTTCGCCGCCGTCAACGCGTACGCGGGAGAGAAGGAGTTGGCGGTGTGGCGGTACAACGGCCACGAGGCGGGCGGCATCGACGACGACGCGGCGGCGCTGACCTTCCTCCGGCAGGCGCTCGGCGGCTGACCGTCCGCCGATCGCCGCCGTCGCGCGGGCGCTGCCGCGTTGTCGGCCCGACGGCCCACCGATTCTGGTAGACACAGCAGGGTGAGGGCCGGCAGAGGAGCGGCAGCCCGCGCGGCGGCGCTGGCCGTCGCGGCCGTGGCGTTCACCGTCGGGTGCCAGCGGCCCGCGCCGAGCCCGTCACCGTCACCCCCGCCGGCCCCCTCCGCGACGCCGTCACCCTCCGCGCAACCGTCGCCGTCCGTCACGCCGACCGGCCCCCGCGCCCCCGCCGACTTCGTCAACATCACCGACGTCGACCCCAGCATCCGCACCGACATCCGGTACGCCACCGCCCACAACTTCGTCGGCCGGCCGATCACCGGCTACCCGGAACCACTCTGCCTGCTCACCCGCAAGGCGGCCGACGCGCTGCACCGGGTGCAGACCGCCGCCCTGGCCCAGGGCCGCAGCCTGAAGGTGTACGACTGCTACCGCCCCCAGCGGGCGGTGAACGAATTCGTCACCTGGGCCAAGCTGCCCGGCGAGCAGCAGATGAAGGGCGAGTTCTATCCCGACGTGCCCAAGGACCGGCTATTCGCCGACGGGTACATCGGCGCGCCGACCGCGCACAGCCGGGGCAGCACCTTCGACCTCACCCTGGTCCCGGTGCCCAGCCCCGAGCAGCCCGCGTACGTGCCGGGACAGCCGCTGGTCGCCTGCACCGCGCCCGTCGGGCGCCGCTTCCCGGACAACTCAATCGACATGGGCACCGGGTTCGACTGCTTCAACCCGCGCGCCCACACCGCCGACCCGGCGGTCACCGGGGCGGCCCGAACCAACCGGGACCTGCTGACAAAGCTGATGGCCGCGCAGGGGTTCGAGAACTACCCCGAGGAGTGGTGGCACTACCGCTACACCGCCGAGCCCTACCCGGACACGTACTTCGACTTCCCGGTGGCCCGGTCCTCGCTGCGCTGAACGCCGCCCCGGCCCGTCCCGACCCGGTCCAACCTGGACGAAAGCGGGGACTAGGCTCACGGCTTTCGGGAGCGGGCCGCCGGCCCGCGCAGGAAAGGACACCCCGTGGAGACCGAACGGATCGGCCCGCCCCTGATGGCCGGAGAGCGGGAGACGCTGCGCGCGTTCCTCGACTACCACCGGGCCACCCTGGCGATGAAGTGCGCGGGTCTCACCGACGAGCAGCTGCGCCAGCAGTCCTCGCCGCCGTCGACGCTGTCGCTGCTCGGCCTTGTCCGGCACATGGCAGAGGTGGAGCGGACCTGGTTCCGCCGGGTCATCAACGCAGAGGATATCCCGCTGGTCTGGTCGGAAACCGGCGACTTCCAGGAGGCGTACGACGCGAGCACGGCCAGCCGGTCGGAGGCGTTCGAGGCGTGGCAACGGGAGGTGGAGCACGCCCGCCGCATCGAGCGGGAGGCCGAGTCGCTGGACGTCACCGGCCACCAGGCCCGGTGGGGCGAGGACGTGTCGCTGCGCCTGGTGATGCTGCACATGATGCACGAGTACGCCCGGCACAACGGCCACGCCGACTTCCTCCGCGAGGCCATCGACGGCACCGTCGGCGCCTGACCTACGTCTATCAAGGCGGCCCTTGACGGGTCGTACGCGCCGCCGCCAGGGCGCGCGCTGGCGGCCCGTTCTCCAGAAGGGCGGGTCGATGGCAGACAGGGATGGCAAGCCGGTCGCTACAGGGTGGACAAGCGTGGGGTGCTGATCGGAGCCAAGGAGTTCATCGCCGTGTCGAAGGCCGCCGCCTGCACCCCCTCTTGATCAGGGCACCGAACACGCCGGCGCACACAACCGAACAGACGCCCGTGACTACCGCCGCGAACGGATCACTCTTCGGGCCTGACAGAAGGCTCAGCGACGTAATTCCGAACCCGATGGCAAAAATGGGCAATATCATGCGCGCCGCACGGCGGTGATGACGCCGATTGTGTGCGGCGTTAATCCGCCGTTGCTCGGAACTGAGCTCGTCCTCCCACGGGGTGTTGAAGGGCCAGTTGGCAACCCAGATTATTGCGGCCAACCCTGCAATGGTCACCAGCACCACAATGATGGCTTTGAAGAGCATGTTCTACCTCCAGAAGCCGTCAGGCCATCACCGAACCGAAGGCGTTGGTAAAGGTCATGGTCGGCGGGGGCGGGGCCTGGGTCAGAAGGTGCGGGGTGATGGTGACTGGGAAGCTGATGGTTTGTAAAGCGAGGCCGTCGGCTGGTGCGGTCGGGGCTGGTCCGAGGATCGCTGACGCCCACCTGGTGGCCGGCGGACGAGTCGACCCGTACGCCGGATTCCGTATCCTGACGGCCATGGCACGCGGCCTTCCCCTCCTCCTGCTGGACGTCGACGGGCTCCTGAACCCGTTCGCGGCTGACCAGTGCCCATCCGGCTACGAGGAGTTCGACTTCTTCCCTGGCGAGGAGCCGGTACGGCTGTGCCGGGCTCACGCGGATTGGCTCCAGGAACTGGGTGACTGGTTCGAGGTGGTCTGGGCAACCGCGTGGGGTGCCGAGGCGAACCGGCTTCTCGCGCCTGTACTCCAGCTTCCGCGGCTGCCCGTGATTGCCTTTCCGCCCGTCCCGTTCGACCCTCGCGAGAAGGTGCCTGCCATCGCCAGGTACGTCGGCTCACGCCCTGCGGCTTGGATTGATGACGGGCTGACTCCCGAAGCGCGTGCATGGGCCGAAGCTCGTGAGGTGTCGACCCTGCTTGTCGATATCGATCCCGCCGAAGGGCTGAGCCAAGCGGAAGTCCGCCGGTTGCTCCGGTGGGCAGAGGACTTGCTCGATGGCGAGCGCGCCCGATGACAGCAACACCTCGGGCTCGGGGCACACATAGGGCACAGGCAACGTGAAACGTCGGCAACCAGCGACCAATTACGCGAGCCCGGACGGCCGTGACCTGCGTGCCGAGTAGCTTGACGCAGGTCAGGCCAAGGTGGCTCTAAGTTCCGCTTCAACGTCTGGCCCTCGGGCTGGGTAACCAACTTGGTGACGCCCGGGGCGGCCGACGCCGGACGACCACGGACGATGGTGGACTGCTCCGGCAATTCGCCCCATGGTGGCCGTCGAGCACGCGGGCGAGGTGCGGTGCCGCGAAGACCTGAAGGGCCGCCGCAGACGACAGGCCATCCGACGGGTGAGATGGTGGGCCGGCAGCCGGCCGGGCCGCGCGGCCCGGACTGGCGCGGCGTGAGGGAGGACACGCCGGCCACGTCGGCGGGCTGGCGACGGTCGCGGGGTCGCGGTCACTGCGCCTCCGGCGAGGGCGCTCCGGCTCCAGGATGGCCGGAGACGGTCGGCAACCGCCGGGTCCGTGGGTGGTCGCGGTAGGCCATCCGGCCCGCCATCGACCCGGGCAAGCCAAGCAGACCGCAGCCCGACCCGCCTGCGTCCGAACGAGCCGTCAAGGTCCGCTTGACGTGGCGGGCCGGGCGGCGGCCCGCTCCCCAGGATGGAGGGTCCCGAGTTGGCCTGGCTGGCCGCCGACCGGGCGATGGTCACCGCGACCGGCGACCCCATGTTGGCGGCCGCCGCCACCGTGCAACTCGGCCAGGTGCTGCGCGCCTCGGGGCGGGCGCGGGCGGCCCTGTCGACGGCGCTGGCCGCCGCGTACCGGATCGCCCCGCCCGACCCGGCCGACGCGGCAGCGCCCGAGATATCGCTGTGCGGAACGCTGCTCGTCCAGGCCGCCCTGGCCGCAGCCCGCCACGGCGACGACCACAGCACCGCCGAACTCGTCGAGGACGCCGCCACCATGGCCGCGCGCGTCGTTGACGGCCACGACCACCACCACACCGCGTTCGGGCCGACAGCCGTGGAACTGGCCCGGGTCGCCGCCGCCCTCGACCTGGGCAACGCCGGCGACGCCATCGCCTGGCACGAGAAGGCCACCACGCGAGACGCCTGGCGGTGGCTACCCGCCGCGCACCGCGCCGCGCACCTGCTCGACGTCGCCCGCGCCTACCTCCACACCGACGATCCGATCAACGCCGGCCGGATCCTGGTCGAGGCCGACCGCACGGCACCCGCCGAGGTACGCCAGCGCCCCGCCGCCCGCTCGGTGCTCGCCCAAGTGGCCCGCGATCCTCGCGCCCCGGCGACGATCATCCAGCTCGCCGCCGCCCTCGGCGTGACCTGACCATGACCGCACCGTTCCTCTCCCTGGCCCAGATCCGCAACACATGTTCGATTCACCCAGAATGCCAGTGGCGGCCGTCCTGGGGTCCAGGACGGCCGCCACTGGTTTGTGCGGGTCAGACGGTCACTTCACCTTCAGCTTGACGAGCTGCGCCTCGTCCGCGCTCGGGTTGTCGTGGCTGACGATCATCAGCCCGAGCGGCGGGGTCTTGGCGAACTCGGCCGTGTTGACTGAGACGGTCTCAGTCGCCGAGGCGCCCGGGGCCACCTCGTCGAACATGCCGGTGCTGACTGCCGGCGCGAACGCGTTGAACGACGCCACGCCGTCCACCACGTCCACGGTTTCGTCGGTCACGCCGAAGGCGACCGCGTGGTACCTCAGCCGCGGGTTGCTCGCCGACAGGCACGGCGACGAGGAGTCACACAGCTGCGAGATGTCCACCGGCAGCACAATGGTGCTGCTGTCGGTAGGCGCATCGGCCAGGTATTCGATCGAGCCGTCGCCGGTCTTCAGGTTGAACACCGCCACGGCCATCTGCCCGTTGAAGGAACCCGACGTCAACGCACCGTAGTCCGAGCCGACCACGGCGTAGTCGTCGACTCCGTCGCCGTTGACGTCCACCAGGATGTCGAACTCGTTGGCCGCCGCGTTGGACCAGCGGTGGTACGTGCTGATCGCGAACGCCAGCCCGCCCGGGAAGGCCTGCACGCCGACGGCGTGGACGTCGTTCGAGCCGAGGCCCTTGGTCTTGCGGTCGGTCAGCCCCCAGGCGTACCAGTCGGCGGTACCTGTGGTGGCGCCCTTCTTGTTCGTCACCGTCGCGGTGGCCGAGCCGTTCTTGGTCAGCTTGTTCTCGTCGATCTTCGTTTCGATGTGCGACACCGCCTGCGGCACGAAGTAGTACGGCACGCGCAGCGCCACGCCGTTGCTTCCGCCGCTGGTCGGGGTGAACTGCACCAGGCCGGCGACATCGCGGAACTTGGACGAGTCACCCGCGGTGGCCGACGGTACGGACAGCTGGACCTTGACCTCCGCGTCGCCGCGCGCCGGCACCGTCACCTTGGTCTTGTTGGGCGAGACCGAGTGCGGCTGGCCGGCCCCCCGGGTCGTGGTCACGTCGAACGAGGCGGCCACGCTGCCGAAGTTGTGCAGCTTGACGGTCTTCGTGGCCTTGTAGTCCTTGTCCAGCTCGGCGAAGCCGTAGTTGAGCGTCGCGGTGCCCTTGTCACCGAGCGCGACGACCTGGGTCTGGGTCGCCCCGACCGCCTGGATCAGGCCGGCGCCGGCGATCCTGGTGCGGTAGTTGTTGACCTGGCCGGGGTCGGCCGTGTTGACGATCGCGGCCTTCCAGTTCTCCACCTTCTTCCAGGTCGGGTGCGCCTGGCGGACCAGGGCAGCCATGCCCGCGGTGTGCGGCGACGCCATCGACGTGCCCGACAGCACCGAGAAGCCGTTGCCGGTACCGACGCCGGCCGAGAAGATGCCGACGCCCGGCGCGGTGACGTCCGGCTTGAGCCAGCTGTCGCCGGTACGCGCGCCACCCGAGCTGAAGGTCGCCGAGGCAAGGAAGCTCGGGTTCGGGATGGTGAACGCCGACAGCGCCACCGAGCCGCCGTCCGCGGCCAGCAGCGCCGTGCCGTCATTCCCCCGTACCCCGAGGAACGGGATCGTGACGTTGTACTTCTCGCCGGTGTCCGGGTTCTCGGTGATCGGGCCCTCGTACGCCGGCAGGTTGTTGTCGGTGTTCACCATGATCACCGCCGCGGCCCCGGCCTGCTGGCCGAAGACGGCCCGCGCGACCCGCGCACAGGTACCGCGTTTGACCACGACGATCTTGCCGGCCACCCCGGCGTTGACGTACTCCTGCGGGTCGCAGCCCAGCGAGATGGCCGAGCCCGTCTTGAGCACCTTCACCGGGAGCGTGGTGCCGTCGGCGAACGCGGCACCGTTGGCGTCGATGGCATCCACTGTGAGTCCGGTGCTCAACGCGAGGCGGGCACCCGGGTTGTTCGCCGTCGAGTCGTTGGCTGCGACGCTGATGACGCCCGTGCCGCTGGCGGGCGAACCGGTCATGTACGGGTTGGCCCCGTTGTTGCCGGAGGACGCCACGACGATGACGCCGGCCTTGGCGGCGTTGGAAGCGGCCACCGCGCTCGGGTCGTCGGCGCTGCCGAACGGCGAGCCGAGCGACATGTTGATGACATCCATGCCGTTGTTGACGGCCCACTCGATGGCGTCGACGGTCATGTCCGTCGAACCCTGGCAGCCGAACACCCGCACGGCGTAGAGGTCAGCCTTGGGCGCCACGCCCGGACCGACCAGCCACGAGCGCCCGCTGACCGTGGTCTGGTTGTACGGGCCGGTGTAGGTGGTGCCGTCGGCGAGCACGCCGAAGCCGACCGCTGTGCCGGCAACGTGGGTACCGTGCCCGTTGCAGTCCAACGGGTTCGGGTCCGGGTGCGGTACCGGCTGGTACGACGGGCTGTCCGGGTTGGCGTTGTAGGTGTCGCCGACCAGGTCGATGCCGCCCTTTACCTTCGGCGCGTTGGGTCCGAAGTAGGCCGGGTTGGCCGGCTGGGTCTCGGCGGCGTGCGCCGCGTCGTAGGCCGCCGCGGTGCCGGGTCCGCCGAAGTCGGCGTGGGTCCAGTCGATGCCGGTGTCGATGACCGCGACCTTGATGCCCTCGCCGTGGAGGCCGTTGAGGCCGTTCCACACCGCGGGCGCGCCGATCAGCGGTACGCCGCGGACGTTGTCCGGCTCCATGAGCTGGACACGGTGCAGCCCGACCACGTTCGGGATGTCCATGAGCGCGGCGGCAGTGCGCGCCGGGATCCGCACCTTGATGCCGTTGTACGTGGACTGGTAGTTGCCCACGACGTTGCCGCCCAGCTCCCGGACCCGCTTTTCGACCGGTACCTGCGCGGCGCGCAGTTGGCTGCGGCGGGACTGCTTCTCGCTGCTGGTCAGTGGCGTCGCGGCGTCGGCGTCGGTCACGGTGACCGGGTCGCCGGACAGCTCCACCATGACCGTGGTCAGCGCGTTGCTGAGCCCCAGGGGCAGGTGAGTGACGACGGAGCCTGCGGGAGCCGGTGTGAAACGGGGGGTTTGGGCTGCGACGGCCGGGGTGGTGGCGCCGCCGAGAACGGCGAGGCTTGTGGCGAGCACCCCGACGCCGGCAAGCCGGGCGGCTTGCCGGCGTCGGCCTGTGAAGGGCAGCAGTCTCCAGGGACGCATGTCTACTCCACTTCTACGCCCGCATGGGTGCGAAGCGTTTAAGGTGACCTTTACACCGTCGGGCGTCGATCAACAATCGACGTTTGGAGGGATGACATTCCGGCCGGTTTGTTGTAGAGGCAGGTGCCAATGTCGGGTCGCGTTGTAGGCCGGCCCAGGGCAGCCTCCTATCCACGGCCCAAGCCCTGCCTGGCGGACGTCGGTAGCTGGCAACCCCTTGCCCTCGGCGAGGTCGGTTCAGGACGGACCGGGGAGCGGCGGGATGAGCGCGACGTCGTTGGGGCCGGCGAGGGACTCGGCCAGCTCGCGGCGCCGCCGCTGCGCCCAGCGATGGTCGAGCCGGTGCAGCAGTTCGAACTGCCGCCGCGTCAAGGTCCGCTTGACGCGGCGGACCCTCTACCTCGGTTCCTGTTTCGCCCAGGCCTCCGAAGAAATGGCCTGGACGCCAGTGGCGTCCCTGATAGTGGTGTAACGCGGTTGGCGTGATCGCCGGACAACTCGTCCGGCATAGAGCGCGGCCATCGCGTGATCTTTCGAGTGAA